>CAZFQG010000129.1:0-18173 GCA_964520785.1 uncultured Planctomycetaceae bacterium | reverse complement strand
GAGTTCAACAACCTGCTCCAAGTCATATCGGGGTACGGCGAACTGCTCAAGGAGGTCGTCAAGGATCAAGAGGCCGCCGACGAGTATCTTGACGCGGTCTTCAGCGCCTCGCGCCGCGGGACCGAACTGGTCCGGCAACTGCTCCAGTTCAGCCACAAGGAGGCCCCCAGGAGCTTGCCGGTGGAACTTGGCGAGATCGTCAAGGGGATGCGGGACATGCTCTGCCGAGTCCTGGGAGAGAACATCCGGCTCGACTTCATCCGCGACGACGAGCGCATCGTGATTCCCGCCGATGAAGGACAGTTGCGGCAGGTCCTGATGAACCTCTGCATCAACGCGCGCGACGCGATCGGTCCGCGCGACGGCCTCATCCGAATCCGCCTGCGCCGTGAAACGCTTGGCGAGGAAGCGGCCGAGATGCTTCAGGTCGTCCCCGGTGAATACGCCGTGGTTTCCGTCGAAGACGACGGCCCCGGCGTCGCTCCCGAGGTCCACGAGAAAATCTTCGAACCGTTCTTCACGACGAAGGAAATCGGCAAAGGGACCGGACTGGGACTCTCCGCCGTGCACGGGATCGTCGAACATCACCGCGGCGCGATTCGCCTGGAGAGTCCGCCGGGAAGCGGCGCTACTTTTCACGTCTACCTTCCGGCGCGAATCGACGTCGACGGAACGCGGTCGGCTTCGGAAGCGGGACGCACGGTGGAGGCTCGTATCGTCGCCCCGGCGACGAGCCGGGTGACCGCTTTGGTCGCCGAAGACGATCCGGCGGTCCTCGAATTCGCCCAAGCCGCGTTGCGAAATCTGGGAATCCGCGCGATCACGGCCGGAAACGGTTTGGAAGCGGTGAAGAGATATCAATCGCACCGGGACGAGATCGACCTTCTCTTCTTCGACGTTCTCATGCCCGAGATGACCGGTCCGGCCGCCTATGAACGGATTCGCGAAATCGGCGGCGACGCGCCGGTGATCTTCGCGACCGGCCGCGGAACCGCGACCGACGCGCTGCCCGAGGGGACCGGCGCCGTCTTGCTGCCGAAGCCTTATAGCGGCCGAACGCTGCAAGAGGCGATCGAATCGGTGCTCGTGGCATATTGAACGCCGTCCCGGCCAACGGAGCGCGACGCGACGTCGAAGTTCCGGACCGCCCCTTCCGTCCTTAGCGGGAAGGCCTATAGGGATGGGGCTTGCGCTCCCACTTCAGTCCCGCTTCTTGTTCGAGACTCGTCCGCCAGGCGGAAATGCGCTCGCGCTGGTCGCCCAAGGCGGCGTCGGCGTATTTGCCGAAGTCGTCGAGCCGGAACAGCTCCCAGAGGGCTCGCGCCGACGGCTGCAGTTCCACCATTTCCACGGCATAGACGACCGTCTCGGGATTGTTCATCGCGACGCCGAACTCCCCGGGGTTCAGGGCGAAGACCGCCTTCATGAAGTCGCGGCCCGGAATCTCCACCCCTTCAACCCGGCTGATCCGCGGCGGCTGCTGCGAAGTCATCGACGGAATCGGTCCTCGTGTCAACCACGAAAACGGTTGCGGCTCGAGGACCTCATAGCCGGGCTTCCCGCCGAATTCGTCCTTCAGCGATTTACCCGCCTTCTCCGCCTGTTCGGTCAATCGCGCCGCTTCTTCCCTGGCCGGCTTTCTGGCTTGGATCATTCTCCAAGTATCGAGAACTCTTTCGCGGACTCCCTCGTCGGTGAATTCCGGGATGCGTTCCTCCTCCTCGCCGACGATCCAGAATAAGTACTGGTTGCCCTCCAGGTCTTCGGCGATGCCGTGGCGGAATCGCGGGTAGTTCTCGCCGAAAATCAACCGCAGCAGCGGCTGCATGGCGTTGACCGTCGCGAGGCCGATCGGCAGCTTCGCCGCGGCGTTGAAGTCGACCATCGGCGTCTCCTCGAACTCCAGGCCGGCCTCTTTCGCCATCGCCGCCACGTCGGGCCGCGGGACCTCTTCGACCTTCTCGTCTCCTTCCGCCCGCATCGCGTCGGCGACGACCCACTTGTCGCGAAATTCCGCCATCTTCTCGCTAATCGGAGCCAGCGCCGCTTGCATCCGCTCGCCCGCGCGTTCCCTGGCAAGAATCTCGCGGATCTCTTCCTTCACCTCCGCCAAAGGGATGTATTCGTCCGCGTCGCCAGAATCTTCCTCCGCCGAATCTTCCGCCGTCGGCGCATTCCCTTCCGCGCCCGCCACGTCCTCGGCCGGGAGTTCCTCCGCCTTCGTCTCGGAAACGAGTTGGAACACGCCGCGCCGCACGGTCGCCTCCTCTTCCGGTTCCGTAGCCTCCTCGGGCTTCGCCTCGGGTGATTCTCCTTCGCGCGGAGCCACTTCGGACGGCGTCTCCGTCGGTTCATTGGGGGCCTCCCCCCCCGCGTTCTCCGGTCTCGGATCGGACGAAGTCCCTTCGGCCGGTGATTCGGGCGTTTCCACCTCCCCCTCGGGTGGCGCAGAAGGTGGTGGTGTTTGCGGGGGAGCTTCTTCGGAACCCTCCTCCGCCTCCGGTGCTTCCTCGGATGGTTTCTCTTCGGCCGGTTCCTCAGGGGTGGGGGCGTCTTCGGTCGGTTTCTCGTCGGTGGGCGGTTCGGTAGACTCGGGAGCGTCCATCGGCGGTTCCGGTCCCGGGGTCTTTGAAGGAGCATCCTCTTCAAAGATGCCCGGCAACGACAACCTGACGTACAGCCGATCCTTGTTTTCTTCGTAGTAGGCGAGTATTTCCTCGTCGGTAACGGCATCCGGATTGACGAACGCGTCGCGCTCGGCAACGACGTACTCGAGCTTCACGCGGCGAGGTTGATGAAAACCGGGCTCCGGAGAAGCGGGATCGGCATAGTCGGTCTTGTACTGCTCGAAGAACTCCTTCAGGGTCTTGTCACCCGGGTCTTCGATTTCGGATACGAATTTCTCGACGGGAACCGGTATCAATTGGGTCGTCGCGCGTTGATGGAGCCGCCCAAAATACTCCCAACGTTGCACCGGGGTCGAAGCCATCAAATCGACCTGTACCGAATCGGGCGTGGCGAAATAGAGCCTCGCGAAGTAAAGCGCCGTCAATTCTTCCCGGATCGCGTCGAACAACCGGTGTTCCGGAACTTCCATTTCCTTGACGATCGCGCCCAACTGCTCGGCCGAGAGCTGGTCCTGCGTGATTGTCTGAATGAACCGGTTGATGATCGAATCACTGACCCGCATCCCCATTTCGCGAGCGTACTGATTCAACAGCCACGAATCGACGACGCTCTTCTCGGACACGGGCCCGAAAAGCTGCTCAATCTGTCCGAACGGGATTGGCGCCTCCAGCGATTGACTGACCGCCGCTTGTACGAAACGGATGACGATCTGCCGTTGGTACAGCAGCAGTTGTACCTGCCGCTGCGTGAGATTGCCGAATTTCTCCGTCGAGACGACGACCGAAGCACCGGGATCCATTCCGGAATCGATCATCATCTCGATGTTGGACAAGAAGACGAACGCGATCATCGCCATCAGACCTAAGGCGGCGATGAGTATCTTCTGGTGCTTTCTAAATATGGTAAAAGGACTTGCCATCGATTCTCGCCCTTCATTTTCAGGGGGAATGGAAACCGGATACGCATTCCAAAGGGAAGCGGCTCCGACCCGTATCCGGGACTACCCGGCGGAGGGAATTCGCTCGGCGTTTCGTATATGAATGGTTACAGAAACTTGTAATTCTACCCCTGGAATCCGGTGTTGCAATCCCAAATCGACCTGGTTCAAAAGGATGAAACGAACAATGCGGTCCCGCGATCTAACCGCGCCTTAGGCCAAGAAGTGGCGAAGGCGGACGTCGGAATGAAACCCGACGCCCGCCCGCGTCAAATTGTTATGCATAAGGTAATTGTATCAACGACGCAAGCCATCGCCACCCCCGCTTTCTGGCGGCACGAAGACTTTTCTGGTCGATTCCCGTCGCGCAATTCGTCCTCGGAAGGCCTCGCCCTGCCCGGAAATATCCGTTTTCTCAAGGAAATCCGCATTTCCTTCCCCAACTTCTTCCCGGAAAGCCTTGCCCTCGTCCGCAAAAATCAGTAGACTCCGTACTCGCAGTAATGGATCTTTCCATTCCATTTAACCAAACCCGTGCAAAACCTCTAAAATGGACAAACGGTACGGCGATAGGACGTCGCCACGCGGTGACTTGGTTTTTCGTGGAGCCGCCCCACCCGCGCCATGTGCGCTGCGTGCCGCCGAGGTTCGCCGTGCGATCGCCCGGGCACGAGCTTGGATTGTCGGCAAACGTGCCGCCGACGGGGGGTGGGAAGATGACGCTCCGATACTCCCGTCACTTGTTGCTCGATTCATTCTGGCCAGGCGGTTTTCCGAGAGTTTTCTGGAAGACGAGATTGATTCGACCGTTGGTGTCCTTCTTGCTGCGCAACTTTCGGATGGGGGCTGGGCGGACGCAGGGTCGCAAGCGGACCTGAATACTTCCGTCGAGGTCTATTTGGCGCTCAAAATCGGCCGGCGAGGATCCCTGGACACTCCGCTGCGCCGCGCGTTGCGCCGGATACGAGAATTGGGAGGTGCTGATGCCTGTACCGGTGAAACCCGTCTGCTGCTGGCTCTTTTTGGACAGGCTTCTTATGCCCGGATCCGCCCCTCCCTCAATCCGAATTCGACTCTCGGATTGCTGCGGCAACTCGAAACCGCGGTCTGCCTCCGTCCGCAAGAGGGGATTTCCGAACTCTTCCTCCGCGAGCCGGAGCGGTGGGACAAGACGAGTGCGGATGCTCCGGAAGAAACCCGGCCATTGCGCGCCTGGAAATGGCCGGCATGGAGGTTCCGGCGAGGGCAAGCCGTCTCGAAAGCCGCTCTGCGCGACGTACTCAAGTCCTTGAACCGTTCCCACGATGCCGCGCTTGGCACCGCGGAATTGTTCCGGATCGCGTTTCTTCTGGTGGCGATTGATCGCGGCTCGGGGCCGGCATGGCGGCGATGCTGGCGTAGATTGTCGCTTCTGGCGGTGGATGATGAAGCTCCCGGCCGCTTTCATTTCCGGCGAAATCTCTCGATGATCGGTTCGACGGCCGCGGCACTCGGCGCCCTCCGCGAAGCCGGATTGGATACCCGCCACCCGACGGTGGCGCGCGCCGTGGGACGTCTCGTTTTCACCGCGTCTCGTTGGGAGCCGCTGGAAAGCGAAACCCGGCTGGCCGTCCTCTCCGCGTTGGGGTCGCGGTTCGGCGTCTCTTCCGACGCGCTGCCTCCGACGGCGTTTCTTGTCGAAGAGGAAGATGCCGAATCGGCGGACTCCCCGGACTCCGCCGAACTATCACGCCGGATTACCTGCTTCGTTGAGGAACAATTCGCCCGTTTACGCGACACGGCCGAGCCGGAAGCGTTTGACGCCGCCTTGTGCGGGACGGCTCTGGAGACTCTTGGGACGCTGGGAATGCGCGCCGGAGTGCGCCTCGTCGACCGCCTCGTCCGGCGCCTGGCGCGGCTGCAACGCGCCGATGGAAGTTTTGACGATCCGAAGGTCGGGCCGATTTGCGCCACGGCCGCCGTTATCTTAGGATTCACCGCCGTCGAGGTTTCGACGGAAAGCCCGGTCGTGGCCCGGGCACTGCATTGGCTCCGGCTGTGGCAGGACGATTGCGGAGGATGGCGCGGCGCGGAAGACAACGGGCCGGACGGCTTCGCGCTTGAAATCGCCCCGACCGCGGCGGCATTGGAAGCCCTTCTGTCCCGCGCCACGGAATGCGACTACGACTTGATCCACCGCGGCGTCGGGTTCCTTCTGGAAGCCCAAAACGGGGAAGGTGCTTGGGGCAAGACGGTCGATGGCTCCGCGGAAATGCACGCGACACTCTCGGCGCTGGTCGCGCTGTCCCGGTATGCCGTCGCCGCGGCGGACCTCCCGGCCGCCGTGACTCGACCGACACTCCGTGTCGTGCGCGCGGAAGAAGAAACGGCGGCTCCGTTTCCCCTGGCGCGATAAAGCCTCCGCGTCATTCGATGCAAAACAGACTTTTCTCCGAGCGGATGAATATCCGCCCGCCGCTGATTGCCGGCGAGGCGTAGCATTCCTCGCCAAGTTCGTTTTCCGCGACCACCTCGAATTCCTTTCCGGGTCGGATCACCTTCGTCACTCCGGCGTCGGAAAGAAAGTGAACGAGCCCGTCGACCGAAACGAGCGAAGCACTGTAGTGCGGGCCGATCCTTCGCGTCCAATAGACCTCGCCGGTCTTCGTGTCGAGACAACTGGCGATTCCCTTGTCGGAGACGATTAGGAAGTATTCGCCGTCTCCGGCGACGATCGGGGAGGGAACGTACGAACACCCTTTCGTCGTCCGCCAGACGATCTGGGAATCGTCGATCTTGCCGCGGCCGTCCGGACGGAAGGCGATGATATGGAACTCGGGAAAGCCGGCCGTCATGAAGAGATACTCGCCATCGTCGACCAGCGACGCGACGAACTGTTCGGTCGGTCCGTCGTAAATCCAGTGTTGTCCACCGGTAGCCGGGTCGTAACTCGCCACGCAGAGGCTCCCCGAGAGGATCAATTGCTTCCGGCCGTCGAAATCGCGGATGATCGGGGGACAATAGCTCCGCGTGTTGTTCGGCCTGGGCGTTTTCCATACGGTCTCGCCCGAGTTCTTGTCGAGCGCCACCAGGTAGCCGTCCCCGTCGTGGTCGCCGTTGAGGATAAGAAGCCCGCCATGGAGCAACCCGGAACTGCAATACCCGTGGATGCTGTAGAACTCGCCGGGGCGGACGAGCCACCGCCGATTTCCGTCGAAGTCGTAGGCCGCGACGAGCATGTGCTCGCCGTCGAGAAACGTGACGTACACCCGCTCTCCATCCGTGACCGGGGTGCTCGACGCATGGCTGTTGAGCCGGTGCTTCCTCTCCAACGGAGCACTCATCACGACGCGGCGCCACAGGGTTCCTCCGGTGCCGGAATCGAGGCAGAGGAGGAGGCGGTCCGCGGGCTCCTCGGTCGCCGTCACGAGGAAGACCCGGTCCTCCCACACGATCGGAGAGGCATGGCCCAACCCCTCTATCGGCACCTTCCAACGGATGTTTTCCCCTTCAGGGTTCTCTTCCGTCGGCCCCGCCCAGGTAACCGGCACGTCCTTCTCCAGGCTCGTTCCATCGCGCCGCGGACCTCGCCAGCAGGGCCAATTCTCGGCGGGGGCGAACGCCGGGTTGGGGAATGTGAAGAAGACGGCGAGGAGGAGGTGAATGCAAAGGCTGCGCGGCGGCATGAGGTGGAAATCCTGGGAAAACGAGGGGGGATGGTTCACTTTCTTCGGTTGTATTATCGCTTCGGACAAAATGCAAGCGGCCTCCATTTTCCGTATTTGTGATCCGGGAACCTTTCGGTTAGAATAGCGTTTCGTTTGAGCGATTGATTCCGCTGTTTCGGCCGCTGAAGACTCTTTTTTGATAACCGAAAGTGATTACCACTCGTCCCAAAGTCACCGAACTCATCTTCCACCTGTATGGGCGGTCGCTTCATCCAGAATTGTTGACCGTGCATGCCTCACGGACGTTCGAACGAGGACCCTATCGGGCCAAGGTGGAAATCACGTCCGCGGGACACGTCGTGACCTGGACGTGCAACGAATCGGTCATGACGGAGGTGGCTACTTCGGCGGCTTCGCCACTCCCCCGGCAGAGGAGGCTCCTTGCGTGCCCAATCCGAGGACAACACTCCGAGCAGATCGTCTACCGAGACCAAATCACGTATCACGTGGATTTCCAGCTTGAGCCGGTCGATCCGGAGGTGTTCTGGACGTTTCAGCAAGAACTGACGCACGACGGCATTCGGCAGGGGCTCTTCCACAAGTTCGATTCCAGTGGGCGCATGAGTCTCGGCGCGGTGAGCTACGTCAACGTCGAAAGCCGCAATAAAACGTTCTTCGTTCAGGCATTTCACACGTTTCCGGATGACTGCGCCATCGTGAAGAGCCAGTCCCTCTTCAAGCTCGGCTGAGCATGTCGGTTCCAGCTTCCGTCTCGAGCAGAGTCATGGGATTTGTATCCGTTATACCTTCGCCAAGGCTTGCTCCAAATCGGCGATGAGATCATCCGGATTCTCGATGCCGGCGGAAAGGCGGACCGTATTCTGCGTGACGCCGAACGTGGTGCGGCGTTCCGGGGGCAGATAAAGCATCGTGGTAAGGTAGGGAATACAGATAAGGCTCTCGGTCGCTCCGAGGCTGACGGCGTGGATGATCAGATCGAGCGCGTCGATGAAAGTCTTCGCTTGCTCGATGGAATGTCCGACATCGAACGCCAATAGACCGCCGAACCCGTTGCGCATCTGCCGGCAGGCCATTCCATGCCCCGAGTCGTCCTTCAGGCCGGGATAGCAAATCCGCGTGATTTTGGGATGCGTGGCGAGATACTCCGCCATTACCTGGGCGTTTTCAGCCATTTTTTTCGCGCGTAGATTGAATGTCTTCAGCCCGCGTTCCAGGAGCGACGCGGAGTAGGCGTCGAGGGTGGTTCCGATCGCCTGCCGCGTAAACCAAAGGTCGTTGTAATGCTCTTTCGAACCGGCCAGCGCTCCGGCCATCAAGTCATTGTGACCGCCGAGTCCCTTGGTGGCGCTGTGGAGGACGAGGTCGGCGCCGAGTTCCAGGGGTCTTTGGTGAAAGGGGGTGGCGAAGGTGTTGTCGACGACGAAGAGGGCGCCGGCCGCCTTGGCGACCTTCGCGACCGATTCGATGTCGACCACCTTGCAGAGTGGATTGCTGGGCGTCTCGCAGAGGATCATCTTCGTGTTCGGCTTGATGTACCGCTCGACTTCGTCGCCGAGGTTTGCGTCGAGCCACGTGATCTCCACCCCCATCCGCTTTAGAATGAGCGAGACCTTGTAGTGGGCTCCGTAGATATCGTGGAAGAGGATCAAGTGGTCGCCGCGGCTGAGATAGGTCAGATAAACCATCGTGCCGGCCGCCATTCCGGTCGTGCAAATGATGCAGTCCTCCGCCCCCTCCATCTTGGCGACTTGGTGCTCCACTTCGCGAACGGTCGGGTTGTCATCCCGATGATAGGTATACCCCTCGATTTCTCCGTCGGTGATCTGCCGGAGGACTTCAAAGGAGGCGTACTCGTAGTTTACCGCGTTGACAATCGGCGTTACCATGGGGCGATTGCCGTACGGCGTCAAAGGATCGTGGGGCACCGGCTGAACTCCTGAAGTGGCGGTTTCTCTTGCAAAAACGCAACGCACAGGGCGGCACGGCCGTCGCGTGGCACCGCGAGGGCGCCGCCAAATCGTGAATACGGCCTTGGTGCCTTCGTAAACCGCGCAAGGGCAACGTATTGCGCGATGTCGCGGACGGAAATCGCCTGGGCCGAAACAGCCCAATTCTAAGGGGCCGGGCACTCTCGGTCAAGGTGTTCGGCTTATGACCGCGGCAGCACGATTCCGCGTGGCAACTCCGGGACGCATACTTCCGTGGAGGGGTTTCGGGCCGGCGGAACACAATTTCTTCAATTCTTCCGTATGAATATAATCTTGCCGAAATATATTTTCGAATATATATTTTGAGCGATCTATGTCAGTCGTTTCCTCCGGACTCCCGTCCCGAGGGCCTTTCGGAAACCGAAAACCCATCAGTGCCAGGAGAGCAGAACCATGCGAAAGCCGCCGTTTCCGTTTCCTTTTGTCCCCCTGTTCACGGCGATCATGCTCTGGATCACACTCGTTCCGTCCACGACCTTCGCCCAACTGCCTTTGCCCCGGCTACCCGGTTCGGACGAACCCCGCGCCGTCACGGTCCAAGCTGCGATCCGGCCGGGCGACTCCCCAAGGCAAGCTGTCCTCCATGTCGAAGCAACGATCCAGGCGGGGCATTATATCTACGCGATCGATACGCCCGAGGGAAGCGGTCCGGTTCCCACCGAAATCCGCATAGTCGACTCCGGCGCCGCGCGGATCGGCCGGTTTCGCGCCCTGACACCGCCTGAGACCAAGTTTTCCGAGGTCTTCGGAACCGAAATGAGAACCCATGCCGGCAAGGTCTCGTGGACTGCGCCGATTGATCTCCCCGAAGGAGTGGATTGCGAGACCGCCATCGTGACGGGAACGCTCTATGCCCAGGCCTGTGCGCCCAACCTCTGCGTGCGGCCTCAGGAATACCCCTTTGCAGCACGATTCGCCGCGGAAGAGATGGATCACCCCGCGTCAACGCCGGAAAAGACGCCAGTGACGATGCTTCCGGCGAACCAACGCCCCGGGAGTGATACGCCCCTGATGCTCCCGCCACCAAATGCGGCGGATCCGACGTTCGTGGACGATCAAATCTCCGGCGGGGTTTCCGCCGTCTCATTCCAGTCGACCGATTCGGGGCCCACCGCAGCGATCCAAGATAATGCCATTTCCCGGGAGAAGCCGGTCGCGGTGGCCGTCGATAACGACAGCGTATCCATCGGCTGGGTTTTGGGTTTGGCATTTTTCGGCGGTCTTCTATTGAACCTGATGCCGTGCGTCCTCCCGGTGATCGGACTGAAAGTCCTGTCGTTCGTCGAGCAATCGGGACATAATCGGGCCAGGACCTTCTGGCTCAATGCCTGGTATGCGCTCGGCCTATTGACCGTCTTCTGGATTCTCGCCGGACTGGCCGCCTTCCTCGGGTTCGGCTGGGGACAACTCTTTACCTATGGCGGGTTCAACATCGCGTTGTCCGCGGTCGTCTTCGTGATGGGATTGAGTTTTCTCGGAGTATGGGAGATTCCCATCCCCGGTTTCGTCGGGAGCGGTCGCATGGCCGAGTTGGAGCAGAAAGAGGGGGCCGGAGGGGCCTTCGCCAAGGGGATGATTACGACCGTACTGGCGACGCCTTGTACCGCGCCCCTGTTGGGTACCGCGCTGGCCTGGGCCCTGAGGCAGCCTCCGTTTGAAATCTTCCTCGTCTTCACCGCGGTCGGCCTCGGAATGGCCTCGCCCTATCTCCTGGCAGGGGTCTTTCCCCAAGTGACCAGCTTCCTTCCAAAACCGGGTGCCTGGATGGAGACCTTCAAACAGGTCATGGGTTTCGTCCTCATGGGCACCGTGGTCTATCTGCTTACCATCCTCCGGTGGTACTACGTCGTTCCGACAATCGGATTCCTCTTCGGTCTGTGGGCCGCCTGCTGGTGGATTGGAAAGACCCCGGTCACGGCGTCCGGTGGAACCAAACGGAACCGCTGGATTCAAGCCGGAGCGTTCGCCGCGCTGGTCTGGTTCCTGATGTTCGCGGGTTCACCGATAGGTTTCTCTTCGTTTGAAGAAAGCAGTCCCGTCCGGGGGTTGGCCTGTGTGATGAAAGACCGGCTGGAGTCCCGTGGAGCGTGGAAGCCCTTCAATGAAAAGGACCTCGGCGCCGAACTGGCCAAGGGAAAACCGGTCGTGGTCGATTTTACGGCCGATTGGTGCCTGGTCTGCAAGACCTTGGAAGCGACGGTCTTGAAGACGGATTCCGTCAAGGAGGCCCTCCTCCGCCACGATGCGGCGGCGATGCGGGCCGACTGGACGCACGGGGATCCGGAAGTCACCCGAATGCTGGATCGTCTTGGCAGCAAGCAGGTTCCGCTAATCGCCGTTTTTTCGCCGAAATCCCCCGATCGGCCGGTACTCTTTCGAGGGGGTATGACTGAGCGGATGCTATTGGAAGCCCTTGAAAGGGCTGGGTCCTCAAGCTGAAATCAGCCGCGGGCTCCAAAATATAGTGTTGATTATATATGGTTTTGTCGATATATTCTAACGAAAAGATTGTCCGGCTCGCCGGTTCCCTCGCGGTCCCAGCCGCTTTGGAAGGTTGCCAGCGGAAACGGATCCGACGCGTGGTCCAAACTGGTGAACCGGCCCATGTCCTCCCTACAGAAAGGAATTGATTCGATGTCCACTATCGCACTGACCCTCTTACTTCAAGCCACCGTTTTGGGAGCCCCCGCGGACGACTATGCCGGGGCGTACGAGCGGAGCCTCGCGACGGGCCGTCCACTGGTCGTTCTGCTCGGGGCGAACTGGTGTCCCGGCTGCGTCAAAATGAAGAACGACATCCTACCCAAGGTCGCCAAGGGCGGCGGGCTCGACGGCGTCGAGTTCGCCTATGTCGACACCGACCGCCAACCGAAGATTGCCGCCCGGCTCAGCCAGGCGGACGTGATTCCACAGTTGATCCGTCTCGACAGGACGAAGGATGGCTGGAAAAACCAAGTCCTGGTGGGGGCCAAGAGCCCCGCGGAAATCCGGTCGTTCGTGAAGACCGACAACGGTCCCGCCGGACAACCCGGAGCCGCCGCGGTCGCCAAGCAGCCCAAGAGCGACTACAAAAGCGCCCACGCCAGGAGCATCGCCTCCGGAAAACCGCTTCTGGTCCTCATTGGTGCCGACTGGTGCCCGGCGTGCGTTCAGATGAAGGACAACATTCTACCCCGGGTTGCCAAGGCCGGCGGGTTGAAACTGGTCGAATTCGCCTATATCGACTATGACAAACAGCCGGAGGTCGCCACTCAGTTGGCCCGAGGGGGCGCGATTCCCCAGTTGATCCGGCTGATGAAAACGGATGAAGGCTGGAACAGCCGAGTTCTGGTCGGCGCGAAGAGTCCCACGGAGGTCTCCTCGTTCATCAACGCCGGCCTGGCGGCGCCGGAGCGGACCGAGAACACCGCTGAAGGGCCGAAAGGCCGGACGGTCTCCGCCAAGCAATCCGACTGGACGGACGTCTTCCGTCCGAGAAATCCCCTTGCAACGAGCGAACATGAGTCAGCGACCGTTTCGCGGAAGAAGTGAACGTCGACGCATGCCCCCTGGGATATGGAATCCAGAGTATTCCGATCCTCCTTCGCTGATCCCAATTGACACCCTGTGTGGGATTGAGTATCGTGAAAGTGGAGTTTAACACGCAGGCTGGCCGGACCGGCGGTTCGCAAGGCCGCCCCTTCCGGAGCCGGCGCACTGGCGAGACCGGTCGACGTACCGTTCCGGGGCGGGAATTGAGGTGGAGAGAAATGGAAGCGACATTGGCCCCGGCCGTCGAAAACAGCGAAATCTGGAAGGATCGGGCCGCCCTCCTGGCGGTGATTGCGCACCCGGTCCGCTTGAAGATACTGGAGGCGCTGTGCCAGCGACCCCGGTGCGTCAAGGATATCAACTCGGAGCTTCCGCTGGGCCAGGCCCAGGTGTCGCAGCACATGGCCGCCCTCCGCAAGGCGGAGCTAGTCGCCAGTCATCCGTGCGGAACCTACCGTTGCTATTACATTGTCCGTCCGACGCTCGTGAAGAAGCTGATCCCTCTCCTCCGGGAAGACCACCCCGTGAAGAAAAGCGACTGCAAGCAAATCCTCCGCGAGGCGAAACGGGCACGTGCCCAAGCCCTCAAGGAGGGAGCGGGAGAAGGCGCGGGGTGAACCGGAGACCACGGTGAGGGGGCGGATTCTCCGGGAAGATTCCGGCCTCGCGCCGAATAGAACCCTCCAAGCGTCGACCATCCACGAGGTTTCGACGATGTCCCACAACGCGGCTTCCCACCCATCCACGATGCGGTCGGCTTGTCCCGAAGAGATCCGCGAAGTCATGCTCGACTGCGTCGCCGATGGAGTCTTCACCGTGGATTGCCAGCGCCGGATTACCTGTTTCAACCGCGCCGCGGAAGAAATCACCGGCGTTCCGCGCGACGAGGCGGTTGGGAAGCTCTGCCATGAAGTTTTCAAGGGGCGAGGCTGCGAGACGAAGTGCGCCCTCTTCGAGACCATCCGAACCGGAAGGCGGGTCGTCTGCATGGGGTGCTCCATCATCAACGCCCGGGGCCGCAGGGTCCCGCTGAGCATCTCGACGGCCATCTTAAAGGACCGCGAGGGAAACGTCATCGGCGGCGTGGAAACGTTCCGCGATCTCAGCGAGATCGAACGGCTTCGGAAAGAACTGGAACGCCAGTACACCTTCGCCGATATCGTGGCCCGGTCCGACGCCATGCGGAGCTTGCTCGACACCATTCCGAGAATCGCCGAGAGTTCCAGCAACGTCCTCATCGAGGGGGAGAGCGGAACCGGCAAGGAACTCGTCGCCCGGGCGATTCACGGCCATTCCCCTAGACGCGAAAAACCGTTCGTCGCCGTCAATTGCGCGGCACTCCCCGATTCCCTGCTGGAATCGGAATTGTTCGGATACAAAGCCGGAGCCTTCACCGACGCGACCCGGGACAAGCCCGGCCGGTTCGACGCCGCCCAAGGGGGAACCCTATTCCTCGACGAAATCGGCGACGTTTCCCCGGCCATGCAGGCGAAGCTCTTGCGCGTGTTGCAGGAACGCGTGTTCGAACCGCTCGGGTCGGTCGAATCTCGGCGCGCCGACGTGCGTCTCATTACGGCGACCAACCGGGACCTCGACCGTCGCGTGGGCGAGGGGGCGTTCCGCCAGGATCTCTATTACCGTCTGAACGTGGTTCGCCTTTGCCTGCCGCCGCTGCGCTCGCGGCGGGGCGATATTCCCCTTCTCGTCGACCACTTCATCTCGAAATTCAACGCCCTAAGCGGAAAGAACATTACCGGCGCGTCCGAGCGCGCCATGTTGCGGATCATGCAACACGACTACCCCGGCAACATCCGCGAGCTGGAGAATATCATCGAACATGCGTTCGTCTTGTGCCTCGGGGGAATAATCGAAGCGGAGCACCTTCCCCTGGAACTGGCCCAACAGGACTCCTCGCCGGCCGAATCCCGCGTCGGGTCCATCACCCTGCGCGAAATGGAAACGCTCCACATCGCCGAGACCCTCAGACGGCACAAGGGAAACCGCGACGCGGCGGCCAACGCCCTGGGAATCCATCGTGCCACCCTCTTCCGCAAACTCAAGACGCTGAGAATCGCCTCGGAAGACTCCAGCAACTAATCAGGTGGTTGCCTAGTCGCATTTCGCGACTGCGGAGTCTCATCGAGAAGTCGCACAATGCAACTACGTGGCGGGGCGATGGAACGCCGCAAATCTCTTCAAGATAAGAGGATACGTCTTCAAAAAGCGGGGTTCTCCCGTTCGGCATGGGAAATGCACGAAGTGCTTGTATCTACACCACTTCACGAACCCCAAACAAAAGGAGATTGCCGTGCGACTTCAAATCGTTCTTCCCGTACTGATTGGAATGGTCCTCTTCCTGGGTGCCGCCACCGTTGACGCCGCTTGGTTCTGGCGGGCGAGGACCGTGCAGCCCTCGTGCCAATGGACCCCGCCGCAAACCGAGGTCGTCGTAGTTCGAAAGCCGGTGGTTGAGCGGGTCTACGTACCATCGGTCTACGTACCATCGGACTATGTACCATCGGTCTATGTACCATCATACCGGACTACCAGCAGACCGCGTTCGGGCTTCCCGCAATCGTCGCAAGACTTGTATCACCACCTGAACGAATGGCCGCCTTACGGGCGTTCTCGGTAAGGCTTTCCCTCAAATGCTCGGCGCGCAGCGATTCACCCCGTCCGTCTCGCGAGGAGCAAACTACGCTAGAACCTCACCCCGAGTGATGCTCAGTTCCACCACCAGTGTTGCGGTGTCTGGTTTTCCGCCTTCTCGCGGACGGGGTAGATCGAATTCGTCGGTTCTTGGGAACCGGCGATGGCGAAAGAGGGAATTTCCACGCCGCCGGATGCACTGATGATCCACTTCGTCCCCTTGCGGAGAACGCTCGCCTGGGAGCGGACCTTCGAGGGGGCGTCGAAGGCGACCGTATCCAAGTCGCCGTTTTCCATCAGAAGTGGAAAACTGTAGTTCGCCTTTTCCGTCAGGTTCTCGCGGACGACGAGGGCGCCGACGACGGCCAATTCCATGCAATTCTGGAGTTGTCCGAAGACCGGATCGGCGACCGCCAACTCCGGATAGGCCTTGGTCATGTTGTCGGCCCATCGCTGAGCGATGGCAGACGCCTTGCCGGTCCGTTCCCGCTCGCCGGAATCCTTGAGAAAATCGTCCTCCGCCATGGCCTTGACCGAAGTGGACTGGAACTTCCAAGCCAAGCCGTCGGCATCTCGCAAGAGTGGTTCGAAATTGGGCGTCAGCCACCAACGTGGAAGCATGTTGTTCATGCCTCGACCGGTCGTGCCGACCATTTCGAGAAAACTCGGCAAGCCGCGCACCGGGGACGGCTCGAAGGCCATCGCGATTCGCTTCATCCGAAAATCGGCGGCCACGAGCACCCGGGCGAAATGCGTCGTATCGGGAACGCCTCGGACCGTAATCGTCTGGAGTCCGAGCGTGTCTTGGATCGCGGAAATCGTCTGCGATGGATTTCCGATCGTCTTCAGCCCGGAAACCAGGGCGCGTAACCGGTTCAGGCCTTCGGCGGTCGGGTCGATCGAACAGCTTATCCCCTGCTGGGCCGATCCCCGGGCGGTCCGCAAGGCGACCAAGAGGTCGTCGAGGAGCAAGACCGGACGGCCGGTATCCGTGCCGACGATCGTTCCCCTTTCGTCGACGGTCCACCCGGCGCCATGCCCGGCCAAGACGATGTCGCCCTGTTCGGGGTAGACGAACACGTATTCGATCCGCTGCAATCCGGCCAGGTAGCGCATCTCGTCACTCAGCGGCTTTTCTTCCTCGAACGACTCGGCGATCGCCTTCTCCAAACGGCGTAGGGAGATCTTCCGTAGCGTCGTCGCCGCCTTCAACTCGGCCGGAACCGGCTCGCTCATTTTCAGACGTTCGGCGCGAAGCGTCCCCATCGCGTCGATGGTCGCGTTCTCGAGGAGGCCGTCCGGGTTGATCGAGACGCCGCCGACCGCGCTGGATTGATACGCGAATTGGGCGTGGCAAAGACCGGGAAGCCACAGGCACACAAACGCTGCCACGGCAAATCCGAGGCACCAACCGGTATTACCGGAACGAACGGCACGACGCATGATAAAGACTCCTCAAAAGCTCATTTGTCCGAGAACGTGTCAATTTATGGTACCTTCTTAAGGATCATTCCGCAAGTATATCTTGCCATATCTTCTCGGGACGCCCTGGTTTCCCGATTCCGCGAGTCCAGAACCTCCCGATGGCGGTTCTCCGAGACGACGCCTTTTCGAGGGCGCCCCTTGTCCCGGATAGGCCAAGGAGTATACCCTATCTATAGGCATCTCACGCGCAAGAAGGCTGGTTTCCAACAGAAATGCGCCGGTTTTCTCGGGAAACCGCCGGTATTTAGTTAAGGGGTATTTTCGTTTTTGAGAGGGATTTTGTGGCCGATACGGCATATTTGGTGATTCGCGACGGACTGAAATGGACAGACGTGTTTCGGTTGGTGCCGGATCACGCCGTGATGATCGGCCGCGCGCCCACCAATCAGATCGTCATTAAGGACGAGCGGTGCAGCCGCGGCCACGCCGAGGTGTTTTACAGCGAGGGGGATTGGATTCTCCGCGATTTGGAGAGTCGTAATGGAACCATCATCCGGGATACGCGCGTCACGACCGACTATCCCCTCCGTCCGGGGGACGTAATACGGATCGGTCGGACGCAATTGGTCTTCGTCCATCATCTGACCGAAGCGTTCAATGAACCGGGGCCGGACGCCTCCCCGGAGACCCGTCTGACCCAGGACGGGTCGATGACGGACGATTCGGAAAATGTCCTTTCCGATTACGAACCAACCACGATCACGCACCGCCGCGTCCAGACGCGGTTCCTGGGGCCCGGCGGCGAAGCGGATGAGCCGGCCGGCGAGACTTCCGTTTCCAAGGCGGGTCGGGCCGCCGCCGTTTTGTGCCGGCTTGCGTTCGAGTTGGCCAAATCGGTAGAGATCGAAACGATGGCGAACCTGGCCCTAGCGGGACTGTTCGAGAACACGCCGACGGACACCGGCGCCATCCATCTGATGAGCGGCGAGGATGAGGGGAATCCGGGAACCCTCCCGGAACTCGACCTTATCGCGTCGGCAAGTTTGGGTAAGCAGCCCTACCGGAGCGTTTCGAACTTCCTGGCGAACACGGTCCTCCGCGAAGGGGAGGCGGTCTTGGCCCGACATGTCATGGGTGACAGCAGTCTGGGCCGGCGGGACAGCCGAGGCGTGATCGACGCCACCAGCGTCATCTGCGCCCCCATCCGCCAGGCGGACAAGGTGATCGGGCTGATCCACCTCTACTCTACCAACGCCGACAAAGTGCCGGACCCGGACGATCTGGAATTCACCTTGGCGGTGGCGGACACGGTGGCGGTGGCGCTGACGAATTTGAAGCGGCGAAACG
>CAZFQG010000128.1:0-18221 GCA_964520785.1 uncultured Planctomycetaceae bacterium | reverse complement strand
CGGGCCACACGAGGTCTCGCCGCTGGAAGACCGCCTGGTGGCGGAGGCGCTGCGGATCATTTGGGGCGAAAGCGGGGAATCGATCAACGTGACGGAACTGGCCAACCGGCTCCCGGTCACGCGGCGGTCACTGGAGCGGCGTTTTCATGACCGGCTCGGTAGGACCGTATTGGACGAGATCATCCGCTGCCGCGTGGAGCGAGCGGCGCGGCTGTTGCGCGATACGGACCTGCCGATCCGCGCCGTCGCCTCGATGGCCGGGTTTCCAAGCGCCGACAACATGGGTCGCGCGTTTCGCCGGGAGACGGGGCTGTCGCCGAGGGAATTCCGAAGGAAGGCACACCAAGACCATCCCCGAAGGGCGCCGGCGGGAGCCCTGCCGAACCAGGAGCAACCATGATTCAAACGCGATTGCCATTCTCGGACTTACTCTTCCTGTTCGTTGCCGTGTTCCTTTCCGGCACCGCCGCGGCCGATCCGCTCGAATCGGCGTTCCACTCTCCGCCGCCGGAGGCCCGGCCGGGCGTCTATTGGTACTTCATGGACGGCAACCTTACCGCCGAGGGAATGACCGACGATCTGGAATCGATGAAGGAGGCGGGGATCGGCAATCTCGTCTTTCTGGAGGTCAACGTCGGCGTTCCACGAGGGACGGTCGACTTCTTGAGCGAGGCATGGCAGGATCTGTTCGTGCATGCGGTGAGGGAGGCCGAACGCTTGGGTATCGAAATCACCCTGGGCTCCGGGCCCGGCTGGGCGGGAAGCGGTGGCCCCTGGGTAAAGATGGAGCAGTCGATGCAGCATCTCGTGGGGGAGGCCGTCGACGTCGAAGGACCGAAGAGATTCGACGGCACGTTGCCGAAGCCGGCACCCCACGATCCGTTCTTCGGGTATGGGCCGATGTCACCACAAATGCGCCGACAACACGCGAAGTTCTACCGGGACGTTTGCGTCCTCGCCTTTCCGACTCCCGCCGGGGATACGCGAATCGCTGACGTCGACGAGAAGGCGCTCGTCTACCGCGCGCCATATTCATCCCAGCCGGGAGTGAAGCCGTATCTTCCCAGTCTCGCCGAGTACCCAGCCCTTCCGGACGGCACGGTGATCGACCCGAGGAAAGTCGTCGATCTGAGCGATCGGCTGGAATCGGATGGGACGTTGAAATGGGACATCCCGCCCGGGCGGTGGACGATCATGCGGTTCGGCGCACGGAGCACCGGAGCCACGACCCGGCCGGCGCCTCAGCCGGGGCTCGGCTTCGAATGCGACAAACTCGACGCGGCCGCGTTCGACGCCCATTTCGGCGAGTATGTCGGGAAGCTGCTGGAGAAAGTGGGAGACCGTTGGAAGGATGTCGGGTGGACGATGCTTCACATCGACAGTTGGGAAATGGGTGCTCAGAACTGGACGCCCAGGTTCCGCGAGGAATTCCACCGCCGCCGCGGGTACGATCCCCTGGTGTTTCTCCCGACGTACACCGGGCGGGTTGTCGGCGGCTTGGAGATCAGCGAACGGTTCTTGTGGGACGTCCGGTTGACGGCGCAGGAACTGGTTCTGGAGAACCACGCGGGTCGGCTGAAGGAACTCGCCCACGAACACGGTTTCGGCCTTTCGATCGAGCCGTATGACATGAACCCGGCCGCCGATTTGGATTTGGGGGGCGTGGCGGACGTACCGATGTGCGAGTTCTGGAGCGAAGGGCACGGGTTCGACTCGTCGTACAGTTGCTTCGAGGCGACTTCGATCGCGCATACGCTGGGGCGTCCGATCGTCGCGGCGGAGGCGTTTACCGCCGATAGCAGCGAGGCGTGGAAGCTCTACCCCGGCGCGGTGAAGAACCAGGGGGATTGGGCCTTCTGCAACGGGATCAACCGTTTCGTCTATCACACGTTCGCCCACAAACCGCACGGCCGCCGGCCCGGCATGACGATGGGCCCCTACGGCGTCCACTGGGACCGCGGCCAGACCTGGTGGCCGATGGCGGCCGCGTATCATGCGTATATCACGCGATGCCAGTCGGTTTTGCGGCAGGGCCGCGCGGTGGCCGATATCTGCTATCTGGCTGCCGAGGGAGCGCCGCACGTATTCCGGCCACCCTCCTCGGCGACGGAAGGGCGCGGGAGCCTCAGAGACCGCAAAGGATACAACTTCGACGGCTGCTCGCCGAACGTCCTTCTGGAGAAGGCGAGTGTCCGGGACGGCCGGATCGTCATGCAAGGGGGGGCGGAGTACGCGATTCTGGTCCTTCCGGCGGTGGAGACCATGACGCCGGAATTACTCGAGAAGGTCAAGTCGCTGGTCGAAACCGGCGCGACGGTCGTGGGCCCGCCGCCCAAGAAGTCGCCCAGTCTGGTGGATTATCCGCGGTGTGATGAAGCCGTGGCGGGGCTGGCCGCGGCCGTGTGGGGACAAGGGAAGTTTCCGGTGGAGAGGGTCGAACGTAGTTTCGACCGAGGACGAATCGTCTGGGGAGGCGAGCTGGTTGTCGCTCCACCGGGAACTCCCGTCCCACGCGCGATTGAAGGCGCGCGGTGGATTTGGACGCCGGAAGGGAACGCGGCGGCGTCCGCCGAGCCGTGCGAGCGATACTTCCGCCGGACATTCCGGATCGCGGAGGACCGTAAGATCGAAGCGGCCCGGCTCGAGGCCACCGTGGATAACACGATGGAAGTCTGGATCAATGGCGAACCGGTCCTCACCGGGAGCAACTTCCATCGCGTCGAGACGGCCGACGTCGCTGACGTTCTGCGGCGTGGCGAGAATATCGTGGCCGTCCGCGCCGTGAACGACGGCCCGGGCGCGAATCCGGCCGGATTGATCGCGTGCCTCCGCGTGACATACGCAGACGGCGCCGAAGAAAGACTCTTTACGGACGCGACATGGAACACGGCCGAAACAGTGGGGAAAGGCTGGCGGACGGCCGCGAACCCGACCGGTACGTGGACCGCCGCCAAGGACCTGGGTCCCGTGGGAATGGATCCTTGGAGGCTGAATCCCCAAAGCGATCCCTGCCCCGATTTGTACCCCTCCTACGACGCGACCGCGAGGCTTCTGCACGACATGGGGATCGCCCCCGACTTCGAGTCGGACGGCCCGATCCGGTACACGCACCGCCGGACCGACGAGGCGGACGTCTATTTCGTGTCGAACCGCCAGCCGCGGATGGTCGAGGCGGCTTGCACGTTCCGCGTCGCCGGGCGCCGGCCGGAGTTGTGGAATCCGGTCGACGCCACGACCCGCGACCTGCCCGATTTCCGCGAGGTGGACGGCCGGACGACCGTTCCTTTGCGGTTCGAGCCGCATGAGAGCTACTTCGTGGTCTTCCGGAGCGAAGCCGGAGAAGAGCCTCCGGGCGGGACGGCCAAGAGGAATTTTCCGCAATGGAAAACCCTCGGCCTCATCGAGGGGCCTTGGGACGTATCGTTCGATCCGAAGATGGGAGCACCCCAGCGCGCGACCTTCGAGATGCTTGACGATTGGACGGCGAGAAGCGAGCCGGGAATCCGGCATTACTCCGGCATCGCTACGTATCGTAAGACGTTCGATGCGCCGGCGGCCGCGGACGGCCGGGTCGTGCTCGACTTGGGCACGGTCCACAATCTCGCGCGGGTGCGGCTCAACGGACGAGACCTGGGGGTCGTCTGGTGCGCCCCGTGGCGGGTGGAAGTGACGGACGCGGTGATAGCTCGCGGAAACCAGTTGGAGATCGAGGTGGCGAACCTCTGGCCCAACCGCCTGATCGGCGATCAGGACGTTCCGGAGAACGAGCGCGTCACATGGACGACCTTCAATCCCTACAAGGCCGATTCGCCTCTGCTGCCGTCTGGATTGATCGGTCCGGTGACACTGAAACAAGAGGAACCCTAACGGGGTTCATGAACAACACCCATCCTTTTCGACCATCGATAAGGAGCCTTGGATACCGTGACTTCGAACCGAGAAACCATGACCTCCCGCGAACGTGTTCTGGCTGCCATCGAGCACCGTGAGCCGGACCGCGTGCCGATCGATCTGGGCGGGAATCAAACCGGCATCCATCGCCTGGCCTACGAGGCGCTACTCGAAACGCTTGGCCTGGCGGAGGAGACCGTCATCGTCGACGCCGTCCAGCAGTTGGCCCAGCCGAGCGAGGCGGTCCTCCAGCGGCTCCGCGTCGATACCCGCTACGTCCGGGCGAAGGCCGGCGAGGGATTCATGGGGCGGATCGTCACCGAGGTCCGCGACGGCAAAACCTGGCACGACCTGACGGATGAATTCGGCGTCCGCTGGTCGATGCCGGACGACGCGCCCCTCTACATGGACATCACCCATCATCCGTTGGCCGACGCGACGATCGACGACATCGACCGCTACCCGTTTCCGTTCGGGAACGACCCGGCCCGATTCGAGGGCTTGCGCGAGGAGGCGCTGCGCATCCGCAACGAGACCCCCTACGCCCTCGTTACCGGGATCAGCGGCGTGGTCTATGAGACGTGCTGGTATCTCCGCGGGCTGGAACGGTGGTTCATGGACATGCTCGAACAACCCCGGTTCTGCGAGGAGTTGCTCGAACGGGTGCTCGTCTTCTGGTTGCAGTGGTTCGACGGATTCCTGAATCAGGTCGGCGACCTCGTCGACGTCATCATGATCGGCGACGACCTCGCCGGCCAGTCGGGGCCCCTGTTCAGTCCCCGAATTTACCGTGAGATCGTCCAACCGCGGCAGCGGCGGCTCGTGCAGGCGATCAGATGCCGGACGCCCGCCAAAATCTGGTATCATACGTGCGGTGCCTGCAAATGCTACATCCCGGATCTGCTCGATAACGGGATCGACATTCTGAACCCGATCCAGATCAGCGCAGCCGATATGGACCCCGCCGGGCTGAAGCGGGAATTCGGTGATAGGCTCGTCTTCTGGGGCGGCGGTATCGACACGCAGCGCGTCCTTCCGGTCGCCGACGCGGCCACGATCCGCGAGCACGTCCGCCGTAATATGGAGGCTTTCAAGCCGGGGGGCGGCTACGTGTTCAATAGCGTTCACAATATCCAGTCCGGCGTCAGCGGCGAAAACACCCTGGCCCTCTTCGACGCGGCGCACGAATTCGGGTTCTACGGCGGCGGGAGTGTTCCCGCTCCGCACTTTGAAGCGGATTCCCAGCGCCGGCGCGGCGCTTCGTCGGCCAAATCCCGCTGAATGACATGGAAACAAGTCAAACCGAGCGCGTGGACGGCCGACCTGGGGCAAAACTGCTCCGGGATTCCCTTCCCGCGGGTTTCCGGTCCGCCGGGGGCCCTGGTCCGCATTACGCCGAGCGAGTTGCTCCTTCCCGACGGGACGGTCGACCAGCGGAATTCCGGTGGGCCTCGGCTTCAAGCGGATCATCATCGCGCGCCCCGTCGGAGACATCGCCCGGGCGGAGGCGGAGTACGACTCCATGCCGGACTTGCCGGCGGACGGCCTTTTCCAGACGCGGTGGAATGCCACGTACCACGCATGTCGCGTCGACGGCGCGCCGAACCTCAAGGATCATGGAACCGCAAACCGGCCTAGAGCACACCCGGCGGCGGCTCGGCCCTTGACCTCTTTCTCTCACGACCCCTTCCGAAAGGCCCCGCGAGACCGTGGTTCATCGCGGACCACTGGGATTACCTCGCAACGACTCGGTGGGAACCTTCTCCAGCGGTATCGCGGGCGATTCTCCGGGGCTCCCGAGCGTGAGCATTTCCACCAGCACTCCGACGGTCGCCATTATTCCTATCACCGCCATGGAGTACCAGAACCAGCGCTGGCATAGCGCTCCCACGACCGCCACCGTGGTGATCGCGATTACAAGGCCCCAGAACAAGAATGCGGCGCACGCCTTCGGGTTGACGTTCATCGCTGTTCGCTCCATAACGGACCATCGCACTCGTCACAAAGCTTGGTGGGGCGAAGTACCATGCAAACCCAGATCGGAAGCCATAATCCGAGGGTAAAGACCGTCAACAGAAGCTGCGCGAAGTGGTTGACCGCGTCGAAATGGTACTGGACTTCCTTCATGCAGCGACGGCAATACGCGGTATCGGAACTTGGCACGACTCATCTCCTTGCGAAAGAACCTGCGCAGAGGCCCCGGCCGCGCAAAACGATGCCGGGCGTCCACGCTTCGCGGTTTCGTCCCCCGCCGGCGGAAACCTCGATGCGGAGAACGAAACGTCAAGAAACTGAAATACGAATCCCTAATCGCAACGAGGAATCACGCTCGCCATCTGCACAAGAGCGACTGAAGCGAACGATGGGAAGAGAACCGCAACCATTTTCCACTTCGGTGGAACGCGCACCGCGGGCGTCGGCTCGCGGAGTTCCTGGACGAACCCGTAGTCGAGTCCGCTTTGTCGGGAAAGAGGGTAATCCTCGCGGAACCTTCGAGAAGGGAGGCTTGTGAAAGCGGCCTGTCTTCGGAAGGGAGTTGCGAGGGCCACGCGGTAGGCGCGCCACGATCGGAATCGCTCGACTCGAGTTCATGGCAGCCATGACACGGCGAGGGCACCGCCGCCACGTTTCCGACAACCCCGGAAGCGGCGAAAAAGATGGCCAATCCCGCCAAAACCGCGAGGAAGGCGCGACTGCGTCGGAGTGGTACGGGCGGGAATTGGCGAGGCAGGCTGGGCATCGTGCATGAAAGAAAACCAATCCGGTCCCACGCACGAAATATACGCGGAACACCACGACCGGGAATTATCGCGTGAAGTCGGACGCAATGCAATAGAGGAAACCGGATTATCGTATTCCGTCTCCTTCGGCGTCCGCAAGTACATTGGCCGGCTTTCCCGGTAGGACGTTCGCGCTTTGATCAGCCGGGATCATCGGCCGGGGTCGCGGTTTCGGCACATAATGATCCACCCGTTCGCGCGGAGTCGAGACAGAAGCCAGGGGGCGACCAGCGGCCGGTTTCGACCGGCGGCCAAAGGGATGGTTTCCTCCGTGCGGAAGCCCATCTCCCGGAGATCTGCGCGAAGCTCGGAGAGAGGCGGCTACGTGGTGGCTACATGAACAGGACCGTTTCTTCTTGGCATGATCTAGTAATACGCATGTCCACAAAACGCGTCAACGACAAAAACCTATCGTTAGTGGCTACATTCATGCAAAGGAGAAGCGACATAACCCCCTGCGCCACAATGGGTTGTCCTCAAAAACGGGGGTCAGAAGGGGGAGAAGTTCGGGCTAGCGGCGGGGCAGGGCAACGAACAACGACGGCGAAGGCCGGACGAATTGAACCATTGTTCGAGAACCCTTGACGAACCGCCGCCGTCGTGCTACCTTTGGCCGTGTTTGAGGTAGTGAGCGAACACCAGCAATTCGGCAATTCACGAAATGGCCGACGCCACGCGGGTCTCACGACGGCCTCCGCGAGAGTACCTCCCGTCACCGTTTTTCCCAGTGCCTATCGTACCAGTCCCTGTAGAGTGGCGTTGAGGTAGACTGGTGGAGACGGGAGGGCTGAAATACGACCGATGATATTTTATAGAGAAATCGCTATGAACCACTTGACGCGAAGATGTTTTTTGGCACGGACCACCGCGGCGGGCGTGGCCGCCTGTGGCTGGGCGTGTTTACCCCAAAACTCTCTCGGTAAGGAGACCGCGTTGCAGTACGAAATTGTTCCCAATTGGCCCACTGTTCCCGAGGATTTGGCTCTGGCCGGCGCGAACGGCGTATCGGTCGACAGCAAGGGTCGCGTATATGCCGCGGCCGGCGAAGACGACGCCGTGCTGATCTTCTCGCCGGAAGGGGAATTTCTCGGTTCCTGGGGAAGCGGCGTCATCGAGGCGAAGCACGAGCTGCGGATTTACGGCGATAAGGTCTACGTTTGCGACACGAAGGTCCACCAGGTCTATGAGTTCACGCTCGATGGAAAGCTCCTTCGCGCCTTCGGCACGCGGGGGCAGGCGGGGCTCGGCAAGAAGGAATTCGACCAGCCGACCGACATCGCTTTCGCGGCCAACGGAGACATTTACATCACCGACGGCTACGGCAACAGTCGCGTCGTGTGCTATAGCCCCGAGGGTGAATTCAAATTCGCCTGGGGTGAGCGCGGCACGAACCCGGGGCAGTTCCACTATCCGCACAACATCGTTATCGACAAGAAGCAAAACATTTACATCGCCGACCGCGGCAACAACCGGATTCAGGTCTTCGATCTGAAGGGAACCTTCGTTAAGCAATGGCGCGGCCTGGGAAAACCGTTCGGGCTTTTCCTGACGTCCGACGAAAAGCTTTTCGTCAGCGACGGCAACCCCGACGGCCCCCATCGAATCCTCATCCTGGACTTGGAGGGCCGGATTCTCGCCGCGTTCGGGTCTAAGGGAGAGAAACCGGGCCAGTTCGATACGCCCCACTCTCTTTGCGTCGACAAGGACGGAAACCTGTATGTCTCGGAAGTGAATAACAAACGGGTGGACAAATTCGTACCGAAGGGTTGACGACGATAACGGTCTCAAAGTTCGCGGCGTTCGAATTCGACTCGACCGGACGAACCACCCGCATGGGGCCGCGCGAACCCTCGTCATCGCAAACCGCCCGATCGCTTCATGTCCTATTTGTCGGTTCTCCGTGGAATTCGATCCCCCCGATTAAGCCTTGGGGTTCGTCTGGGGGAAGGGCACCCCGTCGCTTGACCGTGCCAATTTCTCGCATTTCATGAGATTTTTTGATCTACCAAGCCATCCGCCAGGTAAATTCACAAATCCGCTCTTGACGAATCGCCCATTGTTTGGGTATTCATAATGAAACGGACGGGCGCGTCCGTCCGGAGGCCCGCGGGGCGACTTGCCCCCAATCGATCCCCCTGTCGAGAGCAAAAGGTTGCTGTCGCCGCTTCCTTTGCCCCCTCAGGCGGGCGGCCTGCTTCATAAGAAGCGCAAACAAATAATAGTAGTTTTGCACACAAAATGCCTGAGACCACCCTTGTACGCGATGAAACCAAGCTGGCGGCCATTCTGGACGCGGCGCTGAGCGTCTTTGCCGAGCACGGGCTGCGCGGGGCCGACGTTCAGGAGATCGCCGACGCGGCCGGTGTCGGAAAGGGAACGGTCTACCGATATTTCGGCAACAAGCAGGATCTCTTCTGGGCGACCACCCTGGAAGTGATCCGTCGGATAGAGTGTCGGGTCCGAGAGGCGATCGTCCCCGGGGGATCGGCGATTGAGACCCTTCGGAAGATGTCGGTGGGTTACGCCAGGCTCTTCCATGATGATCGGCGGTATTTGGAATTGTTCGCTCAGCAGCACGCGGAGTTCCGATTTACCGAGCCCGATTCCCATAAGGCACGGCACGAAGAGTTGATGCGGTGCTGCGTCGAGGTGGTCGAAGAGGGGATTGACTCGGGGCAACTCCGCCGGGTCGACCCGGTGAAGACGGTCAACGCCTTGGGAGGCCTCGTGTACGGGAACATCCTGCACGGGTTCTATTGCTACGAGAACACGAACCAGCACGGGCGCGAGGATATCCTTCGGACGGTGGAGCTGGCACTGGATTTATTCCTGGAGGGCCTGAGGGCGCCGCGTAGTGGGTAGTTCTTGCGCGGGTTACCGGCTTTTTCGTTCGTCGTATTCGGAGGGAAATGAATTGAAACACCAATCCGGTCTTGCTCAACGTACCGGCTTCCGGACCGTTTGTTTGGCTCTGGTTGCGGCGGCGGCTCTGCCTTTGGCCGCCGGGTGTTCTCGGTCGGGCATCGCCGATTCGGGCCGGGAGGGGCCGGCGGCCCCCCCGCGCGTTCTCGAAGTCCGCGCCGTCCCGATTACGCTCGGTAAGGCGGAGATGACCCTCGACCTCATCGGAAGTATGGTTCCGGCCTACGTGAGCGTCATCGCGGCCGAGGTAGACGGAATAATCGAGGCATTCTCCCCTTCCAACCGGTCGGTCTACCGCCCGGACGATCAGGGCGGACGCGAAGAGATCACCCTTCCTCTGGACATCGGCCACGAGATGAAGAAGGGGCAGGTGGTCTGTCGAATCGATCCAACGGACTACGAGTTTGCCCTCGAGACGGCGGAGGCGGAACTGGAACTGGCGAAGAGCGATCTGGCCGAGCTTGTCGCGTGGAAACGGTCGGAAGAGATCGCCCAACTCGAGGCACAGTACGAAGAGGCGGTCGCCCTCCACGAGCGGGCACTGGCCGACCTGGAACGTTCGAACCGCCTGATGGAGGGCCGGTTCGCTCCGGAGGCGGAACACGACGGCTTCGTCGCCCAGGAGAAGGGGGCCGCCGCGACCGTGAAGCGTACCAAGGCCGCGCTCGATCTGGCGAAGGCCGGTCCGACCAAGGAACAAGTGGCCGTCGCCGGAGCCAAGGTGAAACAGGCGGAGGTTCAAGTCCGTTTGAGGAAGGAGAAGGTAGAAAAATGCACGATTCGCGCTCCCTACGACGCCGTTCTCGTCGACCGCTTCCTCGGCGCCGGTGACCGCGTGATCGGCGCACCGCCGACCGACATCATGCGAATCATCAATCCGGACGCTCTTTTCGCGCGGGTTTCCGTCCCGGAACGGTTTCAGGCCATGGTCCGCGTCGACGATCCGGCGTCTATTCGCGTTCCGGGGCGGCGCGAGCCGGTCCTTGGGCTGGTCGATCTGGTGAACGAGAAGATCGACCCGCAGACGCGGTCGTTCGAGATTCGGATCGCCGTCGATAACCGCAAACGTCTGTTCAAGGCGGGCAGCTTCGTCAACGTTGCCCTGCCGGTCCGCTCCGTCAGTGACGTCCTGGTGGTTCCCCAGTCGGCCATCGTCATGCAGGAAGGGCGCCCCAGCGTCTTCGTCGTTCAGGGAGACCGCGTCGAACGGCGGTGGCCCACCCTCGGCATCAGAGGCGAGAGCGTCTGGGAGGTCGTCGAGGGAATCGAACATGGGGACCGTGTCGTCGTTAGTCGGGGCTCGATGCTCGATGACGGAACGCGGGTGAAGGTGGTGGAGTGAGGGACGAGGTAACGGAAGAGGCGGACTGACAGAGTGGCGGAGTGACGAAACGGACAGATGCAAGTATCCAACCTTTCTATTTCGCGGCCGATTTTCGCCAGCATGGTCATTCTGGCCTTGGTGGTCTTCGGCGCCGTTTCCTACCGGAACATCGGGGTGAACCTGTTTCCGGACGTGGACATCCCGTTCGTAACGGTCTCGGTCGTGTATGAGGGGGCCGATCCGGAAACGGTGGAGACGGAGGTGGTCGACCTGATCGAGGAGGCGGTCAACACGATCAGCGGCGTGAAAAAGCTCCGCAGCCAAAGCGTGGAAGGAATGGGGCAGGTCTTCATCGAATTCGAACTCGAAGAAGACATCGACGTCGCCAGCCAGGAGGTCCGGGACAAGGTCGCCTCGATCCGCGCCGATCTTCCCCTGGAAATCGAGGCGCCCATCGTCCAGAAATTCGATCTCGATTCCGGCGCCATCCTGTCGCTCGTCCTCTCCGGGCAGGATGACATCCGCAATCTCACCGAGTACGCCGACAACGTGGTCAAGCCGCGTCTGGAGAGCGTCTCCGGCGTCGGAAGCATTCGGATCGTCGGGGGACGCGAGCGCGAAGTCCGCGTCTGGCTCCGCGGCGACGTCCTTCGCGCGTACGGACTGACCGCCCAGGACGTAACCGACGCCCTGGTCGATGAAAACGTCGAGCCACCCGGCGGACGCGTCGAGAACGACCGGATCGAAATGATCGTCAAAACGAAGGGCAAGATCGAACGGGTCGAGGATTTCGAGAACGTCGTCGTCGCCTACCGGGATGGAAGTCCTTTACGGATTGGCGACATCGCGTACGTCGAGGACGGCTTGGAGGACGAGCGGAGTATCGCCCGGTTCAACGGAATGAAGTCCGTTTCGCTGATGGTCCGGCGGCAGTCCGGCGAGAACCTCGTCGCCGTCGCCGAGGGGGTCAAGGCGCGTCTGGAGAGCGTGAAGGCGTCTTTGCCGGAAGGGTACGAGCTGATCGTCGCGCAGGACTTGTCCCTCTTCGTCAACGACAGCATCCGCGAGGCCCAGGGGGAGCTGTTCCGCGGGGGAGGCCTGGCCGTCTTCGTCATCTTGTTGTTCTTGCGGAGTTTTCGCGGGGCGTTCGTCGCCGCGATCACGATTCCGACGACGCTCATTTCGACGTATGCCTTCATGCTCTGGGCCGGTTGTTCGGTTAACATGATGACGATGCTGGCGATGACGATCTCCGTCGGCATGGTAATCGATGACACGATCGTGGTGCTGGAGAATTCGTACCGCCACCTCGAGGAAGGGATGTCGCGGATCGAGGCCGCGCGTGCCGCGATGGCCGAGATCGGATTCGCCGTCATCGCCACTTCGCTGGCGGTACTCGCGGTCTTCGTGCCGGTGGCCTTCATGGAAGGGATCGTCGGCCGGTTCTTCTTCGAGTTCGGAATCACCGTCTCCTTCGCGGTCATCATCTCGACGTTCATCGCCGTAACCCTTTCCCCCATGCTCTGCTCGCGGGTGCTCCAGAAGGCCCAGGGGCACGGCCGCGTATACAACGCGATCGAAGCCGTTTTCTCCCGAATCGAGTCGTTCTACGGCCGAGCACTGAGGGTTGCTCTGCGGTGGCGGCTGGCGGTCGTCGTCCTGGCGATCCTCGCGTTCGCCGGTGGAATGGCCCTAACGCCGTTTTTGGGTAAGACGTTCATTCCCGAATCCGACGAAGATCAGTTCAGCGTTCAAGTGCAGACCCCGGTGGGAAGCTCCCTCGAGGCGACCAACATGGTCGTTTCCGAGATCGAGCGCCGCCTCCGTACGCTCCGCGGCGTGACCGACATCCTCACGACGATCGGGGGCGGTTCGCAAGAGCGCGTCAACGAGGCGTCGATCGTCGTCAAGCTGCTTCCGAAGTCCGAACGTGGTTTTTCGCAATTCGACGTCATGAAGGATGCGAGAAGGGAACTTGGGGACCTCACCCATATCAAGACGAGCGTCGAAGTCGTTCAGAACATAAGCGGGTCCGACGCGGGGTTCGAGTCGGCCGCGATCCAGTTCGGGTTGCAGGGGCAGGACCTGGAGGAACTGGACGCGGTCTCGAAGAAGATCATGCAACGAATGAAGGAGAAGGGGCTCGTCGACGTGAATTCCAGTTACGACGTGGGGAAGCCGCAGGTCGACGTCGTGCCGGACCGGAATAAGGCGGCCGACCTGGGCGTCACGGTCCGCGACATCGGCGGCGCGGTCCAAACGCTGATCGGCGGCCGCCGCGCCGGCAGGTTCGAAGAAGGGGGCGAAACCTACGAAGTCCGCGTCCGCCTGGTTCGGAACGACCGCGACCGGCCCGAGTCGGTTCTGAACGTACCGGTCCGTAGCCGAAGCGGCGAATTGATCGAGCTTCACCACCTCGTCGACGTGGATACCGGCACGGGGCCGGTGCAAATCGACCGGGAAGGACGTTCGCGCAAGTTGACCATCTACGCCAATCTCGACCAGGGAAAGGTCCTCAACGAGGCGGTCGAGGAGGTCAAGCAAATCGCCGCGGCGATCGGTCTCCCCGAGGGGACCGAGACCAAATTCTCCGGCGAGGCGGAAAACATGGCCGAGTCGTTCGCGAACATCCTCTTCAGCCTGGGGCTTGCCGTCATTCTCATCTACATGGTCCTGGCGGCCCAGTTCGAAAGCCTGGTTCACCCGTTCACGGTCATGCTTTCGCTCCCTCTTTCCGTCGTTGGAGCGCTCGGCCTGTTGTTCCTGACCGGAAGGACGATCAATATCTTTTCCATGATCGGCATGATCATGCTGGCGGGCCTTGTTACCAAGAATGCGATTCTCCTGATCGACTACACGAATCTCCTGCGACGGCGGGGCGTGCCGAAACGCGACGCCATCCTCCGCGCCGGACCGGTGCGGCTGAGGCCGATCCTGATGACGGCGATGTCGACCATCGCCGGAATGATCCCGGTCGTTCTGGGCCTTGGGAGCGGGGCCGAAGCCCGCGCCCCGATGGGAACGGCCATCGTCGGCGGGATGATCACCTCGACGATCCTCACCCTCATCGTCATCCCGGTCGTCTACAGCCTGCTCGACGACCTCTTCTCCGTCGCCTTCCTGAACCGGCTGGCGTTCTACGGAAATCTCGTCTTCGGCTATCGACTGAAGTCCCGACCAAAACGCGGGAGCGACGTGCCGGAACCGGCCACGGACGAAGAGCCGACGGCGATCCCCCTCGGCGGTCCGCATATGGACGTCGGTCGGACTTCCGAAATGGTGGAAGAGATGCGGCACAGGGCGTAAGAGCGAGGTGCCGACCGCGACCGCGTCCCGCCTGCCCCAACGACGTCATTCGTTCAATCGCGTTATGCGAGCCGCTCTTGGCACGATATCCTGTTCATCCTATTCCGCTCGCTCCGCGCGGCTGAGATTCTTTACCCCCACGCTCCAGGCGAACAGGAAGCATCCGGCGTAATAGAGCGGATAGCAGTAGTAGCTCGTGTCGCCGATGATGTTCACGTATCGCCACTCCGCGACGAAGATATCGGAGATGTAGAACAGGATCGCCGCGAGAAAGACGATGGCGCGCATCCGCGTGTCGCGGATTCCGCCGGAAAAAATCACCATGGTCGTGATCACTACCATATAGGCCGGGACCAGGACCAACTCCGCTACGTTTTCCACGCCGGGGAGAATCCAGAACGCCAGACCCGCGCTGATCAACACCATCACCGGAATCGACACCGACAACCGGCCCCAGGAAAACGCGCCGAAAAAACCGTGCCGCGCGCCGCACGCATATTCGCCGGCCGGATCGCGCCGCGAGGCCCGAAGCGTGAAGAACGCCATGATAAACGCGATGTGCGCCACCAGGAACGAGCTGCTGCCGATGAGGAAGCTCTTGTAATATAGGCTCGCGTCGCCGATCAGGCACAACACCAGCCCGATCGTGATGAACATCCCGTACCAACTCGGCCGGGTCATCCAAAACATCGTCCCGACGAGCAGAAAGCCGAACGATCCGTATCCCAGAAACGGCAACAGCGACACGGAAACCCCCAGCGATCTGGCCAGCAACGCGCCGCCGATGCACCCGGCCGCCGCAAGGGTCAAAAGCGCGCCGAGAATGACCGTTGAAAGCCGTTCGGCAAGGGTCGGGCGCAAAAAGGGCGAACTCATGGACAAATCTCCGTTCGTGGGGTTTTCGGAACAGGGGCCGGTCAAAGTGTTACCTCTTGAGTGACGGCCGAAAACCGCTGGAGCACCGTTCCTCCAGACGATTCCTGGGCACACTCCCGTGCCAGCCGCTCGGGGGATTGGCCCTGCGACCGCAACAGTTTTGTACCGCGTTTGATATAATACTCCGTAATCGCCGCGTCGAACTCGGGGTGGAACTGCACTCCCCAGGCAACTGATCCGATTCGAAATGCGTGGTGCGGCTCCCGGTCGCTAGAGGCCAACAGCACCGCTTCTTCCGGAAGCCCCAAGGCCGACTGCGTGTGGCTGACATAGACGTGATCCCCCGAGCGAAGCCCGCTCAGAACCAGGTCGTCTTCGGCCGCCTCATGCAGTCTCAGCGGCACACTCCCCAATTCGGTTCCACGCGGGTTATTGCCCACCACTCCGCCGAATGCTCTCGCGAGGATTTGGTGCCCGTAGCAAATCCCCAGGAGAGGAACCCCGCGAAATACGGCGCCGGCCACCCAGTCGCTTACCCATTCCAACCAGACCGGGCACTCGGTAAGCATGTCGTGCGATCCGGGCAGAACCGCCCCGCGGACCGATTCGTGTTCCGGCAAGTCTTCACTCTGCCGTTGCGCCACGTCGAAGAGAATCGCGTCCCGGCGTGCCAGACCCATTCCGGCAAGAATCCAGTCCTCGAAATCTCCCCTGTCTCGGGCGAGTTCGGAAAACGTTCCGCCGAAACGGAAGACTAACAGCGGCTTCATTTAGGCCTTCTTCTCAGTGACCAGACGCGCGAAGTGCTCGAACGAGCGGTCATAGGTCTTTTCCGCCTCCGGCGGAAAGCAACACCCCGGCAGTTGGCGACTCTTCAAATGATACGTTAGACAATCGCAGCACACACCCCGCTTGCCGCACGACATGTACGTGCATGCGCAAGTCTCTGCATTCTTCTCTTTTTTGCATTCCATCAATCAATACCTTTACGTCAGTACGGGCAGGCCTTGTGCCTGCCCTCGGTCAAACTGGGGACGCCACGCCGGGCAACCACAAGGGTTGCCTCCACGGGTGCCGTTTCTCATTTCTGATTACTCCGGCTCGTATATCTCCGTGGAATGATAATCGGCGTTGCCCAGGAATTCCAGCACCGTCGACGCCGAGGTCCACACCTCCGGCATGAGCTGCTCGCGGATCGCCAGGCGGACGAAGTTCTTCTGTTCGCGACTCAGCGTACCGGCACGGGTAATCGACTTGAGCACGTGGTTGTCTCCGCGGTCGAGCGTGATTAGGGCGTACCGCTTGGCGAGTTCAAAAATCCGTAATCCCCTCAGACGGGAATTCACGCCGTCGGAGTCGATTTGGACCTCGACGAATCGGAAGTCCCCCTCGATTGGCAGCAGTTCACGGTGCATCAGAGGGCTGACATAGCCCGTGTTGGTTTTTACTCGCCACCCCTCGCTAGTGGGAAACCAGGAGGCGATAATCCCCTTATTTCCGCAAATGACGTAGCGATTCGGGGCGGTGAGGCGTTCCGGAGGGTAGACCTTGGGCAGGGGCTCGGTGGCGCGGACCTCCACTTTCTCGTCCGGGACCTCGCCCAAGCCGATTGCTTCCATCGCCGATACGCCCGGTAGGGGGATGCGGACGGCGTGTTTGCAGCGAGGGCATTTACTCAGTTTACCGGCGGCCTCCTCGGGGGCCTTCAGGCCGGCGCCGCACTCGGAGCAGGTAACACGTATCATGGGGGGATGTCCTCAGAGCGAACTGTACGGATCTAACGTATTCATACTAACGGAATAGTCGTACAGGGTCAATTCTCCCCCTGTTGATGGTGCTTCTCGTTTCAAGTGGTTGTGGCGACAGTCCATGCCGGTTATGCTATCGGTGAGCGTTTCCCTCACCGACGCCGATGGGGCCGACCGGGTGATCAGCCCTGATCAACCGATCACCTACGGCGGCGGAAACAGCGCAGTAAGAAACGACCCCGATCCGGGCATTATCAGCACGCTGCCGACAAACGTCGTCTCCGGCGGGACGAATCCCGTGGTGATCTCCGTCGCCCCGAAGCCCAACTACGCGCACGTCAGCGGATTGGAAATCACCAGTTCGCTCCCCAGCGGCCTCATGGTCGATTTCCAGGACGGGAACGGCGACACCCAGTCCGGTTTCGAACCGTTCGCCTTCCCGGGGACCGACCCCAATCCGAGCGGCGCGCAGCGGATGTGGTATTTCTCGGAGATCGGCCGCGGCGGTAGCGCCTCCGTGACCGTTCCGAGGCAATCCGCATTGAAGCGGCGGTACTTCGCGGCGATCGGGTCGTCGTCTCAACGCCGTGCGAAGGCGAATATCCCTCGCGAACAGGGAGAACAGTTTGGCGTTACGGTTCGCGAGATCCCTCCGCGTGGTTCGCGGAACCTTCCGTCGCCTCGGACGCCGACGCCTCCACCTTTTCCAGGATCGCGTCCACTCGCCGTTCCGGCAGCCAGTGTACTTTCCCGGTGCCGACGTCGTAAACCGCCGCCAACACCTTGGTTTTTCCTTGCTTGACGAGACCGCGGACCGTTGGGCTTTCGCGGAGCAAGCGCTCGATCCCCCGCCACATGTTCTCCTCGGTCGCCAAGGGGACGATCGACTCCCCCTGCATATCGGGGCGGTTTTCCTTCGCCTTCTTGACGGCGGGCAGAATCTGCTCCACCAGCGGCTGGATATTCCGTTCCAGCGGATGCCCCATTCCCTCCGCGACGTGCGTCGCCGCGGTCACGGCTCCACACTGGGTGTGTCCCAGCATGACGAAGACCGGCGTCTTCACATGGGCCAGACCGTATTCGATCGAGCCGATCTCATTCGCCCCGCAGAGGTTTCCAGCCGTCCGGATGACGAAAATGTCCATTACGCCGGCGTCGAAGATCAGCTCCACCGGCACTCGCGAATCGGAACAGGTGATTATGGTAGCCTAGGCGTGATCCTTCTGGTTCTCCGTTCCGGCCGCCTCCAGCCTCGCCGCATCCGCGTGGGGACGCTCCGATTCTCCGGAATGGAATCTCTCATTCCCCTCCTTGAGCATCCGGGCGCATTTCGCACTTTGTAGGGCTCACGAGGCCTGTTTGTAGGCGTTGCTG
>CAZFQG010000127.1:0-18242 GCA_964520785.1 uncultured Planctomycetaceae bacterium | reverse complement strand
CAGACAACGAAACGGGAATTTCTAGGAAACCGCCTCGGCCGGTTCCAGATAATCGACCATCGACCGGTCCGGAACGGAGATGCGGAGGATGCGGGCGAGTTCCTCGAAGCCCTTGTCGATTTCCGCGAACAGTTTCGGCAGCATTTCGACATTGGCCTTTTGGAGCTTCGCGAGCCGTTTTTCAAATAACTCCTGCTCGGGCCAGCCTTCCTCGGTCACGGTCGGAAGGAGCGAAGAGAGGGCGACAACGAAGCACTCCGGTACGCTCTGGATCTCCTTCATCTTCCAACTGGGCCTGACGTGGTCCCGGATTAACCCCGCGAAATGTTCCGGGAGGTTCCATTGCTCGGCAAGGACCACGGCCGCCTCGGCGTGATTCCAACCGAAGACTTCCTGCTCCAGCTTCGACAGACGCACCCTCTTGCGCTGTTGGGCGGTTAAGAGCTTCGCGTAGGCGCCAGGAATCGCCTTGGCGAGGATCGGAAGCGCCATGTCCTGCAAGAGTGCGGCCGAGAACCCCTCGTCCGCGTTCTTCAGTTCGAGCGTGTTCGAGAGACTCCTGACAAACAACGCGCGCCGCAAGGAATCCTGCCACAACCGGTTGATGTCGAAAGGCCCGTACTTGGGGTTTGGAAGGAGACTGAAGACCGCGCTCCAAAGCGCGAAGTTCTTGATGGTCCGAACGCCCACCATCGTTATGGCTAGTCGGACGCTAGTGATTTTTCCAGAAAACCCAAAATATGAAGAATTGACGAATCGCAGAACCTGACAGGCAAGCCCCTCATCGGCTTCAATCGGTGCCGCGAATTCCTGGGGACCGTTTTCGGGGTCCTGTGAGAGGTTCAAAATGCTCACCGCGCTCTGTGGAAGCGCGGGCAACTGGGCCCCGGCCAGTACGGTCTTAAGGTCGATCTTTTGCACGGTGCGTTTCCCTTTTGTTGGCGAGAATGCATGTCGAAGCCGTCTTGTAAAAATAGGCCATTACGGAACGCCGGGCAAGAAAAACCGACGGCAAGGCCTTGATGCACCGCGGCAACGCGCCGTTGAGTTCTCGCAACGTCGCGCGCAACCGCCGAAACCCGCTTCTTAAGACGCAACTCCTTCCATCACAACGACATGCGCGGGTTTCTCGGTTGCATCGATCGCTTGGCCCCCTCTTTGCGACACAGGGAAAGCGTCCTCCGATTCTTTTTCAGACGCCTCCTACCGTTCGGCCAATGCGTATCATCGCCTTCTCGGTTCTGCTCGGTTTCCTTTGTGTCCTCACCTGGGTCTCCTACGGTTCCGTCGAATCGTCCGCGTCCGCGCCGCCGCGGATGGAATGGCGCCGTACGCGAATCGGTTGGGAGAGAAAGGAACTTTGGAGCCGGACCGTGTCCGTGCCGGAAAAGCCGCTCCATCCGCTGATTGTCGGCGGATTTCAACTCGCGGCCTCGGTTGCCGCGTTAATTGCGTTTTCAAAAGACCCGGACATCCGATAAACTTAGAGAGGGGGCTTGAGACAACGATATCACGTCGCGGATGTCGTTTTCCGCGTTGCTCGGCCGGTTCCTGGTCGAGGGGAGGGTCTCGCCTTGGCGAGTTTGGATAAGCATGTCAGCCGAATGGTACTGCAATTTGGCAGGATCGGAAACCGGTCCACTCACGCCGAAACAGGTTAGACAACTGGCCGCGGAGGGATGGCTGCGCGTCGACGATTTCGTCCGGAAAGGAACCGAGGGACCGTGGGTTCGCGCCGAGACGGTCAAAGGAATCTTCGAGGACACGCCCAAACGGGCCGGGGCGCCTCTGAAGGAGCCTCCGGCCCTGCCCCTCTCGGGCGTCAATGGCGGAACGCAACCGTCCGCCCGGCCGACGCCTCCGATACCCCCCATCCCGATACGGACGCACCAACCGAGTTCCATTTCGACCTCCACGAATAGCGTTCAATTGGCCCGGTGGCGAGCACAACGGAACCGTGCCAAGACTCGACGTCGTGTCCTTCTTCTCGGAGTGAGCCTTGTGGCGGTGATTTTCGCGGGGCTCTTTCTCGCGTCGCGTCCGGCGAAGCCCCCCTCTTCCGGCGAGGCGGAACCAACTCGGATCGTTAAACCATCCGCGGACGGGCCCTCCAGCTCTGACCTCGAAATCGATCTTTCGTTCGAAAGCGACCCGAGAAGGAAGATTCCGGATGGGGGCGTTTCCGGCGATTCGCCGGCGACCGCGACCGCCGCGGACCGGCTCGCCGGGGAACAAACGGATTCGAAAGACCGCGAGCCAACCGACGCCTCCACGCGGAAACCGGCGGTCCTTTCGGGCGTTGAAATCACCGTGGATTCCGTTCTCCTGGGGCCTCCGCGGCTGGAACGCGCGCCGGGCCGGTTCGCTCGGCCTTCCGACTCCTACCTGATCGTCAATCTGTCTTTGAAAAGCGCGGACGACGCGAGGCGTTTGGAGTACAATGGATGGAGCAACTTTCGCGACACCTCTCTCGTGGACGATCTTGATAACGCGTATCCGCTAAAGCGTTTCCGCGTGGCGAACATCGTGGGCCAAGTCGACAGGACCGGAGTCTACTCGGATGCTCCGGCGACTGACGTCCTCGTGTTTGAACGGCCCGTTTCCAAAGCCCGGCGCCTTTTCCTGAAACTTCCCGGGATCGCTCTGGGATCGCGTGGTTTGGTCGAATTCATGATTCCGGTTTCGATGATCCAGGAGTTCTCCACCGACGATGACGCCGGCGGCGGAGGAACCGCGGACGCGGCGGCTCCGGCTTTCGATCCGGATGCGGATCCCGATGGCGACGTCTCGAAGATCATGGCGGACATCGACGCCATCGGCGGAGGCGATGGTTCGGACGCCGCGCCCCTGGAGTTCGGCGAAGAAGAAGACCGCGCCGCGGTTCGGCGGCCGGAAGACTGAACCATTGTCGGCGGAGGGGTTCTTCCTCGTCATGGGCGGCCGGGGTTTTCACTTATTTGCAGGAAAAGAACGAACATGAGGAATCATCCAACGGCACACCAAGGTAACGACGCGAATTGGGACCGCTTTCCAACCGTGCGGCTGCGCCGCCTGCGCATGAATCCGGCGGTACGGCGGCTCGTCCGGCGAACCTGGTTGCGACCCGACGACTTCATTTTACCCCTTTTCGTTCGTCACGGGCGCGGAGTGCGGCGCGAAATCGGCGCCATGCCCGGCAACTATCAGTTCTCGCCCGATACGTTGACCAGAGAGGTCGAAGAGGCCGCGGAACTGGGACTCGCGGGAGTCATTCTGTTCGGTATTCCGAAGGAAAAGGATGCCGCCGGGAGCGAAGCGCTCCGGCCCGACGGAATCATCCCGCGGGCGATCCGGGAGATCCGGAAGGCGGCCGGGGACTTGCTCGTGATTACCGATCTTTGCTTATGCGAGTATACGGACCACGGACATTGCGGACCGTTGTCGGAACGTTCCGGCCGGCCGGATGTCGAAAACGACGTCACACTCGACCTTCTGGCGCGCCAAGCGGTCGTCCACGCCGCGGCCGGTGCGGATATGATCGCGCCGAGCGGAATGATGGACGGCATGGTCGCCGCGATCCGGCGCGAACTGGATGTTTCGCGTTTCGAGCACGTTCCCATCATGAGTTACTCCGCCAAGTATTCCAGCTCGTTTTACGGACCGTTCCGCGAGGCGGCCGAAAGCGCACCTCGCTCCGGCGATCGGCGCTCGTACCAGATGGATTACGCGGCCCCCGCCGAGCAGGCACTCCGCGAGGTCGAACTGGATTTGGCGGAAGGAGCCGACATCGTCATGGTCAAGCCGGCACTCGCGTACCTCGATATTATCAAGGCGATCCGGGACCGCTTCCCCCAGACGCCGCTCGCGGCGTACAACGTTTCCGGGGAGTTCAGCATGGTCAAAGCGGCCGCCGCGAAGGGTTGGATCGACGAGCGCGGCGTGGTCCTCGAATCGCTCACCGCGATCAAGCGCGCCGGCGCCGACTGTATCCTCACCTACTGGGCGAAAGACGCGGCACGGTGGGTGTGCGAGTAGCTCGGAACTCAGTCAGTTCGGTCCGGTTTCGTCCACTTGGGCTAGCAGGCTGTTAAAAAAGCCCATCCGGGACTTTCTCAACCTCGCTCGATGTGGCCCGAGAGGCCACAACGCTCGCATATCCGCACTGATCTTCACCGTTGCCATCGGCGTTATGTCCGGTGTAGGTGTAACTTGAACGAACCATCCGTCCCGCGAGCCGCCGAGCCGCGTGAAAATACGCCCCTTGGAAAGAGCTTCCGCCCAATCCGGTACTCCGGACGACTCGCACCGCGGGGAATGCCCCCAATTCGCCAATCCATGGAGGTACTACCCCGATATAGGGGGCATTGGGCGGCCTCCCGGCAGTCTTCTTCGTGTTTTGCCCGCGCCGCGGCGCGGTTTCTCGAACGCATCCATGTCATCCCGACCAGTCCGGCCTTTGCTTTCGGACAGTCAATGGCAGTCAGCGGCGGCTTCTCTTGCCCCAAGGTTCCATTACCAAGCCCTTCTATTATGCGCATCTTAACGTATTTTTTTGGGATATCCGATTAATTATCTTTTCTCAAAAGGACTGTAAGGGCAAGCCGGCATTGCACCCGCGTCATCTCGAATCCAAAAACTCGCCTTGCTCCGGTTGACGCGTTTTTGTATCTATGCGTCTCCTTTTGGATACTTATCCCGATTCAATCCGCGCGCCTCCTTCGGCGCGGCGCCGCCCAGAGCACGCGGAATCGCATTTGCACCTCCTCGTCGAATTGTCTTTCATGACCGCCAAACGCAGGATATCGACGTTTCCCCTTCCGGTCCTCGTCGCCCTCCTTCTCATGGGAATATGCGCATCCGGGATGGGGACGTTCTCCTGCGCGAAGGCCCAAGAGTACCCTTCGGCGGAGGTGCCTCCCATGGAGCGTCCACCGGACGTGGGGTTGCCTGCCGAGCCCTCGCAGCCGGAGGAGGAGATGGTCGCCGAGGTCCGGATCCGGGGGAACAAGGCGGTGCCGGTTGAAAAGATCCTCCCGCACGTCCACACGCGAAAAGGGCGTCCGTTTTCGGCGGAGAAGCTCGAGGAAGACGTCCGTCGTCTCTACAAGACCCGGATGTTCGTGACGATCAAGACCTCATACCGGCGAGAGCCGGCGGGGCGCGTCGTCATTTTCGAGGTTCTCGAACGTCCCACGATACAGTACGTCAAGTACATCGGCAACCAGAAGATCAAAAGGAAGGTCCTCGAACGGGAGGCCGGCATCAAACCGGGAGACGCGATGGACCCCTCCGCCATCGAGGAAGCCCGGCGGATGATGGAGGACTTCTACAAGACCCGAGGGTTTACGAACGTCCGGATATCCATCGCGGAGGGGACGAAGCCCGATGACCGCGGCGCCGTCTTCGTTATCAACGAAGGGCGCAAGCAGAAGGTCCTTTGGACCAGTTTCGTGGGCAACACCATCGCCAGCGACGCACGGTTGCGGACGCAGATCGAATCCAAGCCCGGTATCCTCTGGATATTCGAGGGGGATGTCGACATGCGCCGGATCGATGAAGACGTGAACCGTCTGACCGCCTACTACCGGGGACTGGGCTTCTTCCGCGCGCGAATCGGCCGGGAAATCGAGTATTCCCAAGCCGGCGAATGGGCCCACGTCAAGTTCATCATCGACGAGGGACCGCGGTATGTCGTCCGAAACGTCTCGATCATCGGAAACGAGAAGATCGGTACGGATGAGCTGGAGGAGAATCTCAAGCTCACGGCGGGTCAGTTCTTCAATCAGGACACGCTCTCCGGAGACATCGCCACGCTCCAAGAGGAATACGGCGGCGTCGGATACATTTTCGCGGACATTCAAGCCGACCCAAGGTTCCTCGAAGAGCCGGGTAAACTGGACCTCGTATACAACATCTCCGAAGGACACCGCTACCGCGTGGGTCGTATCAACGTCGACATCGACGGAGAGAACCCGCACACGCGGATCACGACGGTGCTCAACCGGATTTCGCTCCAGCCGGGTGACATCGTCGACATCCGCGAGCTGCGGGACAGCGAACGCCGGCTCCGTTCGTCGCGTCTGTTCGAAGTGAACCCGGCGGCCGGCGTGATGCCGAAGATCGTCTTCAGCCGTCCCGGGACGAACTCCATCGATCCGGAGGAGGAGACACCCCAAGTCGCCACGCGTCCGCGACCGAGGGTGGAGCCGGTGGACGATTTCGGGGGTGGCACCGCGCGGTTCCAATCTCCCGATTCGTTTCCGAGGAACCTTCCGTGGTTGCGCGGCGGAGGCCGGCCCGAGCCGGCGAGAGTTCTCGAACCGAACTCCTTTGGACGACTGATCGAATCCACCGACGGAGGCGCGCAGTGAACGAATTCTGGACACGACATCTCGCGCCGCGACTGGGGACGACCGCCGCCTTGGCGTTCCTCCTAGTCGCCGTCGGATGCCGGTGTGGAGCCCCCGCCGGCCGCGGCACGTGCATGGTGAACCAGTCGCATCCTTATGCGAGCAACCCCTATTTCTCGGACTCGAAAGCGGCGCATACCGCCGGCAAGCCGGTCGATCCGGCCGAGGACGAGACCGGCCGGGTCGTGCGTGGACAGTACGGCGCCACCGGTCGCAGTATCGCCCCTCTGCCGACTCGCAACCCCCCACCCGCCCCTCTGCCGGGCACGGCACCGACCGCGGGCTCTTCCACCGGCGGAGCTTCTTACGCGGGAGGGGCGAACTCCGGAACGTACGACCCCTATGCCGTTTCGAACGGGACGGCATCGCCGGGTTCCGTCCGTTCGAATCCCACATCGGCGTATCCACGCGCGGCGTCGAATTACGCGACACCGGGAACCTCCTCGGGTGCATCGAACGCGGCGCCGTTCGGGGGCCCCGCGCCGGCGCAAACGGCGCCTCGCGTGGGAAACCAGTGGGAACCCCGACCCAAGTTGCCCCCGACCGACGACATCGCGATTCCGGGGCTGTATCCGGGCGGCGGGCTGGACGATCCGACGTTCGATCCGGCGTTGAAGCCGCGTCTGTTTGACGAGCCGACGGAGTTCATCGACATCAACCCCCGGCTCCGTGAGACGCAGACCGGCCGGTTCATGCTTGGGGTGGGCGTGAACTCGGACGCCGGCCTGGTGGGGTCGATCGTCCTCGACGAACAAAATTTCGATTGGACCCGCTTCCCGAGGAGCTGGGAAGATATCCGGACCGCGACGGCATGGCGGGGCGCCGGCCAGCGGTTCCGGCTTGAAGCGGCGCCGGGAACCCAGGTTCAGCGATACATGGCGACGTTCCAGGAACCGTATCTGCTCGACACGCAATACAGTCTCGGTCTGAGCGGTTATTACTACACGCGATTCTACCGGGACTGGGACGAGGACCGCGTCGGAGGCCGCGTTGCCGTCGGGCGCCAGCTCGCCCCGGACCTCTCCGCGACGTTGGCCTACCGGGGCGCCAAGGTCGGAATCTTCGATCCGGTCGTGCCCACGCCCCCCACGCTGGCGAAAGCGCTGGGCGACAACAACCTCCACGGATTCGAAGTCTCTCTATCGCATGACACGCGGGACAACGCATTCCTGGCGACCGAGGGACACTTGTTCGAAATCGGCTTCGAGCAGGTGGTGGGAACCTTCAGCTATCCAAGAATCAACCTGGACGTGCGCAAGTTCTTTCTGCTGCGGCAACGGCCGGACGGCTCCGGAAGGCACGTCCTCAAGCTGGCCGGAACGCTCGGCTGGACCGGGGATGACACGCCGATCTACGACCACTACTTCGCGGGCGGGTTCTCGACGCTTCGCGGCTTTGAATACCGCGGAGCATCGCCGCAGGAGTGGGGGTCGATCGTCGGCGGCGATTTCCTCATGCTTGCTTCGGTCGAGTACCTGTTTCCCATCACGGCCGACGACGCGCTGCGCGGGGTGATCTTCTGCGATACCGGCACGGTCGAACCGAAAATCAACGATTGGAGCGATACCTACCGCGTTGCGCCCGGTTTCGGATTCCGCATCGCGATTCCGGCGATGGGCCCCGCGCCAATCGCGTTGGACTTCGCCTTCCCCATTTCACATGCCCCGAATGACCGCGAGGAGGTGTTCAGCTTCTTCGTCGGATTTGGAAGATAATCGGTCCGGCCTCCGGTTCTCCGATGAGTCTTATGGAAACACGTTTCATTCGGATACTTGAAACCGGCTGCCGCGTTTTCAGGGAAACTGACATGATTTTTCGCCGTCACTTACGCGCGCCCCTCTTCATCTTGGGATGTTTTCTGGTATTCCACGGATATTCCGCCCCGGCGCCGGGGCGGGAGGCTACGAGTCTGATGCCTTCCTCCGGAGTACTCCTGCTTCAGAACGGGGAGGTGATCGAGGGCAGAATTTCCCGCGTCGGCGATTGGTACTACATCGTTTTGGAAGGAGGAGAAATCCGAATCCGGCCGGATCGGGTCGAAGACCATTGCGATTCGCTGGACGAGGGCTACCTGCGGAAGCGCGAGCGGACCCGCCCCGGCGACGTCCACGACCGGGTTCGCCTGGCCCAATGGTGCATACGGCACGGTCTGGTGGAAAGGGCCGGCGAAGAACTCGACGCCGCGGCGGCCATCGACGCCCGTCACCCCATGCTGCCGTTGCTGAAGCGGCAAATCAGCGTGGCGGCCACCGCGCCGGTGGAACGCACGGAGACCACGGCAACAGCGGGCCCAGACCGGCCGCGCGGGCCGACGACCGACGAACTGGATAGGCTGGTCCGATCGCTTCCCCCGGACGCGGTAGAGATGTTTACCCGAACAATTCAACCTCTGCTGGTCAACCGGTGCAGCACCGGAGCCTGCCACGGGCCCGGATGCACCTCGCGGTTGCGACTGAACCGTTTCCGCGCGGGAGCGGCTCCCGGACGGCGGACAACTCAGAAGAACCTTCACGCGACGATGCAGTTCATCGATCCGTCGGACCCGGCCGGAAGCGAACTGCTACGTCTTCCCAGTCGAAAACACGGGAACACCGCCGCGATGTTCACCGAGAATGATCGTCAGTATCGGATATTGGAGGGCTGGATTCACTCCATCGCCGATCCGGAGACCGCGCAAGAGGACCCGGATTCTCCACCGGAACGCGTCCGGAGCCCTCACCGGCCTCCGATTCACGCGATGCCGCAGCCTCGCCGACCCGGTCCGGACGCATTCGCCGAGGAGACCCACACGCGAATTCAAGACCCTGGGGTTGCCAATGAGGGAGAAGATCGCGACAATGACGCCAACGATCCGGTGCGGTTCGCGCCCCGCGATCCGTTTGACCCCGAGATTTTCAACCGAATGGCCAAATGAATCTTCCTGACAATAAACGAGTTTTGGCCTTTATGGCCCACCCGGATGATGCCGAGTTTCAGTGCGCCGGCACGCTTATCCGGCTGGCGGATTCCGGCTGGGAGATTCACATCGCGACGTGTGCTCCCGGCGATTGCGGGACGACGACGGAGACGAAATGGTCGATCGGCGGTATTCGGACGAAGGAAGCCGAAAAGGCCGCGGCGATGGTCGAAGGCACCTATCATTGTCTCGACGAGCGAGACGGACTGGTCGTCTATGATAAGGCGACGATCCAGAAGGCGACCGACCTCTTCCGCCGGGTTGCCCCCGGCGTAGCCATTATCCATCCGCCAAAGGATTACATGATGGACCACGAGATGGCGTCGCTCTTGGGTCGTGGCGCCAGTTTCCTCTATGGAGCGCCGAACGCCTCGGAGTTCCCGCTCCGCGAGGGTTCGTGCGTTCCCTATCTTTATTATTGTGATCCCATGGAAGGGGTCGACCCGCTCGGGAATCCCGTTGAACCGACGACGTACGTCGACATCACCGCCCAATTGGAGAAAAAGGCCGCGATGCTCGCCTGCCACGCCAGCCAGCGCGAATGGTTGCGGGCGCATCATGGAACCGATGAGTATATCGATTCGATGCGGCGCCGCGCGGCGGAACGAGGACAAGAGGCGGGCCTTCCCGCCGCGGAGGCGTTCGTCCAGCACCGAGGGCACAGTTATCCCAAGGACGATTTGCTGAAACGATTATTTGGGTAGAGGATGATACGATTTGGGGCAAGAGAAGGTTGAAGGCCCGTCCGAATAGTCTTTCGGCGGACCGCCAGAACGGCCGCGCCATGGCGGGCCAGGAGAGGATACGATGAAACGAGAAGACGCCAAATACGTCAAGTTCGCCCTTTGCCGCGAGATGCTCGAGACGTCCGAGATTATCCGGGCGTTTGATCCGGACGCGGGCGAGCCGTTCGCCGACACGGTCGCCAAGAAAAACGCCGTTTTCATGACCGGCGAGGGTTCCAGTCGGATATTTCCCGCGAAGCGGGCGATCTACCAAGCCATGCAGGTGGGCGTCGCCCTGCCGATGCTGACCGACGGGGCGACCCAGGCCCTCGAATACAACCTGGCCGACTGCGCGGTCTTCGGTGCCTCCAATTCTGGAAAGACCAAGGAAGTCGTCCGCCTCTTCACCAAGTTGCGGCAAGAGGGCCACGATGCCTGTTTCGCTCTGGTCGCGAATGAGGATACGCCGGTCGAAGACCTCGCGACGGAAACCCACATTCTCTCCTGCGGCAAGGAGAACGCCGTCGCCGCCACCAAGAGCGTGGCCGAGCAGGCCCTCTTCTACGCGGGGCTGCTGGCGTCGCTGGCCGGTGAATCGCTCGATGACCTCGATGCCCTCGCCGACATGATGGACGAGACCCTCGGGCAAGACCTCGACGCGGAGGTGATTGGCAATATCCAAGCCGCCGATGTCGTCTATTTCGCGGGGCGCAACGACGGAGTCGCCGAGGAACTGGCGCTCAAGACGAACGAGATTATGCGAAAGAAGTCGGATTTCCTCGAGGGGACCTACGCGGTCCACGGGATAGAGGAGGTGATGAACGATACCGACGTCGTTATTATCGTCGACCCGTTCAAAGACGAAGAAGAGAAATTCGAGGAATGCCTCGTCAAAGGGGTTGGAATGACCGTGGTCGCGATCGCCCCGCGGAAGACCCGTTTTCCCACGATCGTCATTCCCGAGGGTGGAGTCTATAAGAGTTTCGTCGAGTTGGCAGCCGGTTGGAACATCCTCGTGGAGACCGGAATCGCCCTGGGAATCGACCTCGACAAACCGGTCCGAGCACGCAAAGTCGGCAACGAGTTCTTGGGCTGACACGCCGTCGCGACGACGGAATATGCCCCGCTCGTTGCTCGGCCGAGAAGCGGGACGATCCCCGGGGACCGCCGCGCACGACCCGTCCGCGCGGCAGCGCTGGGGGCGACCGAGCGTACCACGCGCGCGGTGGAATGGAGACGTGTCTTTTCTTCTCGTCCGCGGCTGCTGTTTCCCGAAACCGTCCTGCCTCGCCGTCTTTGCCGCTCTCCCTCGGCAACCACGATTTGAACGAGCCCTCTTCCCCGCGACCGAGGAATCCGTTCGCCGTCGGAGGCGCATGCCCGGGTCTTACGGCCGGGAGAAATCGTGTCCCACGATGAGCCAGCGGTCGCCGTACTTTCTCAGCTCGACGGTGACCGGCGCCTTGTAGAACTGGTAGGGAAAGACCTCGCGGCGATCTTCGAAACGGATGATTCCCTCGAATTGGGCCATTGCTTTCGGCGGGTTGGTCATCTGGTTGAATTCGATCTTCAAGTTGGCGAAGGTGGCATCGGTGATCTTGATCCTATCCAGAGCGAACTCGGCGTCCCGGCGGACGCTCTCCGCCTGGGGACCAATGTACTCGAAGACCCGCTCCGGCACGTTCGTGCGAAGCGCGTCGGCCGCCCCGTAGAGCGTGTTCTCGACCTTCTCCTTGTCCGTCTCGATGAGGACCTCCAGAAGGACACCGCCGACGGTCAGGACGGCCACTCCCAACATCGCCCAGAGCAGAACCCCTCTGCCGGTTTGTACCAGAGCGGTGGCCAGAACGGCCTCCACGATCAGTCCCACAACGACGTAGAGCCAGAAACTCTCGACGAGTATTTCCATAAGGGGTTCCCCTTTTCCTGGTGATGAGCCGCTTCAACCGCTAACGCAGTCGCGGTCGCGCCGCGGGTCCATCATTCTTCGCATTCGTTTCAGTGCCGGTCCGAATGCCCCCATTATCACACGGCGGTCCTATTTGGGCAATACGGGCGACTCCGGGACGATCCACGCCGCGAACTCGCCGTTTGCTGCCGCGTCAATCGTGAGTACGTCCCCGCGCCTCACCGGGTTCCGCGTAATCGTCACGTTTTTCGAATCGCTCCCGTCCGGAGCCCCGTCCCGGTAGATGTGGGTCGTGTATTGCCTGTCGGCGTCGAGAAAAGACAAGGGAATTTCGCGCATTCTGCGCGATTTCGCGTTGAGTCCGCCGAGATACCACGTCTGGTCGCATCGCCGCGCAAGCACGACGTACTCGCCGATTTCGGCGAGCGGCACGTTCGTGTCGTCCCAAAATCAGGATACGTCCAACTGAACCCGGTGGGGCGGTATTCATCGTGGATGTCCACCATCAATCACGAACGCGGCGCTCCCCATAGACCGGCTCCCAGACGTCGTCCTGGGAGCATCGCGATTCCTCCGCGACGGAGAATCCCGCGACCAGGTCCGGGGCGTCCTTCAGCCGAAAGCCGAGCGGTGATTCGAGGATCAGCGGTATCCCGTCCACTTCGATCCCGTACGCGGGACGGCCGCCGCCAAGCGAGAACGTCATCGCGATCCGCCCGTTGGGAGAAGTGAGGGTAAAGAGCGAGAGGTCTTCGGCACGGGAAGGCGCGGACGCAACGGCGAACAAGAGGAGGGGAAGAACACGCGTTTTCACGGCAATCTCCAGAGATCGCAAGGCCGGAATCAAAGCGGTTTTCCCCAGGTGGGCCCTTTCGAAGGACGGCTTCTCGGCGCGATGGGACACCGCTTACCCGTCCTCGGCCATCCCAACACGCTTGCTGATTGGCGGGTGGCCGTGAAACAGAAAGACTTCCAAAGGATGGGGATCGGGATCGTCCTTATTGAGTTTCGAGAGCTTTTGGAAAGCCGAAACGTACGGGGCGCGCATTCCGGTCCGTTCGAGGGCGTAACGATCCGCCTGTCTTTCGAAAGACCGTGAAACCGCGTTTTGCAGCGGTTCGAGGACCATGGGGAAAAGCGTCAGGACGAACATGATCATCGGCAGCGCCCAGACCGGAAACCGGGCATAGTCGACCGGCTCACCCGGGCCGGATACCCAGAGGCCGAGGACCCGGTCGCAAATCCAGAAACCGGCCACGCTCGTGAGAAGTCCGAAGGCGATCAACTTGGGAAGGTGGCGGTGGACGTGATGACCGATCTCGTGGGCGAAGATCACCTCGAGTTCGTCGTCGGAAAACCGCTCCAAAAGGGTATCTCCCATGAGTACCCGCCGCGTCGCCCCCAGACCGGCGAGCATCGCGTTTCCCTTGACGGTCTCCTCGCTGAGGACGATGCGGTAGATTCCCTCGATGGACAACCCCGTTCCTTCGGCCAGTTTCGCCAGGCGCTCGCCCAACTCGGGACGGTCCAGCTCCTCGATCTTGTAAAACAACGGGATGATCAGCACCGGAGCCAAGCGGCCGAGCAGGATGCTCACCAGGAAGAACGCCCCGGCCGACGCAAGCCACCAATACCGGCCCGTCGTCCAAATGAGCCAGTAAAGTCCCGTGAAGACGACCGCGCCAAAGGCGACCGCCAGCGCCATCCGCTTGCAGTAGCGCCAAACCCATCCACCGAGGCTCAACGTGCTCAGGTTGAACCGGTGCTCCAGCACGTGACCGGAGTAGAACGAGACGGGAAACGAGACAACCATATGCAAGCCGACGAGAATGGCGAAGAGCATCAGCAGGCGGAGCGTGTCCACCCGACTGAGTACGGGACAGATCGTCAGCCAGGCGTCCAGCGGCTTTCCCAAGAGGAACGCCGCGCACGCCAGATATCCGACGTCGACCGCCCGGTCGGCCAGCCCGCACGCCAGACTCGCCCTGCCGTAGCGTTTCGCCTCGTCGAGTTCCCGGGGGGTCATTTCGGCCGAATCGGAGGGTGATTCCTCCGCGCGCGGACGTGGTTCGGCCGCTTCGCTTCGCGCCGGGTCGTTCTTTTCGTTCGAATCAGTCAAGGTGAGTCCGTAAATGGTGAAACACTCAAATCGTGGGGCGACCTCCCGCCTGGGAGAGGTTTGCCGGCGCTTCGAGTCGGCGGAGCGCTTCGCGGGGTTAGAAACGCCGCTCCCGTTCTATTCTACGACACGTTATCTTACAATAGCGAGTCCAACTCCTCCACCAGGTCGCTGAAGTAGGCCAAGGCCGTCTCCACCGGTTCTGCTTTGCTCATGTCGATCCCGGCGTCGCGGAGCAATTCCAGGGGTTCCTTGGAACAACCGCCTGAAAGGAACCGCAGGTAGTCTCGCAATTCTCGCTTTCCCCCTTCGAGGACGCGGCGAGAGAGGGCGATCGCGGCGGAAAGGCCCGTCGCGTATTTGTATACGTAGAATGCCCTATAGAAATGCGGGATGCGGAAGCACTCCAGCGAGAGCGGTTCGTCGATCGTGAAATGGGGACCGAAATAGCGCGACAGGAGCCATCCGTACACGCTCCGGAACCGCTCCAACGTAAGCGGTTCCCCCGCCTCGGCAAGGGCATGCGTCTCCTTCTCGAATTCGGCGAACATCGTCTGGCGGACGAGCGTGGCGCGGATGGCGTCGATCTGGCGGTTGATTAGAAACGCGCGCTCTTCGACCGAGCCGGCGAGCTTCACCAGATGATGGTGGAGTAGTTGCTCGTTAAACGTGCTGGCGACCTCGGCGACGAAAAGGACGTAATCATAGTCCGGGTAGGCCTGCGTCTTCTTCGAATAATGGGAGTGCATCGAGTGCCCCGCTTCATGCGCAAGCGTGAAGACGTGGTCCAGGACGTCCGGCTTGTAGTTCATGAGGATGTACGGATCGCCGTCGTAGCTCCCGCAACTGAACGCGCCGCTCTGCTTTCCGCGGTTTTCGTACCGGTCGCACCAACGGCCCTTCAATCCGCGGGCCAAGGTATCGCCGTATCCGGCCCCCAGCGGGGCGAGGGCCTGGAGAACGACCTCCACCGCCTCGTCCCAATTCCGCTTCCGGCGTAAACCGGAGAGAATCGGCACGTAGGTGTCGTAATGATGGATGTCCTTCAGTCGCATCGCCTTGCGGCGCAGCTCGTAGTAGGCATGGACGCTCGGCAGGTGGCGACCCACCGATTCCAAAAGACTGTCGTAGACGGCCGTAGGAATCGCATCGGGGAATAGTGCCGCCTCCAAGGAACTCTTGTGTCCGCGGGCCTTGGCATAGTAGACGTCGCGCTGGATCGAGGCCGCGAGCGTCGCCGCGAGAGTGTGCTTGTGCGCTTCATACTGCTCGTAATGGGTGAAAAACGCGGCCCTGCGGACGTTCCGCTTGGGGGAATTGAGCAGACTGGAGAAACCGGCGTGGCTTACCTCGACCTGGTTCCCCTCCTCGTCCTTGACGACGCCGAATCTCAGGTCCGCGTCGTGCAATTTGTGGAATATCTGATTCGATGCTTGCGACATCTCCGCCTGAAGCGCCAGCAGCCGCTCCTCTTTCTTCCCCAGGGTATGGGGGCGGAGCCGGAGGAGTTCCGAAAGGAATCTACGGTAGGGGGCCAGGCTCTTTTCTTTCAGAAAGACGTCTATCTTCGCCTTCGGGATCCGCATGATCTCGGGTCGGATGAAGCTCGAAAGCTCTCCGGCGCGGCTTGCCACGTTAGTGAACCGTCCGAAACGCTGCTGGGAGGCGTCGTCCGTAGCGTCCTCGGCCGTCTTCAGAAAGGCATAGACCCCCAGCCTCTCCCCCTTCCTGTCGGTATCGAAATGGAACCGCAGGCAATCGGCCAGCGTCTTCGCGTCCTTGTCCAGTTTGCCGGCGAATGTTCCGTATTGGGGAAGCCGCTTTTCCCAGGCGGAAAAGGATTGCTCCCATTCCTCGACGGAGCCGAACAGACTGGAAAGGTCCCAGCAGTCGCTCGGGGCGACTTCAACCCGCGAAGGCAATGTCCGTTTGCTCATTCGTCATCCTCCGTTTTGAGAAGGCCGTTTCGGCCCGATTTACCACTGAAGCAGAATCGTTCCCCAGGCAAGGCCGGCGCCGAAACCGCTGAACAAAACCAAATCTCCCTTGGAAATCCTTCCCGCTTCACGGGCCTCGTCGAGCGCCAAGGGAATGCTCGCGCTGGCCGTGTTTCCATATCGGTCCAAATTGACGAACACCCGATCCGGATCCAACCCCAGACTTTTCGCGACGGTATTGATGATCCGGACGTTGGCCTGGTGAAATATGACCAGATTGACGTCGTCGAGCTGCTTGCCGGAATGGGCCAGAACTTCGCCAATCGTGTCCTGCAGCGTGCGAATCGCCCATTTGAAGACCGGTTTTCCGGCCATTTGCAGGTAATGGAGCCCCTGGTCGGCGCCGTCGTGCGAATAGGGCGTCAGCGACCCGCCCATCGGCCGCCACAATAGCTTCGCCCCCTCGCCGTCGACTCCCACCGCGTATGAGACAATCCCCTGCGAGTGGTCGCCAGGCTGAAGCAGGACCGCCCCGCCGGCGTCGCCGAAGAGAGGGTAGGTCTTCATGTCGGCCGGATCGCAAATCCGAGAGTTGCAGTCCGCCCCGATAACGAGCACGTTGCGGCAATTGCCCGTCTTGATGAATTGCATTCCGGTAACCATCCCGTAGGCGAAACTGGCGCAGGCCGCCGCCATGTCGAACGCGGGGCACCGCAGTCCAAGCCGGTGTTGCACGAAACATGCCGTGGCCGGCAGGTAGAGGTCCGCCGTGTACGTTCCCACCAATAGCAGATCGACGTCGGCCGGGTCGACGTCGGCCGATTCGAGGCATTTCTGGCCGGCTCCGACGGCCAGGTCGCTCGTGGCCAACCCCGGCGGCAGGCGGCGTCGCTCCAGAATTCCGGTCCGCTGGAGAATCCAATCCGCGTCGTAGCCTTCAGCAGCCAAGTCCTCATTCCGAACCACATTCGCCGGAACACAGCTCCCAGTACCGGCGACCCTGACTCCCATCACCGAACCCAACCGCGATGCCCGCGGCGTCAACTCCGGATTTTCAGAAAAAACGAAATCTCCCCCCAGCGCATGAGCGTGTTCGCCGATCTCCAGTATTCCCATTCCGAATCTACCAACCTCTTCCGTTCTTGTGCGACTTCCAGTGGCATTGCGCGAAAACCGGGGCCGTGATGATCCGGCACGCCGATAACCACTTCAGCGGTTAAGGTGCGTTTTCTCGTTCAGACGAAAAAACCCAAGTCGAACCGGGTTCACCAACCGCGCCCTTCGCCTCACCATCGCGCATCTTAGAAAGGTAGAAGGTTTCTCCAAAAGACGCAATGCCCCCTTCAGACGAAAATGCCTCTTTCCCGCCGAGGCACTCCCCGCCGAAACACTTGCTCCGTGCCGACAACTCTGATACACTACCCCCTTCAATCGGGGCTCCGGGAAAGGCGCGCTTGTTCGCAAGGGCCTTTCTGCACACACCCGCCTAAGTGAGTTGCGTATTTCATGAGTTCAAAACGCGAAGCCGGCCAGACGCTGTCTTTTCTCATGCGCCGTTTCGAGGAAGTGGGAATCCATCCCCAGAAGCGGCTTGGCCAGAACTTCCTCATCGACCTGAACCTGCTCGACGTCCTCCTCGACGCGGCCGACATCGGCCCCGAAGATGTCGTTCTCGAGGTCGGCACGGGGACGGGTTCGCTCAGTCAGATGATTGCGGTCCGAGCGGCGGCGTTGGTCACGGTGGAACTCGACCCGCAGTTGTTCCAGTTGGCCTCGGAGGAATTGTCCGGTTATGAGAACGTCCGGATGTTCCATACGGATATTCTCAAGAACAAGAATCGGCTGAATCCGGACGTTCTCGACGCGATCGACGCGGCGATCCGCTTCGCCCAGCAGAGCGACTTCCTGCCGCCCGAGGCGGCGCTGGAAACCGTCTTCGTCTAACCGGGAGCACGACCATGACTACTGTAACCAAGAGCGCCAGCCGCAAGTTGACCATCGCCCGGGCCATGGCCGAGGCCACTGCCCAGGAGATGCGCGTGGACCCGCGGGTCTTCGTGATGGGCGAGGACGTGGGGCCCCTTGGCGGGGTCTTCGGTAATACTCGGGGCCTCTTCGATGAGTTCGGCCCGGAAAGAGTCCGGGATACGCCGATCTCCGAGACCGCCTTTATCGGGGCTGCGGTAGGCGCCGCCTCCGACGGCATG
>CAZFQG010000126.1:0-18410 GCA_964520785.1 uncultured Planctomycetaceae bacterium | reverse complement strand
CCGTACACACCGCCATGGAGGTATATATTCAGACCGGTGTAGTTGGATTCATTCGAGCCAACGGGGGTATTATAGGACAACGTTCGGGGGGATTCCGTTCGAATTTCGGTGGCAAAACGCGTGGAAAACGCTTGCCGAGCATCCGTCCCGCTACAACAATAGGGTGTGTGGGACGCCCCGGGCGAATCCCGGCGCGCGGGGGCTTGCGATGCGAACCTCGGACTGTTAAAATTGTGGTTTTGTAACTTCGGGGCACATTGTCGGTCAATTCAATAAGGACCGCTCTAGACGTGAACGACGAACAGCTTCTAATTTTTGAAACAGAGGTCGGCTGGACCGGGATCATCGCCAAGGGTCTTTCGGTTAAGCGATTGACGTTTGGCCACAAGACGGCGGTGGAGGTCGTCGAGGCGCTTGACACGAACGCGCGGATCGCGGAGTGTGCATCGCGATGGCTGAAGGCGCTTCAAACGATGGTGGAAGTCTACGCGAAGGGGCGGCGCGTTCCCTTCCAAGATATTTCGGTCGATTGGAGCGACCTTACGGAGTTCCGGCAAGAGGTGCTCCAGGCGTGCCGCTCGATTCCGTACGGCCAGACGCGAACGTATAAGGAACTGGCCGAACAGGTCGGACGTCCGAATTCGGTCCGTTCGATTGGAACGTGCATGGCGGCGAATCCCATTCCGATCATCGTCCCCTGCCACCGCGTGGTGGCCAGCGACGGAAGCCTGGGCGGGTATTCCGCGCCCGGCGGGACGGAGATGAAATCGCTTTTGCTGCAAATGGAGCGCGAGACGGTGGCGGCGGCGGCGAAATAGGGTGATCGGCCGATGCGGATTCCCAGTTTTCGACAATCGCGAGGACTGGACGCCAAGATGACGCCGATGATCGACGTCATTTTTTTGCTGCTTGTTTTCTTCGTCTGCACGGCGAGCTTCCAAGCCGTGGAATGGATTCTGCCCACGAACCTCTCGCTTCCGGGCTCCGTCGATACCGACGTGCCTCTCGATCCACAGATGTTGGACCTGGAAGAGGTGGTGATTTCGCTTTCCTGGGACAACGCCCGGCCCGCCTGGAGGATTGAAAACCGCCGTTTCGCGTCCCTTTCCGAGGTCGAGGCCGTTCTGGCGGCGTTGGCCGAGGCGAAGGAAGATCTTCCGGTGATTCTCGACCCCGAGGGGTCCGTTCCGATGGAGCATGTGATCGACCTCTACGACGCGTGCCGCCAAGCCGGTTTGCAGATGGTCCACTTCGCGGCGGGGGAAAGCGGGAGTTTATAGACGCGCCGCATGCGAGGCGTATCGCGATGGTGCACCGCCTTGCCGCCGGGTGCCGCGCATGGCGAACGTCGGGGGTGTCTTTACCGAAGGGGCGTTCGCATCGCGGCGCGCCACCCCTGGTATTGGAGGAGCGTCATCTTGCCGTCTTCCGACCTGGAGTCTATAATCTCCTACCGTGAGCACCCTGCCGGAGCTTTATCGGCCCACGCGAAAGTGGCGGAATTGGCAGACGCGCTGGATTTAGGATCCAGTGGGGTTCCCCCATGCGGGTTCGAGTCCCGCCTTTCGCAATCGGTTTTCGAGCCGGAGGGCTTCCCGGTTTGGCGGCGCGCGGCCGGGCGATCGGCGTGTTGGCGTTTGCTCGCGGTGGAAGTCCGCGCCTTCGGCACGATCATTTTTCCAGGAATATCCGATCCAGGCCGAACATGTACGACTTGACGGCCTTGTCGTTGGCGCCGACGATTTCGACCGTGAGGACGTGTTCGCCGGCGGAAAGATCGAAGTCGCCGAGCTTGACGTTGCCGGTCGGTTCGACTTTGGTCGCGTACAGGTCGATCGGTTCGCCGACCTTCTCGCCGTCCAGGTAGTATTGGACGATGCCGTAATCGGGCGCCTTCGTCATCGCGACGGAAAGGGCGTATTTGCCGGCCGTTTCGGCGGTGAGTTTCAGTTCGAGCTTATCGCCCGGCTTGGCGTGCGTCCACCAGAGGTGGTCGTCGTTCTCCCAGACGCCCCGCTGGAAGTTGGCCAGACCCTGGATTTGCAGTCGTCCGTTGGGCATTTTCACCAGGTCGAAGCCGGGGAGCTGGATCGGCGTTTCGTACTTCACCGGATGCATCGCGTCCTCGACGATCGACTCGATGTTCGACTTGGCGCCGCTTCGGCCGTACCAGTAGGTCGTCGCCGCGTAGTCGATGAGCGTCTTCCGCCAATGCCAGACCTCCATGTCGAGTTGGAACGAATTCGTGAAGGGGATCGCGTCGAGCAGGCGGACGCGCGTATTAGTCGTATTGCCGTAGTTTCCGGGGCCCTCGGCTCTGGGCTGCGAATGGAACGGCGACTGGAAGAACTCCGGCGTACACCAGGCGTAGCCGTAGTAGTCTTCCGTTCCGGTCCCGAAGTGGGAGGGGAACGTCTCGCCGTCGACGTAGATCTTCTCGTCCCCCTCGCCCCACCACGCCGTAACGCGGTTGAGAACCGCGAGCGTATCGCCGACGAAGACACCCTTCCCCTCGATCTTCACGTAGTTCCAATCGAACGCCTCGCGGCCGCCGTCGGCCGTCTCAATCTCGCGTTCCACGCGCCAATCGGCATGGAAGTACATCGAGCGGTCGTCCCACCGCCATGGGATGAGTGAAATGGAAGTATCGTGGAATTCCACCACCGCGCCACCCACGTTCTTGATCTTGATCACGCACGACTGCTTGTACGGCATGACCCAGTAGCAGGTCAACGTGCCATCCTCCTTCACCTCGCGGTACCAGCCCTTGTAAGGATTCACGCCGATGCCGCTCCCGAAGAAATCGCCCATGGGGCACCAGACGGTCTCTTCCCCGTCGAACTCCATGATGAGAATCGTCGAGCGGAGCGCCTGGGCGAGGTCGTCCGCGTCGATCCGCGCCGAAAGGCGGCAGATCGCCCCGGGGCCGTCGATCTTTCGGCTCCATTCATCCCCCGGGAAGACCATGACTCCCTCCCCCTCCTCCTCGCTGGAGCCGGCAGGCATGGCGGATGCCGGGTCGAGCAGCGTCTTCTGAATCGCGTCGACCTTCGACGCGGATTGCTCGAGCGTCTCCTTCGCGAAGCTTTCGACCTCGGTCCCTTCCTCATAGGTACGGTAGTTGATCTGATAGTACAGCAGGTCCTCGTTCTTGTTCGTCTCTTGGAAGTTCGGACGGTCGAACGTTACCTTGCAGTGTTTGGCATAGGGAATCGGCAGATAGAGATTGCGGCCTCTGGCGCGTTCCTCCGAGAGGGGAGGGCCGACCAGGGCCGTGCCCCCGACGAGATCGTCGACTTTCGCCTCGATGACCGGCTCCGCCGCGCCGTCGAGGTAAATCCGGATGATGCCCTTGTACGCCGGGGCGGTCACCCACCAGCGAACGATCGCGCCGGGCCCCGCGACGTCCATCATCACCCACTCCTCGCGGCCGGAGTTCGTCTCCTTCCGCACGAACATCGAACGGTCGTTGTTGGCGAACCAATCCTCATCCGGTGATTTCGACGCCCGGTCGTAGCTACTGGCCTGTTCGCAGGTATACGCCGGGCTGGGAAACTTCGCCACGGCCGTCCGGTCGACCATTTCGTCGAGCAACGATTCGAAGGTGACCGGTTCCGCGGCCGCCGCGACCGTTCCAAGGGCGCCCAGCAGGGCAAAACAACCCAAAATGTGCCTCATTCGCATCGGTATTCTCCTATTCCAACAGGGTAAACAGGGCAGGGTAGGTGCGTGATATGAGAAAGAATAGCACCCCCACCGACGCTCGCCAACCCTCTTTGAAGCCCTTCGGACCCGAGTATAGTCCCGGACGACCCTCGCTTCCCGCCAACCCCCTATCGAAATCGATCCGAAATCCCTTTTCGCCGCCTACCGGAACAGGACGAGCGCCAGCCCATGAAGCACATGAGCGTCGTGGCGGAGGTAAGACGGGATGCTCTTCCCGGAAACGGATGGTACCCACGACAATTCCGGAAACGGCCCGTAGTCCTTCGCGATGAGGCCGAAAACCTGCCTGGCCTTGGCGTCCGCGCCGGCATAGCCGTAAAAACCGAGCATGGCGCCGGCGCCCCAAAGGCGGGCGCCGCGCGCACCTGGCACGTCCGACTCCGGCAATTCCAGAATCCGGCTCGGCTCCGGATTCTCGTCCTCGGACCAAGCCAGGAATCGGTCCACCGAGGCAACGGCCGCTTCGCGCGTCCAGGGGATTTCCACGGTACCGCCATCGGTTTCCCGGTAGCGCTCGATTCCGAACAGGGTGTACACATGGTGGACGAGGTCGTTCGGCCTGTCGTGGTTCAGACGGTTCGGAACCGGGGCATACTTCCAGAAGGGCTCACCCTCGCGGAGTACGACGGTGTCGACGATCGCCGCGGCCAAGGCGTCGACTCGGGCTTGGACCAGCCGCCTCTCTTCCGCCGAAAGTGCCTCGGATTGCTCCGCCAGCAACCCAATCATCGGCGTGAGGAACATGGCCGGCGCGTTGACGCCGAAGATTTCGTCCGCTTTCGAAGGGCTATACCAGAAGTAGCCGCCGCCGTAGCCATCCGACCAGACCTCATTACACCAGCGGAGGATGACCTCCCGGACAACCGCGATGATCCGTTTTCGTTCCCCTTCGTCGAACGCCTCCGGCACTTGAAGGGCATCCAGCAACCCGGTGAGCACGATCGCGGTCGTAATCGTGTACGGCTGATGCGGAGGATTGACCGTCCCGTCCGCCCAGGCATCCCATTCCTGTGGAAGGCCCCAACCGGGTTTCCCGTCTCGGTCCAGATCGCGATTCTCCACCAGCCAACCGGCCGCCGTCCGGACGTGGGTCTTGGCGTCCGCGTAGGCGGCCGCGTTTCCTTGGGCTTTCTCATACCGAGCGCGGAGCGACTCCGCCGAGAGGTAGTAGCCATAGGTCATCGGCTGATCGTCGGTGACGGACTGATATCCGTCCAGCCCATAGCCGGGGCGGTCGGCGGGGAACCGGGCGAGCAACCGCGAATACGCGCGGGCCAAGGGACACTCGCTCGTGACTTCTTCTCCGGCCAAGGGGTCAAGAAACGTAACACACGCGGCGAGGCAGGCCGCCAGACAAGTACAATGACGGATACTCACGAGAACGCTCCCGCAAATTCAAGAGATCAAGAGAACCGGAAAATCCAGAATACCAATATAGCTGTCGACCCCCGGCGGACGCAATACCCCGCGTCGCGATGGTTTCAACAAGAAGCTCGCGAAAGCTCTCATTTTCGCCGCCGAAACGGATTTGCTCAGAGCGAATTCGCGGACTATACTTCTCCGTAAGACCCCATCGATTGGCGGATTCCTCGCCCGCAACCACGCTCACGTGGGGGGTATCGCGGTGGGCTCCCGCGTATCGCACACGCGGGATTCCAGATTGCCTGCTAACGCCACAGAACTTCCCCGTTTATACCGATGCGCATTCGAAATCTCATTATTCCGTTTGGCCTTTTGCTCCTCCTTTCGCCCTCGTCCGCGTGCCTTGCCGCAGGTTCCGACCAGTGGACCACCTCGCGTCCCATGCCGAATACCGGCCGGGCCTCCTATGGCAATTACGTCGATTCCAGTCGCGACATCAAGAGCATCCCGCTGTTGAGCCGGCCCGACCGGCCGGGCCACTTCATCGGAAACACGATTCGCCGCGCATACCATCGGCGAAACGGGCGATGAGCACCGGCACGCTTCGCTTACGCTCTTCGTGATTACAGGAGAAACACCCCCGGCGACCGGGGGAAGATCACGCGGAGATTCGTCCTTTTCGCGTTACGAGTAGCGTAAGACATCCACAAAGCGCCAGTCCGATCAGAGTCGGCTCGGGGACGACGGTGAAGGTGCCACTGCCTTGCGCACTGTCACCGGCGGTGAGCTTGAAGGCGAATTGAGCCTGAATGCTGGAAACACTTCCGGCGATCGGACCACTGATGTCTTGACTGAAATTGACCGATCCACCCCCAACGGCACTCGTACTCAACAGGGAACCGTATTCTTGAGTACCGTTGTAGATAGCCTTGAACAGGCCGCTATTCCCGCTGAGCGTGCTGATCGTCGCGCCACCCCCACCGAGGTCCGTCAACGTCACTTCCGCTTCCGCGGAGGCGGCGGGGTTCATTAGCGCGGCGAACGCGACCGTCGCGGACGTCACGGTCACGGTTACGTCCGAACCGCCGGCGGTCAGACTGAAGTTGATTCCGGCCACCGGGTCACCGTCCAGATCGACGCCGAGCGAGTCCACCCACCCGAGAACCGTATTTCCGTGCTTCAGTTCGAAACGCTCCGCGATCCTCTCTTGCACCCGCTCCGGGACATTCGCCTGAGGGGGGAGTTTTTCGAACGGATTGGCGATACCCTTGGACGCGGAATGCCCATGCGCATCGGTCATCGTAATCGTCACAAGGTCCGGACTGAGGAACTCCGCCTGGGCAATACCGAGGGAGAGGCCGCAAAGTATGGCGACAGTCAAAACGCAACGCAAGACATGAACAACCATAATGGGACAACCGTTATCGCGTTTCATCAGAAGAACCTCCAAAAACCGGAGAAACCACGGGGCCTCTCCCACGTTCAATACCACGCGCCGGACTTCGCCGTCGACCAGCCACCGCGACGAAATTCCACCACACTACCTCTTATTATGGTCAAGCGCGACGGAGGAATCAACCCGACGGACAAAAGTTTTTCGGGCGGGTCTCTACAGAGGGGATATTATATACACCATGCGACTGGTATTCTTGGATTCCTCGGGAGACCGCTATCTCGCTTTGCATGACTTTTTCGCGAGATTTTCGAATTCTTACATTGGAGCCGCTATCGAGTATCCACTATTTGGGGTGGGTCAATCCAGTCCTTCTTTTAGGATGGGGCTCAGATCCGGCAAGTCGTTCACCGTGCCGTTCTGAAGATGGTTGATGTATCGGTTCATCTCGTTTTCGAGTTGCTCGGCGATATCGAGGCAGCGACCGGAGACGTCGTTTACCTCCCAGCGGTCGTCGGGTTTCGCGAAGAGTTCCAGTCGGCTTGACTTTCGAAGATACCACCCGGGCGTGCGGATTCCCAGTTGGCCGTCCGGACCACTCAGACAGAGGCGATCTCGAAAAGACTGATCGGCTCCTCGAATCTCTCCCAAGAGGCTCCTTTCGATCAGCCCACCGGGAGTCGGCGAAACACCGAACCACTCCAACACCGTGGAGTAGACGTCACCCGGGTAGACAAGCGACGCGCCACGGACTCCGGCGGCGTCCTCTTCCGGAATGAAGACGATCAGGGGAATTTGGACCAATTCAGCGTAGATGGCGTCATCACAGGGACCGACACGATGATGTTCCCCCAAAGGAAAGCCCCGGGTCGACGCGAACACGATCATCGTGCTTTCCGCCCGGGACCACTCCGCGAAGAATTCCAGGAACCCCTCGATGCACATATCGAGGAGCTTGACCTGCCCCGCATAGGCCTGGGAGACGCCGAGAAGGACGTCCGGGTCGAATTCTTCGGCCAGAATCCCGCCCGGCGGTTCGACGAACCGGGGGGGATCGGGGTCGTCCGCCTCGGCGAACCGAGCGCGAAACGCATAGGGAGCGTCCCAGGCGGCATTCATGCCGGAAAGATGGGTCCAGAGGCAGAACGAATCGGGGGCTGATTCGAGCCATTCGACCATCCGAGAGAAACACCGCACCAGGTGCGTCTCCCCCTCGTCGGCCGCCATCGAGGGATGCTCCGGAGGACGGAATTCGGCCATCTCGTCGAACCCTTGAACCAACGGGTGCTGAGCGACGCTCGGTTCGTCCGTCAGCAACATCGAGTGGATATTGTTTTCGGACAGAAGACGCGCCAGTGCGATGTTTTGCTTTCGCGATTCACGCCCCAATACGGCGTGGCCCCCCTGCCAGAAGGAGTTGTATACCTCACGGAGTCTTGGGGTGTCGATGAATGCGCTATCGAAAACACACGATTGCGAAGCCATGCGGTCGATGGCGGGAGTCTCCACCCAGGAATTCCCGTAGGTTCCGAGGTAACCGGAGTGCAGGCGGTCGATAAAGAGACAAATGGCGTTCATGGGCGATCATTCGCGTGGGCCGTTTCGAACGGTATCGAGTTATACCATGCATGACGGGGCGTTGGAAGTCACGTCCGAACGGATACAAGCGGAATGGATCGGCCGTGACGGCGCCGCGAAGGGGGTGCGGCGCCGTCGTTTTCGAACGGAAGTCACTCGCTATCACCGCTTTGAAACGAATGCCGCGACGCCCAGGAGAAGCAGCGCGAAGACCGACGGTTCGGGAATCGCGGAGGCCGGAGTGGTATTTCCCCAGTTCGCGCGGACGATATCCAAATCGGCGCTGTTGACCAGGCCGTCGCCAGAGGCATCACCGCAGGGGAGACATCCAGGAATGACGCTCTGTCCCCAGTTTCCGCGGACGATGTCCAGGTCGCCGCTGTTGACGACGCCGTCACCATTGAGGTCGCCGGGAAACGACATCGAGGCGGTGACCGTCGTCATTCCGGGATTCGAGATGTCAAAGTCGTAAATCAGGTAGCCGGCTCCACCATACGCGGTCAGCCGGCCGAGGGCCGCGTAATCGGCGACGCGCGTCTGCTCGTCTCCCTCCAGAACGAGGATTCCCGCGGTAATGTCGAACGAGGCATCGTCGTCCTTGAGGGTCAACCCGCCTCGCGCGGTTCCGACATTGAGCACTCCGCCGTCGAGGTGAAACTCCGCCAATGCCCCACCACCACCCGGCATGGCAATGCCCTTGGCGTTGACGACGCCGCCGGTCATGTTCCAGATACCTTTGCAGGACCCGGGGGCGCTTCCGCTGGGTTGCCATCCCAGCTCGAGGATACCGGGTGAACCCGTGTAATCGACGACGCCTCCCTTCATCTCGAACGTGGCGATGTTCCCGGGACCATCTCCGATCCAGCTTCCCCAGCCGGTCATTTCCAGATGGCCGCCGGTCATTTCGATCGTCGGCTTGCCCGCCTCCGTAATCAGAACCTTACAGAGGGCCTCCATCCCGTCTGCGATCAACGGCTTGTTCGTCTCCCCGTAGGGACCGTTGATATAGGCTTCGTCGTCCGCCTCGGGGAGTCTGGCGGGTCCGGTGGGGGCACCGTCCACCAATTCGACCCAGTTGTTGGGGTTATCCCAGTTGCGGTCTCCCCCCAATCCTGTCCAGGCGACATGCGCGAAACTGGTCGGAGTGATCAGAATCGCGACGGCCAAAACAATAGCAATGCGTACACACTTCATGGCTCGGAACTCTCCAAAAAAGAGACTTGACCCGCTGGGCAACCGGTTGTCCGATTCCGTGTAGAACCTCCTCGAAACCTCGCGAGTCTTTAACCCAAAAGTCGGATACCGATCTCCGACACCTACCGGTTGCCGGAAACCACTCCCGGCAACGCCCTTTAGACTGATGAGAAGCGGCTGGAATGTCAAGCTTTACCAACGTCCCCAACGTCCGAAACGCGGTTCTAACACATTTTTTTCCCAACCCGACTTGTTCCCTTACCTCAATTCGGGGCTCCGATCCGACCGATCCTCCTTTCCTCTCAAGGGAAAACGAGAGTACCCGGCGGATAACGTTTCCTCTCAAGGGAAAACGAGAGTACCCGGCGGATAACGGGCACGAATGGATAGGCATCTATCGATAATGTACGGCGGTTTCGGTAGTCTTCGCGGACCGTAGCGGGTCGTACCGGGGAAAGAGTCCCGGTCCCGGCTTTTCGTGGAGACTCCGGCGGAAGCGGCGGGATTGCCGCGTTGACTCCACGAGACGAGACCGGTGCGTATTGACAAACACCCTTGTCTGGAGGAGCATTATCCCTTCGTCGGGCGACATGCTCGTTCGGCGGCGCCGTCGAACAAGAATTTTCCTTGCAGATATCCCAGTTTAACGATTCAGTTTGCCATGCCATCCACGACAACCACAGTCCGCGTCGATTTGGGCGATCGCTCGTACGACATTGAGATCGGCCAGAATTGTCTCTGCGGGTTGGGGCCGTTCGTCACGGAGCGCGGCAACGTCACGCACGCGGTTTTGATCACGGACGAAAACGTTCAGGAACCGCACGCGGCCCGCGCGGCGGAGGCGCTTGCCGCCGAGGGAGTCGCCGTCGACATGGTCGTCGTACCCCCTGGAGAACCGACGAAATCGGTGGAAGCGGCCAACGGACTTTGGGAGGGGATGCTGGAGCTGAAGGCGGACCGCGGGTCGGTGGTCGTCGCCGTCGGCGGGGGGGTGGTCGGCGATTTGGCGGGCTTCGTCGCCGCGACCTACGCTCGGGGCGTGCGGTTCTTTCAGGTCCCCACCTCCCTTCTGGCTCAGGTCGACAGCTCCGTCGGCGGAAAGGTGGGCATCAACCTGCCGGAAGCAAAGAACATGGTCGGCGCGTTTTTGCAGCCGGCCGGGGTCTTCATCGACACGGCTACTCTAGACACGCTCGCTGTTCGCGAATACAAGGCGGGGCTGGGGGAGGTCGTCAAGTACGGAGTCATCTTGGACGCCGATTTCTTCCGGTATCTCGAGGCCAACGTCGACGAACTTCGCGCCAGGGATCACGAGGTCCTGGCCAACGTGGTGAGGCGGTGCTGCCGCCTGAAAGCGGATGTCGTGGAGAGCGATGAGTTCGAGACGACCGGACTGAGGGCGATCCTCAATTACGGACATACCTTCGGCCACGCGTACGAAACGCTCGCGGGATACGGCGAGATTCTTCACGGCGAAGCGGTCGCCATGGGGATGCGGACCGCCGCCCTCTTGGCACGGCGGATAGGGCTGGTCGACGAGGCGTTCGTCCAACGCCAGCAGGCCCTTCTGGATGCCTTGGAACTCGGCGGCGAAGCACCGAGGTTCGATCCCGACGTCCTCATGGAAGCGATGCGCAGCGACAAAAAAGTCGCCCATGGGAAGCTCCGCCTCATCCTCCCCCACGCATTCGGCAAGGTCGAGCTGATCTCGGACGTCGGTGAAGCGGACTTGCGCGCGATCCTGTGAGAATCATCCCTCCGACTCCCATCAAGAGACCCGGCGGATGCGGACACCCGCCGGGTCGGACGCGCAACTAGGGCGCTGGGGAAGGGTGTAAGTTTTTGGGCGCGGCCCGAAATCCGGGGCGATCGCGGAGCGGGCTATTCCTTCTCCTTCTTTTCTTTCTCCTTGGCCCTTTCGGCTTTCTTGTCGCCCCGCCGCTCGGCGATCTTCTCGCGGGCCTCCTTCATCCGCGCCTCGAAGGCGTTTTTCAGTTCTTCCTTGGTGAGATACCCATCCGAGTCGGCGTCGATCTCCTCGAAACGTTCTTTCAGCGGGCCAAAGGCCTCGTCCTTGCTGATCTTGCCATCACCGTCCTTGTCGGCCTTTTTGAACCGCTCGACCATCGCGGCACGAAGGTCCCCGCCGTCGCGCCGCGGACGCGGAGGACCCATGCGGCCCGGGCCTCCGTCACGACCGCGACGTCCGCCGGGGCGCGCTTCCGGACCGGGAACGCGGGCGGGGGCGGGACCCCAACCGGGACCGGGGCGATCGCCCATTCTCGCGCGCATCAGCCGCGCGTGGACGGCCTTCATTCCCTCGACGAACTCCTTCTCGCTAAGGCTGCCGTCGTCGTTCTTGTCGATGTGGGCGAAGACCCTCTTGAGGTCCGGCTTGGGAAAATCGCCGCCCATTCCGCGGCCGCGCATCGGAGGATTCGCCATGCCTACAGGACCCATGCCGGGACGCCAAGGGCCGCGCATCTCCGGTCCACCGGGCCCACGCATGCCGGGGCGCCCCATCGCCGGGCCGCCGCGACCGGGAACCGAAGGATCCCCCATTCCGGGACGGCGCATTCGGGGAGCTTGTGAATCTCCGCGGCGCGCCTCGCCGCGAGCGGAATCACGTCGTCCGCGTTCGCTGCGTGCGCCATCGCGTCGTCCCTGTTCGCGGGCAGGGCCGCCGCGCTCGGCCCGCATCTTCTCCGCGTGCTTGAGGAACTCTTCCTTCGAAATCTTGCCGTCTTCGTCCTTGTCCGCCGCCGATTTGAGCCGCTCGAATCGTTCCTTCCACTCTTCGGGGACCTCGTCCGACGTGATTTGCCCATCGTCGTTCTTATCGAGCCGGTCAAAGAGAACCTCCGGTCCGCGAACCGGCTTCTTCTCTTCTTCCGCCCAGAGCGAGCCGGCCGTCAATCCCGCGACGGCCAACGCCATGATCCAATAACGCAAATGCATGGTTTTTCTCCTTCTTTCCATTGAGAAAAGTTTGAAATGAAGAACGTCTCACGGGTATATAAACACCGGCTGGAGGAAGAAGTTCCGGAAAAAAATGAGCCCGAGCAAAAAAGTATCCCGCGGACGAGAGAGTGGGATTGTTATAGAGGTGGAGATTTTTTTGGAGATTCCTGCGAATACGCTTTTCCCGAGACGCTCCACGCAACAGGGGATTGTACTCCACGAGAATGAGCGGCTTTTTGTGCGGCTATTGCCGTGCTACTTCCACGTCTCCACCACATCCATCCCCAGTCCGCGAACCATTTTCCGGTCGCGCACCGCGTCGTAGCCGCTGGTCGTGAGGTAGTTGCCGGTCATGATACCCCGGGCACCGGCCCGGACGGCGTCGGCGTCGCGGTTGCCGAGAATCCTCTTGCGTCCGCCGCACAGTCGGAGGGTCGCCGCCGGAAGCCGCGAGCGAAACAGGCTGACGATTTCAATCGCCTCTTCGGCCGAAAGGGGCGATCGGTCGCCCAGGGGCGTGCCGGGGCGCGGGTCGAGAAAATTCAGCGGAACACTCATGATCCCCAGTTCCCGGAGCGTCTCGGCAAGGTCCTCGCGGTCTTTCCAGGTCTCGCCCAGGCCGAAGAGCCCGCCGCTGCAGACGTCCAATCCGGCGGACTTGGCGGCCACGACCGTTTCCACCCGGCGCCACCACGGATGGGTCGTGCAGATTTGCGGATAGAACCGTTCCGACGTCTCCAGATTGTGGTGGTAACGGACGAGTCCCGCTTCCATCAACTGCCGGCACCGCGAACCGTCCATCCAGCCCAGCGAGGCGCACGGAGCGATCTTGTGCGACTCGCGAATCCTACCGATGACGCGGCAGAGAGTCTCCAACTCCGCGTCCGAAACGGTCGTCCCGCTCGTGACCAGACCGAAAAAGACCGACCCATGCTCCTCCGCCTTCCGGGCTGCGTCCAAAATGGCCTCGTCGTCGAGCAATCCGTGAACCGGCGAGTTGCCCGAGTAGTGGATGCTCTGGCTGCAAAAACGGCAGTTCTCTCCGCAACGTCCGCTCTTGGCGCTGATGATGGAGCAGAACTCCAGGCGACGGCTTTTCGGCATGATCGATTCCTCCCTTCGAGCCTTTTACCGGTTAATGGTGGCACAACCGCCTGACCAGCCCGATCAGGAAGTCGCGGTTGTCCATTTGCAGATAATCGAGCGTTCCCCCCATGCGGTAGAAGCTCTTGCAGTAGCGCAGGTAATAGGCCGGATTGCTACTGGGGGGTTCTCCGTGCGACCAGTCCCAGCCGCCGCCGTCCTGCAAGTCGACGATTGTCAGAAAATGATCGGACAATAGCGGCCGGCCCTGCTGATTGCGGACGTTGTTGGCGGCGCTGAATGCCTTTTCAAACACCTGGGGGCTCATGATGGCCGAACCGACCGACATGTGAATCCCGCCCCCTTCCAGGCCGTCGACGCTCATCGTAAACATCCGCGCGTCGGTCGTCGATGCACGGCCGATCGCCCCGCCGTGATAATACGGGTGGTTCACGATGATGTCATACCCGATGCCCGGGTGGACGGTCATCGGAATCCCGCACTCGTAGGCGGTCGCCACGATCGAATAGGCCTTGTAGGGGTGATGGACCTCATGGCGTCCCGGTGAAAGGCCGAAACGGCGCATCGTGTAAAGGATGTCGGCCTTGGCCCCGGCGAAGCGGCCGGCCGGGTCACAGCGGATTTCGTCCGCCAGCCGTTGCGGCTCCGGCAGGGTAACTCCGTCGCCCGTAATCAATCGCCCCAGCGAGGCGCCGAGCCCCAGCCCGTCCGCCGCGCCGGCCAGGACGGCCAGGTTCAGCCACTTGCCGGTCTCGTCCCAGGAGCCAAACCGCCCCACCGGCGCGTTCTCCCGGACGGATTCGCCGGAGAAGGCTTGGAAGGCGAATTCCCAATCATGGATGGTTCCGGCCCCCTGCGTGGCGACGTGAGTGATCCAACCGTCGTGGATGAGGCGGTTGACCAGGGGCATCGCCCCGTTCTTCACCAGATGCGCCCCGTAGGTGAGCATCACGGAGGCCTCCTTCCGCCGCGCGGCGCGGATCCGCTCGGCGAGGAGGTCCAGTCCTTCCTCCAGCTCCGGCGCAAGGCTCGACTCCGGCAGGCGGTCGGGTTCAATCGCCAGTTTCTTCAGATCAAGTAGGTTCTTTCGCGTCGCCAGCGGGAAGACCTCGATCTCCGCATAGACGTCCAGGTCGCTGTCCATATTTCGCTTTCACTCCCATCGCGGCCTCGCCTCACGTGGCCGCCGGTTCTATACTGCCCCATAGTCTATTGCCCCTAGACAAACTCTCCAAGGCGAACCGGAGCGGTTGGAGTGGAAAGTGTGGATAAACCCCACAATTGTCCGTATTTACCTTGACTATATCATGTCCCGTGTTCCCATTTCGTGAAGGTGGCCAAGCGCAATCGCCTAACCCATGGCAGGGAAACCACAACAGACGAACCACATGGGCCAGAGCCATCGCCTCGCCCGAATAGTCAAGTCTGATTTTCAGAAAAAGGCGCCATTACAACCACGTTCCCGCGCGGCGTGCCAGATCCATGGATGTCCGCGCGGACTGCGCGCGGCGTGCCAGATCCATGGATGTCCGCGCGGACTGTATGGATGTCCGCGCGTGTGCGGCGCGGACTGTGCGCGTAAACGACCAGGAAGCGGATAAGCTTCTTTCGCGACCGAGGCGGAAGGGGTATGAGTTGCCGGAGGTGGGGTGCCGGCCCACGCCGCCAGCGGCAATCGCGTATCTCGAATAATCTAACGGGGCTCTATCGAATAATCTAACGGGGCTCTATTGCTATGTTCGATACCCCTTGCGACCTTCATCCAGCGATACTGATCGGGATAAGCCGCCAAGGATATCAGTCGTCTCTTCAATGGTGCCCTTGAACTCGCTCTTCATCTCTTCAGGCAGGAACGATTGAGAGATAGCCTTTAGAGACGGTGCGAGTGCCTTGATCTGGTCGTCGATTATTCGTTTCGCCGCTTTCTCCGGGAGTCCACAGTATTCGGCCAGATCAAGCCAACTGCGGCGCGTCAGGTTTTTCTTTTTTCCACCGATGGGCAGAGCCAGCGTGTCACCGGGGATAACCAGCTTCGTGCATACCATATCGTAGGCAGGGGCAAGCCGACGAATTCCCCGGACAACCGAACTTCAGCCCTGCGTTCCTTCATCAACTACCTTCTGTTCGCGGCGCCTCAATTGGCCCCAGCATTTGACCGAATACGCGAAGCACCCGATTAACGGCGTCCATCCGCAGGGTGGGCTTTCCACGTTCAAGTTCGGAGATGAGCCGTGTGCCGACTCCCGCCAGCTCCGCCAGTTCTCGTTGCGTTAGTTTGGCTGAATAACGCCGCTCGCGAACGAATGCACCGATTGCCTCGGAGGGCAAGTTACTGGTAGGTAATTCCCCCCTGAAAGGCTGTGGTGTATGTGAATCCATTATCTGGCACTCGTAGCCGTCATTTCGCGAATTCCCGTTCGGGAATACATGCCATATTCTACAGCAGTCGGCGACAGAAACAAGTCGAGAGTTCCGTATTCCCGATCGGGGTCCCCTCGCACTCCTGACGGCTTGATCCGGGTAGTTGTATGCAATCCCCGCCTTACTGTAGTATACATACCACAGCAAGGCGGGGATTCGATTCAAGTATCAAGACATGTGGCTGGCTCACAACCTATTCCCGATCGGGAATGTACTTCTTGTGGTTATCCATACCTGAATGCTTGCATACCGGTCCGACACCAGAATAAGCACCTTTTGTGCCCGATCGGGAATGAACACACGCCGGAAGAGCATTCTCCAGCGCTCACGCACGGCAACGTTGCACAGGCACACAGATTCCCGATCGGGTACAGAACTCTGTTGAACCCAGCATTGACCTGGAATGCGTCCGCGCCGGACTCCTTTCCAAGACCGCTTCTCCCGCCCGGAGCGATTGCTCCAGGCGGATTCTCGGTCTCTCGATCGCCGGCGGGGATCACTCAGCCTTCGTCGCCGCGCTGAACAATTCCTCCTCATCCGCCGTCAGCCGCAGCGGGACCGCGCCCTCCCAGCCCTTCTGGAAAGCAAAGCCGGCAATCATCCACAATTCGCCCGGGCGACGCTCCATCATGAAGGGATAGCTGATCTGGCCCCCCTTCTGCCGGGCGATCACCAGCGGTTTCGTCCAGGTCTTGGCGTCGTCGTCGGAGAAAATCACGGCCAGTTCCTGCCGCGCCGGCGGAGGGTTGTAAAGGAACGCCAGACGCCCGCTCTTGAGCTTCAGCAGGTAGCCGGGAGCACTGGGCGCTTCGATTTGGCTGGGCCGGATTGTCCGCCAATTCAGACCGCCGTCTTCGGAGTAGGCCTCCCAGAAGCGGCCCCAATGCGTCCGGATGAGCGTCAATACCCGGCCGTCGCTCAGTTCCGCCACGGCGGGTTCCATGGCTCCGGAATGATGTCCGTGTCCACCCAGATCGATGAGGTTGCTCCGCTTCCAAGTCTTGCCGTCATCGTCCGAGGTAAGAGAGCAGGCCGCGTATCGGCCCGGATCGCGGACGATATGGGGCACCACGGTGACCAGCCGGCCGGTACTCGTCTGTATGAAACCGAAGAAATTCGGATTATATCCTTCTAAGATGCATTGGTTGTCGACCCAGGTCTTCCCTTCGTCAAGGCTGCGGATCGCCCAGATCTCCAGCCGGCAATCCTCTTTGGGTTGATTGGTCGCGTTGTCCCATGAGAAATTGTAGGTGGTAAAATTCAAGTAGACCGCCACCAACGCGCCGCTCTTTGTCCGGACGACGTAATACGCCGCCGGCTCCTGCCGTCCGGGAGGTCCTCCGGCGATCCCCTCGCAGACGGGCGTCGGATCCGACCAGGTCTTCCCGTCGTCCTTGCTGATCCGCATCCCGCCGTACTCCATTGTCATGAGGCTGCCGTCGGCCAGTTCCGTAAACGGCCCATTACCGGGAACGTCCAACGCCTTGCAGAGCGGATTTACCCATCGGGCATCCTCCGCCGCGCCGCACATTCCCGCACAGACGACCACGCTTGCCGTAATCGCCAATATCCACAATCTTCGTTTCATCGGATTCGCTCCTCTATATAAACTGGGATTCTCCCCTTCTGATCTCCGTCTACACTCCTTCCACTAAACACCCTTCCACTAAACACCCCAACCCCAATCATAGCATACCGGGGCATGGTCTTCCAGCCTGCCGGTCGGAGCTACGCCGATCATCGAATTTACTTCCCAAGGGGGGTATTCTCGGGTTCGTCTCGAACGAAAGGACGCGATTGCAGAAGAGACGACCGTTCCGGTCCCTCCGAACGGTACGGCCGCCGATTCGTGACCCGGATTCATTCTCCTCGCCGGCGCGCCTTACGATTGCAGAGTGCCCGGAGGATCGTGTCGAGGACCTCGTCGAGCCGCGTACCGACGTCTTCGGCGAGGAATCGGAGGATGGTATATCCGTTCTCCTGGAGTAGCAGGTCCTTGCGTCGGTCCCGCCGGTAGGCCTCGGTGCTCTCCAAATGCTGCGGCCCATCCAATTCGACGGCGACTCGGCCCTCGGCGCAAAGCAGATCGACCTCCATTTGTCCCCAACCATCGAATGGAATCGGCAGTTTTCCATTGAGTTGAAACCGCCCGGCCGTTTCCGGCAATGTCTCCAGCCGCCGGAACAGAAACGCCTCGCTCGCGCTTCTGGCGAGATCGTTTCCTCTCCCCTCGCGATCACTCAGTCCGGCCGCGCGGACGAAAAGGTCCGCCAGCGGCCGGTCCACCCCGTCGCGAACGAGCCGCCGCACGCTCGCGGCGTATTCGCTCTTCCACCTCGCATCCACCGGAAGCGGTACATCGGCGGGCCACCCCGGCACGGCATTACCCGGCACCAAGACGGTGTACCCCACGGCCTCGTAACCGCGGCATCGCCGATCGAACATCCTGGCGAGCATCGGGACGTTCAGATCGGCGTAATCGACCACGCGGACTTCCCGCTTACTCGCGTTCAATCGGTGCAGTCTGCCGACGTATTGCGCGATGGTGCCGCGCCACGAGACCGGCAGTGTCAGAAACAAGGTATCGAGCCTTGCGTCGTCGAAACCTTCGCCGATATATACTCAACGCGGCCACAATCTGCGGTTTTCGCACGGCTGACCAAAACCGTTG
>CAZFQG010000125.1:12153-18418 GCA_964520785.1 uncultured Planctomycetaceae bacterium | reverse complement strand
AATGCTCCGGAAGGATCGGCTCGACGATGTTTCGAACGATATAATCCCGGATCTCCCCTTGCGACACGTCCGAGTCGTGCTGGGTGGAAACGACGACCGTCTCAACGCGGACCGGCTTCCCCTCGTCGTAGGCGATCGTTACCTGGCTCTTGCTGTCCGGACGCAACCACGCCACCTCGCCTTTCTGACGCGATTCGGTAAGACGGTTGATGATCTGGTGGGCCAACGCGATTGGGAGCGGCATCAGCTCGGGCGTGTCGTTGCATGCGTACCCGAACATCATTCCTTGGTCTCCCGCCCCGATCGTTTTTTCGGACTCGGCGTTCTCGTTCACCCCCATCGCGATGTCGGGACTTTGGCGGTCCAGCGACACCAGCACGGCACAGGTCCTATCGCAAATTCCCATCCGGTCGTCCGTGTAGCCGACCTCGCGAATGACACGGCGAACCACGTCCGGGTAGTTGATTACGGCTTTTGTGGTAATCTCTCCGGCGATGAGCGCGAGCCCCGTCGTGACCAATGTCTCACATGCTACCCGGCTTAGGGGGTCCTGCTGGAGTAGCGCATCCAAGATGCCATCGGAGATCTGATCCGCCAGCTTATCCGGATGCCCCATACTTACCGCTTCACTCGTGAAGACAAACTGCTCGCGCTCCACTTGTCACTCCTTTTTCTATAAAAAATACTGAATCTTCCACGCAAGGGAAATGGTGTTTCAAGATGGGAGAATTATAAGTCTTTGCAGGTGATTTTTACAATAGCGCCAGAATCACCAGTATCTTCCCGTCGGGGCCAACTCCCGTGCTTCTGATCTTTCGCTCAATCCCCCTTGGCATCTCAGACGCTTTGACTTAGAATAACCGCATCAGACAACGTGTCTTAGGTTAGCGAGATCGAAACATGCCATCACGACCGGCCCATGTCACGGACGCCGAGTTGGACGTTCTGGAGGTCCTTTGGACGGACGGACCGGCGACAATCCGGCGGATCACGGCCCTGCTGTACGAGGAATGCACGACCTCCCGGTACGGGACGGTGCAGAAGCTTCTGGAGCGGTTGGAGAAAAAAGGGTACGTCGCCCGGGACCGCGGCCGGGCGACGCACGTTTTCACCGCGACAATCGACCGGGCGGACTTGATCGGTCGCGAACTCCAGAGTATCGCGGCGCGCCTGTGCGACGGCTCGCTCACGCCGTTGCTGGTCCATCTGACGGAAGGCGCCCGGCTGTGTCCCGCGGATCGCGAGACGATTCGGAAATTGATTGACGAGGCTCCTTGAGGCTGCGATGCCTGGGTACTGTGGGCGTTTCCCGGCACGGCGAAGAGTTACGCGAATACATTGCTCAAAACGATCGATTTTCTATCCGACTTTCGTCCCGTCACGCCCCCGATGGCGTGTGGGTTCCATAAGAATTCACCAACCGTAAGGAGATTTGAGATGATTCTTCGGGAAGGATTGAAACACAAGGCCTCTTGGCGGGTTCGGCTTGCGTTGCTCGCGGTCGCGGCGGCGGTCATGCCGATCGCACTGCTTGCCGGGACAACCGAATCTGGTAAGAACGCGCCGCAGTGTGAGGGCGGTGACGAGCCCAAAGTAGAAGTAGTGGAAAAGGTCGCCGAACTGTGCGAGGACGAGACGCGTCCGTCCGAGCCGAAACGGCGGTTAATGCGGTACGACGGCAAGGACTTCGCCTGGTGGCAACAGGAACTCCAGACGGAGTTGAAGGCCGAACTCCGGGTCGAAGCGCTCAAGGCGATGGGCGCCTTTGGAGCCAACGGATACGGCGAGGAGGCTGCCGTCGAAATTCTCCGCGTCATGAAGGTCCATGACGCCGCCTCGAGTTATCCGGACGAACAAATGGTTTGCCAAGCCGCTGACTTCGCTTTGCAGAGGATCGGCGCGCCCGCGACAAAACCACTGATTCCGGCCCTCAAGAGCAAAGATAAGAACACACGTCGTTTCGCGGCGCTTATGCTGCGTCGATTCCCGCCCAGCAAAGACGCCCTTCCGGTACTTATCGCGGCCACGAAGGACGGCGATCCGGGAGTTCGCCTATATGCGGTGCCCGCCTTGGAGAAATACGGCGCCGAAGCCGTCCCGGCACTTACCGAGTCACTCAGGGACAAGGAATTTGAGGTTCGTTACTCCGCCGCGCGTGTACTGGCGACAATGGGGCAAGGTGTCAAAGGCGTGGTGCCGGCACTCGTCGCCGCCACGAAGGACCAAAGTGGCTTGGCCCGCAAGGGCGCGCTGGAAGCCCTTCGCGGAATGCATCCACAACCCGATCCGGAAATCGTTATGCCGACACTCATTGAACGCCTGGAAGACGAAGACCGAGATGTTCGAGAGGTCGCCATCCTGTATGTGAAGAACATCGGGCGGCGATCGAAACAAGCCGTCCCCGCGTTGATAGAAGCGTTCTCGAAACTCGACCGCGTTGATCGAGTTCTGGTCGTACAGGCACTGGGCGAAATCGGTCCCGAGGCCAAGGCGGCGATACCTCTGATCAAGGAAGCAGCCACGCACGATTCGGACGAGACTCTGCGGAAGGCCGCCCGCGCCGCAATCGAGAAGATCACGAAATGAACGTGCCTTCACACGAAAGCCGGGTCGGGAATCGTTTTCAAGCGGGGTCGGCACGGAAACGACCCCCGTCCCCTTAGAACTTGTCCGCAAATTTAGTTGGGGGGCCTATCCCGATTTTCACGCAGCGCAGCGGAGTGAAATTCGGGGTTGCCCCCGGGAATTCGGGAAGTTAATTCTATACGAGTTCTTAATTCCTTCATCCCGGGGTCCGAGCTTGATTACTGATCGACCACACCCCCACTCCCCCCGGTTGATGTCACCTCACGCGTCCCGTCCGGCTTGAACCGCACACTCACCGCTCCCGGCCAGACCACCTGGTCTCCCACTCCGTGGTCATATACGCCGAACCAACTCCCCACCGGGAACTCCGCCGCCAACTTTTCCGTCTTCGCCTCCGGATGCATGGACGGATCGATCATCGCCCCGTGGCCGCTTCGGACGTCGCCGGCGCGGTATTCCGCCGTCCCCTCGGCATTCACGATCCGCGCGCCGTCGTAATAACCGTGGCCTTGCAGTTGAAACGGCGTGCCGCTTTGGACCAGGAAATCTTGCGTGCCGCTCACCCGGCCGACCCCGATTTTCGAATCGGTCGAGAGTGACAGCCGCACCTTGTCTCCGACCCGCTCGGCGCGGATCACCTTGTGCCCGACGCGGCGGCCGGGGTTGGTGACAAAGACGGTTGCGCCCTCGAGGCCGTCCAGAGAAGCCGGGGCGGGCGAGACGGTGACTGTTTCGTTCTCGCGGTCGACCTCGACGATCCGGCCGCGGAACTCGAGCGATTCCGTCGCGATTCGGACGTCGCCCTTTGCCAGGAGCGTTCCTCCGACGAGCGTGACGGCCACCGGCTTGCCGTCCTTTTCCCGCCAGAGGCCGAAGCGTCCCTTGAAGCGGAAACCGTCCGCGGTCGTGGTTTCAACGGTCGGATCGTTCGCACAGAAGATCGTGTCGACACCATCCGCCAATTCAATCCGGCACGCCACGGCGCCGAGGCCGCTCTCGTCTCCGCCGGACAGTTCCAGCGGCGTCACGTTTCGAATGACGGGTTTCTCCAGATACGGCTCGATCAGACTGAGCACCTGGGTCCGCGTCGTCGCGTCCCCCTGATTGTGCAGCATCACCCATTTCATCTCATACGGCTTTCCGCCGGCGGGCGAAGTGCCGTCGGTGATATTCACCTCCACCGGTTCGCGTCCCTTTCCGCCGGTTGCCTCCACCACGGTCAGCCGCATGTGGAGGTCTTCCTCCGTCTTGAGCTTCCAGTCGATCGACCACGGCTCCTTCGCAAGCCCGCGCTGGACGTTGTAGAGGTGGGGGAAGACGAAGTTCATTCCCCGCCAGCCGTAGGTGTAGTGGAGAGAACACCCGTTCGCCTTGAGCCACTCGGCGTCGCCGTAGGGAACGTCCGGCCCGGCGAGCGTGCCGGTCTCCTGCCGGGTCAAGTCGATCCCGCTGGTCGATACGTCCCCCTCCTGTCCGTGGAACGCCCACCAGTGGTCCTTGCCGCCGGAAATGCGGTAGAAATCGACGCAGTAGAATTGCTCCGGCGAAACGTCAACCAGAGCCGCCATGCGGCGCTGCCAGTAGTCGTCGTTTTGCGCGGACGCCGCGCGAACCTCCGCCACGTGGGCCGCGCCGGCGTCGACCAGGAACTCGGCCCTGCCGATCTGACCGACGTACGGAAACTGCCGGGCGACATAATGGCTGGACCAGGAGTGTTCCCAGTAGCCCCAGTTGCGGGGATACCCCATATGCGAAAGAAATACGCCCTCGTGCGCCGCGAGGCCAATGTCCATCAGGTCGTCCTGCACGTGGCCCCGGGCATGGCCGTGCCGGACCCAGAGGGCCCGTTTCGCGTCGCCTTTGCCGCCGCGGAGGATGCCGATCCCGTAGCCGTCGTGGAGCGAACTGGCGTCGTTCCAATCGTCGGGCCACTTCGCGGCCTCGGCCTCGATCTCTTCTCGCGTGAACGGGAAGTCGCGCGACGGTTGCCACGAGGAATTCGCCAGTGCCCAGGCGAATTTGGGATCGCGGAAGAGCTTGTAGGCGTGTTCGAACGCCTCGGCGCTCGCGCTGTGCCAGGTGATTCTGGAGAGTCTCTCGTATGCTGGAAAGCTCCCGCTGTCGCCGATGAGCGGGAACGTTCGATCGATCAAGACCGTGTCCATGCAGAAATCGAAGATGTTGTGGTAGCGGCGAGAATTCGTCAGCGCGGGGTAGCGGTCCTCGGGATAGACTTCGGGGCGGAGTTTTCGCAGATGCTCGACCGATTCGACGATCGGTCCGAGGGCGACGACGTGCATGCCGTTGTAGCCGCCGGTCGATTCGTACGGGGCCCCGTCGCGGAAGTACGTATTGGGGACGAAAATCCGCATCTTGCCGGTCCCGTCGTAAAGCCAGTCGAAAAACTCGTTGCCCCGTTCGTAGTTGAGCATCTCGGCCATCCGCGCCAGCCCGCGCTGGTGGAACGGTTCGTTCGACTGCGTCGCCAGGTCCATCGAACCCTGCATCCAGACGGCGAAGATGTTTTCTTCGAGGAACCGCCGGACGTCCTCGTGCGTCTTGACGTCGAAGCCTTTGCCCTGGAGGTACGGAATGATGTCGGGGTCCTTGTCGATGTGGGGGAAGATCAGGTCGTAGGCCTCGGCGTAGCGCCACTGGTAGCCCGGCAGATCGATCGGATAGACGGTGAAACCGGATGCCGTCAGACACGGCCCCTCGCTGAACGGCGCGGGGCCGAGCCGGTCGACCTGGGTGCGGCTGTTGCGGTGCCGGTGATGGGTCATCGTCGCCAGGTAGGCCCACTCCGCGGCGACGCGCGAGAAGGCGACCAGCGATTTGTGCAGATAGCGGACGTCGTCCGTCGCGATATAGGCCTCGGCGCAGTCGGGCGCCACCTTGAGCATCTCGTGGCAATACGCCTGGCAGGTCTCGGCGATGAAGCCGTACCGCTTGCCGTTATAGAGACAACCGCCGCCGAACCCGTCGTCGGGGAATTCGCCGCTGGTCATGTCGCCGGCGGCGAAATCGTTCGACGGGTAGCGTTCCTTTCCGACGGGACACTCGATTTTCCATTGGTAGGGAAGCGACGCGTTCTTGGTCCACGGATAGTAGGCCGCCGTCTTGTAGATCTCCGCTCCATGGACGGGACAGCCGTGCGTCACGTTGACCCAGTGCCACCGGGGAATCGTGCTGTCCGGCTGCATGGCCCAGATTTGATCGTCCGTGTATTTGATCCATTGCTTCCCTCGAGCCGCGCCCCCTTTCTTTGCCGCCTCCAGGTCCGCCGGCGTCGTAATCGTCCGACCCTGCTTCAACTCCGGCAACGTCTCCCCCAACGGCCACCGCCGCGGTAATTGGGTGCCTTTGAGTTCGCGGAACTCTCGGAGGTCGTCAAAGGACCAGATCGTAAGCGGCACGACGACATCGCCGTCCGGATGGGCAAGCGTGACTGTCACTTCTTCCGCGGCTTCCCGCGTCCGGAAATAGTAGCGGCGGTGGTCGGTCTTCGCTGGAAGGGGCGTGCGGTCGAACAGCATCGCGCACCGCGGCGGTGATATACTCACGGCAATTTCCGGCGCGTCGACCGGGACGGAAAGGACGATCATGAACAGACGGTCCACGCCCAGGATGTCCGGAGCGTAGACAAGGCGAGCTTCGAGCGGGGCATCTTGAGAAAACG
>CAZFQG010000125.1:0-12143 GCA_964520785.1 uncultured Planctomycetaceae bacterium | reverse complement strand
AAGCACGAGCAATGTGATCAACGGCAGGGCTGTTCGATGCGAGCGAGCATGCGGCTTTCGAAGCGAAAAACGGGGCGTGACCATCGCGGGGCTCCTCTGTGGTGGGGGTCGTTACCCGTTTCAAGATACCAGACGGCGCGGCAGTGTCAAGTCGCAACGCGCAGGGGGTATTTTGTATCCAAAGTACCCTGGCCTTCTCGACGGTGTCCAGCCGAGTCGACGCGACGGAGCGTTCGACCGGCCGTCACTTCTCCGCCTCAAAGAGGCACGGCGTACAAGAGTGGACCACCTTCCAGGATTCCACGGTCCTTACTGGCGATCCTTCTCCTTCGCCAGCCAACGGATCCCTCGCGCGATGACCTCGCGGAAACCGGGGTTCTGGTACGCCAAACGGTCGTGGCCGAGCATGAAGTAGAAGACCGGGGTTTTTCCGTAGGAGTGGGTCCAGGCGATTTCTCGGTTGTTCTTGGGATGGTCCGTCGTCAGGAGCACGTGGACTTTCGGCGATACGTAGAAGTCCTTATATGTCTCATCGCGAATGTCGAATGCTTCGATCCCCCGGGTGATCGGGTGTTCCTTGTCGGCGACCTCGATCTTCAGTTCCTGATCATGGAAGTAGCTGGAGGGACCGTGTTCCTTGCCATCGCGCGTTCGTTTCTCGAAAAGGTATTTCCCTCCGAGGATGTCCGTATATTCCTCCCACTTCCGATGTCCGCTAAGTGTATGGTGGAGCCCGAAATAGCCTATCCCGCCCTGCTTCAGAAGCGCGATGAAATCGGCCGCCTGTCCGGGAGAGATATCGTGCATACACATATCATAGGCGAGAACGACGTCGTACTTCTTCTCCAGGCCCGGTTTGAGCAGGTCGAACGCTTCCGGGTATTCCGTCTTCTCGTATTGTATTCCCTGCATTTCGTCGAACACGGTATAGAACGGCTCCTCCTCGTAACCGTGTCCTCCGGTGACGATCAAGACGCGAATCGGCTCCTCGGCCGCGACAAGACCGTGGCAGCACAAGGCAAATAGAAAAAACAATCCAGCGACGCGTTTCATGAGATTGGTCCTTTGGGGGTACTTCAGGGGAGCTGATTTAAGGGGCGATCCACGGAACACACGCCGACCGCCATGCAATGTGACATCCGGGAAAGACGCATGACTCATTCTATCACGGTTTCCGGTGACGCGGTAGGTTTCCCTGGTTATGCTTGCGTTTCCTGTGAAATCAAATTTCCTATGCCTTATCCCTATCCCTATCCCTCCTGCGCGGCCCCTTACACGCCGTCGGTACCAAGGGTTTCGAGGCGGAACGGATGAAGGCGATCCGCGACGGCGCCTCGCACACCCTTTTCGTCGGCGAATCGACCACCGCCACCAGCCCCCAGTGGCGAACCGTCTGGGCCTACTCCTTCGGCTACTTCTCCCTCTCCGCGATCACCCCCCAACCGCGAATCTTCCTCGCCGACTACGATCAATGCCTCGACCTCGGCGGAACCGGCCGCGACAAACCGTGCAAACGCGGCTGGGGCGGTTTCCATCCCGGGGGTTTGAACTTCCTGCTCTGCGACGGAGCGGTTCGCTTCGTAAACCACGACGCCGACCCTGACTTGCTCGCGGAATTGGCTACAATTGACGGCGAGGAACCGGCACGCCTGCCATAGGGCCGCGAGCTTGTAGGTCCTGGCCGCCCGCCGGAACCTGAAGCGGATTTGACGTAAAACACCCCCGCCCGTGACTTGAAAGCGGGGCGGCGTGGACGGGCCCGGTCACCACGAAGCCGCCGGGAGTCTTTTCCGGCGGGATCGCACGCTCGAAAAGACACTCGACCCCATGTTTCGCGTCAGTTAACCGGCGGCACGCCAAGGTCCTTGCATATCTTTCTCGCCAGATTGTCCTTGATCTCGGAATGCCGAGGAACCGAGGACCGTTTGTTTTGGCCCGGATTGTGCCACTACGAATGCTTGGCTCCTTCGCGCAACAATTAACATCCATGATTGCCCAGATGCGGAAGCACAATCCTCTTCATAGCGTGATCTTCTGTTCCGTATACCCGGCACCGGCCGCGGCCCGCGCATCTTGTCGGTTGAATTCCAGGGCCTCGCGAAGCGTAATCTCCAGCGTGGCCTTCAACGCCTCGCGGGTTCGCTCTTGGCAATTGACTCCGGGTACTTCCTCAATCCACCCGATCCACCAGCCGTCCTCTTCTTTCATGACGGCCGTATACTCATTCTTCATCTCTTCCACCTCGCTTGATCTGGACATCCGCTATGTCGCCCCATTATGCGTGAAACGGCGGAGGCAGGCAACCCCCCGCGCTCGGTGAACAGACTGCAATCACCCTCACCGCCCCGTTTCCACCTCCAAATCGTCCACCATCGCTTCACTGAAAGGCGCTGACGTGGGCGCTGCCGAAGGCGAAATTCAGTATCCCAGCGCGGTGGCCGCCCCGCCCACACCTACGACGGCGGCGCCGGCGGGCGGGCCGTTGTCGAACCCGTGTGCTGGCTGATGGATTACTGGCTCGGCCGGTACCACGGATTTATCGAAGCCCCCACCACCACCGACCCCGAACTCATCAGCGTCCCCCGTCGCCCCGGCCTCCAACTCGGCGCCGAACCCTACGACGGCCCGGGCGCCCGGCGGACTTGATTCCGGGGGAATAGAGGGGATGCTGGGGCGCTTTCTGGCGACGTTCTGAGGCATTCCGAGCCACCGTATGGTTTTGGCCGATAGCGATTTGCCGTTTCGCTGTCGATGCTGGGGGCGGTATGCCTTGACGGCACTGAATTACACTTGCAGAGCTAAGTTATACTACCTTACAGAGGCATGGCAAGCCGCCAATCTCAACGTGGAAGCTCCTGCGGCTACACCCCGTTGTTTCGTTAGATTCCCTGCCTATGCTTGAGTTGTGTGGGACATCAAATTTCCTGTCCCTTCCCTTGACAACGTGTTCGCGGAGGATTAGAATCTGGGTTTAGTGGATATATTACTACCATATATTCCTATAGTATATTAACCCGATCGTGGGGATTCGGCGTGCCTCAGACAAACTTAACCTCCCGTGCTTACTTGCACTTACGGACTTCGCTGGCCGAGGGCCGGTTGGCGCCGGGGGATCGTTTGTCCTTGGCGGCGATCGCGAAGGAGATGGGAATCAGCCACATCCCGGTCCGTGAGGCGGTCAGTCGGCTTTGCAGCGAGGGGATATTGGAGCACTCCCCGAGGGTGGGGTATGCCGTTCGGGATCTTTCTCGCAAGGAGTTGGCCGACCTATTCCAGGTCCGCGAGGCACTCGAGGGACTGGCCGCAGCCGAGGCGGCACGGAAAATCGACGGTGCCACTGTCCGGAAGCTCGGCGATATCTTCGACCAGATGCGGATTCGGCTTCGCGCCATCCGCGATGGGCGGATCGCGGACTGGGCCGGCCGGCTGGCGCAGGAATTGACGGTCCTCGACTTGGCGTTTCACGCCGTCGTCCTCCGCGTCGCCGATAACGACACACTCCGCCGCATTCTCGAAGACCAGCGGGTCTTCTCCCAGATATTCGGTCGTCCCATCAAGGGCCCCCCCACCGTCCAGGCCATGACGTCGCGTCTGGCCCTGATCTGCCGCGGGCACTACCGGATGCTCCGCGCGTTCCGGAAGCGCGACGCCAAGGCCGCCGAAGTGGCCGCCAGAAAACACGCGCGCGAGGCGGGCGAGTATCTCTTGTGGTGCTACGACTGGATGGAGTCCCAGAAGGACATCTCGACCGCGTCCGACGCCTGGGCCGTCAGTTCGGACGAATTGCTCGCCTCGGTGGAGACCGCGTTTCTTTCCGGTCCAACAACCGAAGAGGGAGAGCCCAAGCCACCCCATTTTTGATTATAGAACATCCAATGAATCAATTGCGAGAGGAGGAACTCATGAGATACACGGCACTACCCGTCGCCGTTTTGCTGGTCATCGCGGCGTCGGTACAAGCAATCCATCCCACCGAGGCGGAAACGGCGGCCGTCGACGCCTGGGTCAACGCGGCCTTTTTCGGAGAAACGCCGGGCGCTGCCCCAAAAACCCCCGGACTGACCTTGGTCCACCAGGATCACGGCATCCTCGGCAAGAACCGGTCCTCGCGAGACACCGCCCCTCTGAAGCTGGCGGATAAGACCTACACCCACGGAATCGGCACGCACAGCACGAGCGATCTCCTCGTCCGGCTTTCCGAGCCGGGCAAGACTTTTACCGCCGAAGTCGGAATCGACAATAACTGGGACACCCGAGCCACCCACGGCAGCGTGGTGTTCGTCGTCGAGGTCGGCGGGAAGGAAGCCTTCCGATCCGATATCCGCAGAGGCAGTAGCCCGGTCCTCCCCGTCAATGTCGATCTGGCCGGCGCGAACGAGTTCACCCTCCGCGTCCTCGACGGCGACGACGGACGCAGCCACGACCAGGCCGATTGGGCCGCCGCGACCGTGACGCTGGCGTCCGGCAAAACCGTGAACCTCCAGGACATGCCGGTACTTTCCGAAACGGCCCGATTTGCCGACGGCATCCCTTTTTCCTTCGCCTACGGCGGGAAACCGTCCGCCGAACTCCTGCCGAAATGGAAGAAGACCGTCTCCGACGCCAAGAACGCCCGGGGGGAACCGATCCGCGTGATTACCTGGCTCGACCCGGCCACGGGGCTGGAAATCGCCTGTGAGACGCTCCGTTTTCCCGACTCTCCGGCCGTCGACTGGGTCCTCCGCTTCGGGAACACCGGCAAGGCAAAAACGCCCATCATCGAAAATATTCTGCCGCTCGATCTGTCGGTCGGGACCGCGGCGGATCGTGCCGTTTCACTCCGCCATTCGCACGGCAGTTCCTGTCGGGCCGACGATTTCCAGCCCTTCGACGAGCCGATTCTACCCGGAGCGGAAAAGACGATCGCCCCGACCGGCGGCCGCTCGTCCAACGGCCGGTTTCCGTTCTTCAACCTTTCCCTCGAAGACGAAGGAGCCGTGATCGCCGTCGGCTGGTCCGGGCAGTGGCAATTCCAAACCAAACGTACCGCGGACGGAAGCGTGCGCGTGACCGCCGGACAACAGACCGCGCGATTCGCCCTGGAACCGGGCGAGTCCGTCCGCACCCCGAGGATTCTACTCATCCGCTGGAGGGACGACCCCCAGCGGGGCCACAACTTCTGCCGCTCCCTCATCTACACCCATTACACGCCCCTCTGCAAGGGCGAAAAGCCGCTTCCGCACACGCAGTGCAACTCGTGGTTCCCGGTCGGCGACGACGGCGGGCTGGCAAACGAACAGAACCAGAAGGAGCTGCTCCGCGCCTATGCGCCTCTGGGGATCGAATTCCTCGTGATGGATGCCGGATGGTACGGCGTGACGCCCAATTGGGCCGCCAACGTCGGCTACTGGACGCCGCGGAAGGATACGTTCCCCAAAGGGATCAAACCGGTCGGCGACGTCTCGCGCGAGGTGGGCCTTCCCTTCGGGATGTGGTTCGAACCGGAACGCGTCTGCGTCGGCTCCTGGCTGGACACCGAGCATCCCGACTGGCGCATCAAGATCGGCGACGGAAACCGTCTCTTGGACCTGGGCAATCGTGAGGCGCAGGACTGGTTCATCGAAATGGTCTCCGGCTACATCTCGGACGTCCCGCTGGGTTACTTCCGGCTCGATTTCAACATCGACCCGCTCCCCTTCTGGCAATCGCTCGATACGCCGGACCGCCGGGGCATCGCAGAAATCCGCTACATTGAAGGACTCTACCGCATCCTGGACGCCCTTCGAGAACGCCACCCGGATGTCTATTTCGAAGGCTGTGCCAGCGGCGGCCGGCGGATTGATATCGAGAGCCTTTCGCGGTGCCACACCTACTGGCGGAGCGATCTCTACTTCAACAGCCCGGCCAATCAGCAGATGATCCACGGCGTGAGTCTCTACCTGCCGGGGAATTACATCAATACGCCGCTGGCCGAGTTGACCGAGAATCCCTACGCCCTGCGGAGCACGTTCGGCGGGGCGATCTGTTTCGCCTGGGATCCGCGGCCGGAGACGTTCGGCGCTCATTTGCGGCAACTCCTGCACAGCCCCTACCATCCGGCCGCCGAATACTCCCATCAACCCGAAGACGCAACGTTCGACCCGGCATTGGCCAAACGCATCGTCGACCGCTTCAAAGAGTTCCGGCCCCTGGCCTTGGGCGATTTCTATCCGCTCTTGCCGTACGCGACGGATCGCGGTGAATGGGTGGCGTACCAGTTCCACCGCGCCGATCTGGGGCGGGGGATGGTCCTCTGCTTCCGCCGCGGCGGGGCGTACGCGGCGCTCGATGTGTCGCTGCGAGGGTTGCACCCCGAGAAGACATACCGCGTCACGTTCGTCGATTCCGGAGAAACCAAGACGATCTGCGGCGAGGAACTGGCGAAACCGCAAACGGTCGCCGTTTCCGAATGCCCCGGCTCGGCGATGCTCGTCTATGAGGAGGTGAAAACGCCATGAGAAGAGTTCTAGCGATATTGTCGCTGATCGTTGCCCTGGTGCCGTCCGCGTGCGCCGGCGACGTCGACCACCTCGATTGGGCCCGCCGCGTGTTTGCGAAGTCGTCCGCGTCACTTCCCTTTTCGTTCACCTACGGTGGGACGTCGTCGCGCGAATTCCTCGAAAACTGGACGGCAACCGTCGAAGAGGACGTTTCGAGCCCGAATACCGTCATTCGCACGCTGACCTTCAGCGACCCCGAATCGCGTCTCGAAGTCCGCGCGGTCGCCAAGATTTACACCGACACCCCGGCCGTCGATTGGACGCTCTACTTCACCAACCGGGGCGAAGAACCCTCGCCGATCCTGGAGAACGTTTATGCTCTGGACGTTGCCGTCGATCTCGACCCAAAACAAGAAGCCGTCCTGCACCGCCTTCAAGGCTCGACCGCCGGCGTCACTGACTGGCTTCCGTTTGACAGCACCGTGCCGGTTGGAGGTCGCATCGACTTCGCCCCAATAGACGGGCGTTCCAGTATGGGCGCCAGCCCCTTTTTCGGCGTCCGCGCCGGCGACGGCGGCGTGATCACGGCGATCGGCTGGACCGGCCAGTGGCGCGCGGAGGTGGAGCGAAACGAATCGAGTGTGCGGGTTTCCGCCGGAATGCAAAACCTCCACCTTTCGCTCGAGCCGGGCGAAACGATCCGCTCGCCGAGAATCGTACAACTCTACTGGCAAGGAGACGACCCGGACCGCCCCCATAATCTCTTCCGCCGATACATGTTCGCCCACATCGTTCCGAAGATTGACGGCAAGACGGTCGTCCCCCCCATCGCCCAACTGAGCACGGCCTTCTACGAAATGGACGCCGGGACCGAGCAAGTCGTCCTCGACCACCTCCATTCCCTTAAGGGTCTTGGCTTCGAGTACTTCTGGCTCGACGCCTACTACGGCCGAGACAACTTCCCCACGGTGGGAAATTACGTCTTTCCCCTGATGCGGACATTCAATACGGACCGTTTTCCGCGCGGTGTGGCGCCCATTGGCGAGGCGGTCCACTGCGAGGGACTGAAATTCCTTTTGTGGTTCGAGCCGGAGCGAATCTGTCCCGGCACGCTGATGGCCAAGGAGCATCCCGAGTGGGTCGTCCTCCCGCCGGAAGGGCCGTGGGGGATGCTCAACCTGGCCGTCCCGGACGCCCGGGAGCAGATGACGCGGTACCTGAACGAATCGATCCGCGAATACCGAATCAACTGCCTCCGCATCGACAACGCGGTCCCGTACGGCCGGTTGTGGAAACAACTCGACACCGATCCGGACCGCGTTGGCATTTCGGAAATCCGTTACGTCGAGGGCCTCTACAAGGCGCTCGACGACATCCTCGCCGCCAACCCGGGCCTGTTCATCGACAACTGCGCGTCCGGCGGCCAGCGAATCGATCTGGAGATGTGCGCACGGTCGATTCCCCTGTGGCGGACGGACGCCACGATCCATCCGCTCTTGGTGAAAGACTACGCCCAAGCGGCGATCCAGAATCAGGCGATTTCCGCGGGGCTCAACCGTTACGTCCCCTTGAGTACGAGCGGGCAAATGGGGACGTCGCCGTACCTTTTCCGCAGTGGATTCAACGGCGGTATCGCATTCTGCGAGGATTGCCGTCCGGAAGGCTTCCCGCGCGAGGAACTGAAGGCGGCGATCGTGGAAGGAAAACGGATCCGCAAATACTTCCTCGGCGACTTCTACTGCTTAAGCGACGTTAACGTCGACCCTCGGCATTGGTGCGTGATGCAATACGACCGGCCCGAGCACGGCGACGGGATGGTCCTGGCGTTCCGTCGCGGGCAGTCCCCCTACGCGGCGTTTCAGTGCGGCCTGAAGGGAATCGATCCGGAGGCGGAGTATGAGGTCAGCGTGTCACGTGGTTACGTGCCGGAGCCTGTCAAGACAATGAAGGGGACGGACCTGGCCAGGTTCATCGTAACCGTGAACGACCGGCCGGGGTCGGTGTTAGTGGAGTACGTGAAAAAATGATCGATGTCGGTTTTCTGTTGGAGGGAATGCGTCCGCACGAGCCTTCGCAGGGGGCGATAAGAAATAGCCTAGGGCGTTAGCCCTAGGATTAAGAGACATGCATATAACAAGAAAAGCCCCAAACGGGGCGGCATGGGAGTATCGAGGCACGGTTTCGCCCCGTTGGGGCTCACCGATGCGCAGCGCAACGCAAGTCCTAGGGCTAACGCCCTAGGCTATTACCTGGCGCCCCCTTGGGGGCTTTTGGAATCACCAAACCAAGTACACAACTGTTCCATTTCCATTTCCAAAGGAAGAATCTCATGAATCGCACCATTCTCATCGTCCTGTTCGCGGCGGCAGTCGCCGCGGCCGCGCCCCTCGCGGCACAAACCACGTACGATCCGGCGACCGGCCTGTCGGATCAGAACCCCGGCGGCCCCTGGCGGTACGTCGGATGGAACCCGACGGCCAATGGATTCACGCAGATCGGGTACTACAACCTCAACTTCGTCTATACCGAAGACTGGATCGGCATGGGCGTCCCGGCATGGTACTTCAACGAAGGGACCAAGTGCCCGGCGATTGCGGCAAACACGACCGGAGCGGACGCCGCTTACCTCACTTCGTTCGTCCTGCGGGACGGGATGATCATGATGCACCCCGATTCATACACGGCTCAATTGCTCTACTTCACGGCGCCGCAAACGGGGTACTATGACATCTCGGCCGTGATGACGGCAACCGACGTCAACAACACGGCGGCCGACCTGTCCGACGGCAAGGACGGCCCGGCGGCGGCCGTCTACCGGTGGACCTACGGCAACGACCCCGAGTACGGAGGCGGTTTCTCCGAAGACAAGAAGGTGGCCGAGGCACTGCTTCCCATTATCGGCGACAACCTGTCGTATTCCGCGACCGGCGAATTCCTCAGCGCCGGCGACGTCGTTGCCTTTATGGTCTATCCGGACGGCGACGGCGACGGAAACTGGGCCGATTTCTCGTGCGACGCCGTCGAGTGCGAAATCGATATCACCCGGGTGTCCGACGCGACGCTCGATTTGACTTGGGGACTGGAAAACGGCGATTTCGAGGCACCCACGCTGGCGTCGCCCGCCGTCATCGTCCCCGAGGGCTGGTACAAGATGCCGAGCGCGTCCGACATCTTTGGGATGTACACCGCGAACCCCAACCTGCCGGGAGGCGCGGCGGCCGAAGGAAATCAGACCTTCTTCCTCGACACGCGATCGCACGTTTCCGGAACCGGAGGGGACGTCTTTCAATGCGTCGGGGCCCTCGATGATCAGGCCGACGTGACGCTTTCCCTCACGGTGGGCGGAGCGCCCGAAACGCTCTGTGCGCCGGGCGACTACGAAGTCGGCCTGTGGACCGACACCGACGCCGACGGCTTGCCCGATACGCCCCTGGCGACCGTCGCCGGGACGCCGACGGCCAACATCTATGAGCCCCTCAGCGTGACCGCCGAAGACGTCGCGGCCGGAATTCCGGTCTTCGTCCGGTTGAGTCTTCCCCCGACGGAAGGCGGCTTTCGTCAGACGTTCTTCGACGACCTCGAACTGACCGTCTCCACCGGCGGCCCGGTCCTGGAAGGCGACCTGGACGGCGACGGCCTGGTCGGCAGCGCCGATTTGGACATCGTCCGCGCCAACTGGGGGAGCACCGTCACCCCAGGCGATTTGACGATGGGCGACGCCAGCGGGGACGGCAGCGTCGGCAGCGCCGATTTGGACATCGTCCGCGCCAACTGGGGAGCGACCGCGGCGGCGGCCGTTCCGGAACCCGGGATTTACGCGATCATGTTGCTGGCAACGCTGGCAGCACTAACGCGCCGCAAGTGGCTAAACAGAGGCAAAAGGCATAAGGGGAGGCGGTGCCATATCGTCGGTAGGCGAAATGTTTCCAACCACGCGTCGCCGCACTGCCCGTCACGTCGCGCTGTTGCCGCCCCACACTTATGCCTTATGCCTTATGCCTTTCTTTCCCCAGTCCCAAATTCCCAATCCTTAGACCCCCAATCATGTTCCGCAGAGCATTTACCTTGGTTGAACTCCTGGTCGTGATCGCCATCATCGGGATCCTGATCGCGCTGTTACTTCCAGCCGTCCAGGCAGCCAGAGAAGCGGCACGGCGGATATCGTGCGCATCGAACTTGCGGCAACTCGGTACGGCGATGCACAACTACCACTCCGCCAACGGGTCGTTCCCCTTCGGGGCGATGACCGACAATGGCTACCGTTTCGGCGCGCCGGAATGGCCGGGAATCCACACGGCCCTGCTCCCCTTTCTGGAACGAGGTGAGATGGCCGAAGGGTTCGACGCCGTCCTCGAGGTGTACGTCGCCGGGCAAAGGGTCCGGCCCTGGTATCCGAACGAGCACGCCGGATGGCTTGGGACCGTCCGGGGCAACCCGGTCCCCTGCTACCTCTGCCCCAGCGACGGCCTGGGGGGCGCAACCAAGGGGGTCAACGGCGGCTCGATGGGCGGTCCCGTCCTCCTACCGGCGGCCAACTACCTCGGTCTCTTCAGCGGAATCAACGACGGCGACGCTTGGGCCGATTCGGAAAACCCCTCCGCCCTTCCCAAGGAACGCCAGGCCGTCTTCGGCATCAACCGCGGGGCGAGAATCCGCGATATCTCCGACGGCACGAGTTGTACCCTCGCCATGGCCGAGTATCTTACCGGCACTCCGGCGGATGTCCGCGGCTATCCCTACACGAACCGAGCGGGGGCGAAGTTCCTCTACGCTTCGCGAACGCCCAACACGTCGGCCCCCGATTTGATCCTCGCCAACCCCATCTTCTGCACGGCGACGACGAACCAGCCGGACAAAAACCTCCCCTGTATTCCCACCCCGGCCGAAACCTCTAACACGGTCGCCTCGCGGAGCCGCCACCCCGGCGGCGTCCAGGCCCTCCTGTGCGACGGCAGCGTCGACTTCTTCCGCGACGACATCGACGCCGGACTCTGGCAGTCGATGGGTTGGATGTGCGACGGCTTCCCGACCGGGAGTATTCAGGAATGACGAGGCCAAAGGAGAAAACGATGCGTACTCTCACGATTGCGGTTCTACTCGGGACTCTTCTCGGCTGCGGCGGATCAGACCGCGGCGCCGTCGAGGGAACCGTCACCCTCGACGGAAAGCCGATCGAAACCGGTGCGGTCACGTTCCGGCCCAGCGGCGATACGAAAGGGGCCACCGCCGGGACGGAGATTAAGAACGGACGCTACTCAATTTCCGCGGCGGCCGGTCCCATGGTCGGCACGAACCGCGTCGAAATCTCCGCCTGGAAATCGACCGGCCGCATGGTCCCCGCCGCGCTCGGCGACCCGAACGCCGGCATGAAGCCGGAAGTGGTCGAAGCAGTCGCCCCGCGGTTCAACGTGGAGTCCGAGTTGACGGTGGAAATCCGCCCCGGAAAGAACACGTACGATTTCGAAGCAATGGGGCGCTGAGAGACGCCTTGGGGGGGCGGATTCAGACCAACTGCGCGCACAAAAAAACTCCCGGAAGGAGGAGACCGGGAGTTTAGAAACAAACAGAGACTTACGTTTTTGGCGACCGCGATTGCCGTGTGGTGCGGCGGCCGCACTCCGCAAGCCTTCATCAAACAAACTGGAGGATACCGGGCTCGAACCGGTGACCTTTTGGCTGCCAGCC
>CAZFQG010000124.1:0-18786 GCA_964520785.1 uncultured Planctomycetaceae bacterium | reverse complement strand
CAAGAAGGCAGAGCCCGGCCGCCCAATCGCCGTACCGGGTGTAAAACGAAAGCCCGTGAGGACTTGGGTGGATTTCCGCGAGAAGGAGGCCCTCTTGGCGGCGCGGACCTCGGGCCAGAAGCCGCCCGTCCGATCCGATCCAAGCGGAGAAGCCGGTGTTCGCGGCGATGATCATTGGACGTCGCGTCTCCACGGCACGGAACACGCCGCAAATGAGATGTAGGTCCAACTCGCTCGATCCGCGAAACCACCCATCGTTCGTAAGATTAACCAGCACATCGGGTGGTTTCGAATCGTCGGCCGCCGCCAGGACCTGCCGGCGAATCACCTGGGGCAGTACGTTTTCGTAACAAATGCTTGGAGACAGGCGGATTCCCTGGAATTCGAAGAGGCCGGGAGACTTTCCGGCGTCCAGGCTCACCGGCAGCGGCGTGAGCCTCTGGAGCCGCGGAAAGGTCTTCCCAAACGGCACATATTCTCCGAACAGAACCAGATGCAGCTTGTCGTAGTGATCCAGAACGCCCTTTTCGGGAGTGGCCAGAATGGCCGAGTTGTAGAGATACTGGCCTCCGGACGCGAAATGAGATCGATCGATTCCCACCAGGATGGGCGTATTAAGACCCCTGGCCACGTTGTCGACCGATTGAGCCGACGCGGATGCTGCCCGCCGGCAATAGTCGAGAAAATCCTCGCGGCTCCAAGGGACATCCTCCGGCACGGCGGCGTCTTCGTCGTAGGTAATCAGGGTCTCGCGGAACATCGTCTCGGGCCAAACCACCAAGTCGACCGGGTGGAATCGCGAGACGGCTGCCCGGGAAAGGTTGAAATAGCTGTCCAGCACGTATTTTCGCATTCCGGGATCGCTTTTCAGTTCGGTATCGATGGATCCCTGGATGATCGCGATGCGGACTCCCGATCCTTCCGTTTTCTCCTCGGCCGGTTGGCGGCTACCGAACCAATACAGGCCGAACAGGAGAACGACGACCGGGGCAAGCGGCCAGAAGACGAACCTGCCGGCGCGGTTCCCCCCTTCCTCAATCGGCCACATCCGGGCCAAGCACGCCGCGACGAACATCACGACGAAGCTGACACCATACGCACCCACGATCCGTGAAATCTGAATAAGCCAGATGATTTCGTATTGGCTGTGGCCAAGGCTGGCCATCGTGAAACCGGTGAAAAGACGCCCCCGCGCCAATTCGAGCCCGGTCCATATGGTCGGGGCGGCAAGAATCACCGGCATTCGCAGTCGGTGAACGGCGACGCGGGTGCATGCGACGAAAACGGGTAGGTAGAACGCCAAATAGAGAGAGATCGCGACTAGGCCAAGGCTGGTTGCCGGGTGAGGAAAGATGAGAAAATAGAGTTCCGCCATCCAAAATAGGAACCCGGCGGCCCAGAGCTGCGCATAGGGCCGGCGTCCGCGCAATTCGGCATTGCGGATCAGCAGAACCCACGCGACCGGCGCAATCCATGCCAGTCCACTCCATTCCAATGGGGGAAGTGACGCCCATCTGAGAAGGTTTCCGCCAAGACCATATCCGAAAGGAGACCGGCAAAGGGTGCGAATTCGATTCCACATGCCGGAATCATACTCAAGACCGGTGGTCCCGGGAAAGAGCGATTCCCGGCTGGCGCCGCGGACCGGTGCGGACATCCCCCCGCAGCGAACGCGGCAGCAGTTGTTTGACGGCCCCCGAGCGTCCCGCTAGAATGGATTCGTTTCTGGCGACGGCGGAGTCTTCCTCTAACCATTTTTCAATAAACCAGTTACGTTCTCGGATTTCCCGCGATGGCCAGCAATCGCTCGATTCGCTTTTCCCAGACCCGAGTCAATTTCCTTCCGGTCCATCCGATGGCCCTCGTGGACCGGATTTTGGCCGATCCGACATTGGCGGCCGGACGGCGCGAGCCGTTCGCCCGGTTCTGTGAGATGCTCCGCGCGCGGTTTCACTTCGAATCACTCGCTACGGCCGACCGGCTCGGGATGCTGTTCGATCCATTCGACCCGGATCGGGATACGCTCCCATTGCGGGATCTGTCCGACGAAGACCGTGCGTCAGCCAAGAAGGAGTTCGAGTCGCTCTTGGGCGCGCTTCTGACGCAGGGAAACTACCGCGAACTTGCGCCCGAGGAAATCGCCGAGTGTATCGAAGCGCAGAGCAGCCTGAGGGTGAAAGTTTTCGTCGATTTGAGCAGGTTCGACACGATGAGGGTCTTCTACCGGGGATTGCAAATCACCCAAAAGCGGGTCCGCTCATGGCGGACCGGTTGGCTCCCGGGCATCGTGGACGTCCAGGCTTTCTCCCGGCTGGCGGTACTGGTCGGCTTTCGTCGCGACGAGGAGGACAGGCTGATCCTCAAGCTCTTTAAGAATGTGATCGTGGAGGACCTGGAGACGGTCGCGCCCGACATCCGGTTGCGGATGCCCCTTCTGGACCGGCTCCGCGTCGGGGGGACGCTTCTCGGTGGGATCGTCATGCCGGGCGTGAAGTTGCTGAGTGCGATTGCGATTTCTCCCTGGCTCGTCGCGACCGTGGCAATCGGCTTTTCGACCGCCTGCCTGAAAACGGTTTTCAGTTTTCTCGGCACGAAGACCCGGTACATGCAGAAGCTCTCGTCGTGTCTCTACTTCCAGTGCCTGGCCAACAATAGCTCGGCCCTGACGCGGCTCGTTCAGGCGGCAAAGGACGAGGAGTTCAAGGAATCGCTTCTGGCCTACTTCCTGCTCCAACGAGACCGAGATGCGTCCTGGACCCGGACTACTTTGGACGCGGCCGTCGAGGAATGGCTTATCGAGGCATTCGGTTTGACGTCCGTCGATTTCGAGATCGATGACGCCCTACGGAAACTCCGCGAAAAGGGTCTCATCCAGGAATCGTTCCAGATTGAAGGGGAAGAGCCGGCGATCCTCCCTCTGGATATTCCGGCTGCGCTGCGACACCTTGACGAATGGTGGGACAATCGGTTCCAGTACTACCAGGCGAAAGGAGAACCTGCTCTCCCGCGTCCGATGTGCTCCAGAACGTCGCGGCCCGAGACGACCGGCTGAACGGAGACGATTCTCATTCGCGGATTTCCAGCCCTTATATGCTGCCGGTCACCACGAACACCCGTGTTTCGGCTCCGTCGGTCATGATGTAGAAGAACCACCCCTTGGCCGCAAGCCACGGCGGCAAGATGTTGGGCACGCGAGGGTGGCCGAAGCGGATTCTCCCCCCTTCCCCCAATAAATCCCGCCCCCTCGCGGGTCTCTTCCTATAGACTGGATGGAAAAACCCGCGATGGACGCACTGCGACGCAACCTTGCAGCCGGTCGACGCGAGGCGTTTGCCGAACTCTACGACACGTTGGCCGAGCGGCTTTACCGCTTTCTGGTGGTGCGGTTGCGATCGCGCGCCGACGCGGACGACGTGTTGCAGGAGACGTTCGCGCGGCTGGCGAAAAATCGCGCGCACTTCGAACGGGTCGAGAACCTGACGGCGTACGTCTTCACGGTGGCGCGGAATGAAGCGGCCCGCTTCGCCGCAAGGCGGTCGCGGCGGCGCGACGTGGAAACACCGCTGGACGTCGATGCGGTGTTCGCGATTGCCCCCGACGATTCGCACCGCCGCGAAACGGCCGAGATGATCGCCGTCGGACTGGCGCGTCTGACGGACGCACAACGCGAGGTGGTCGAACTGAAGACCTACGGCGGCCTGACCTTCGCCGAAATCGCCCAAGTCACCGAGTCGCCCCAGGGAACGGTCGCGACGCGCTATCGAACGGCCCTCGGCCGCCTGCGATCTTTCATCCGGGAGGAAGAATCATGAACGACGACGTCGAAAAGCTCTTGAGCGAAGTCACACCTCGCGGCCCGGCCGCGGCCGTGCGGGCGAAGGTGCTCGGCGCGGTGGAAAACGAATTGGCCGCCCAACGACCGGCTGGGCTGAATCCGCGTGCGGCGAAATGGGCCCGATGCGAACGGCGCATCGGTTGGGCGTCGGTGATTGGCCTCCTGGCGGCCATCGGCATGAACGTCCTGGTCTACCGGGTCGGCGAGACGCGATTGGAGCCGTTTCGGCCCACTCCGCCGGTGCCGCGGGCCGTTGCCGAGGTGACCGAATCGATCGAATCGATCACCGATTCCGAGACGGCCGAGTGGTTTCGCGACCGGTTTCTCGCCCGACGGCGAAAGCCGCGCCTTACGCCGGCAAGCCACATGGAACATTACCAGCGGCTTCTGGAACAAATAACCGCCTTTGAAAAGGACCTATGCCATGTCCGATACCGAGGAATCCCCCGCCGAAACGCCCACGGCCAAGAACTCCCTTTCCAGGAGAATCGTGAAGGTCCTGAAATGGACCGGGATCGGTCTGGCCGGCCTCGTGGCGATTCTTCTTATTATCAACGCGGTGGCCGTCTGGATCACCGATTCACAAGTTGAACGGCGACTGGCGGCGATCCGTGCCGAAGGCGACCCGACTTCGATCCTGGAGTACCGACCGGAGGAGATTCCACCGGAGAAGAACGCCGCCACGTATCTCCGCCGGGCTATAAGTGACGCGGAGGCGCTGACGAAGGAACTCGAACCGATCGCGGAAGAGATGTACCAGCGCAAGGGAGCGCTGACGGATGCCGAGGTCCAGACCATGGAATCGGCGTTTGCGGCCTATCCCAAGGTCATGCCGCTAATTGAGCGAGCCGCCGAGTGTCCGGGCTATTCCGTGGATTTCATCCGAGACGCCGCGTCCACGGAAGACCTCCTGAAGTCCCTCCTGGAACGGGCCAACGAAAAGAGGCTTTTCGGCAGGCTCTTGTATCTGTACCGTTTCAACCTGTTTCTGGCGAAAGAGAAATACAACGCGGCCGTGCGGGACTCCATTACGCTGCTGAAGCTGTGCCGGCATTTTGATTCGGATCCGATCCTCACCCATTTTCTCATATGCAACGCGTGCCGCGGCGCCGCGATTCAAGCGGCGAACGACGCGATTCAGTCCGGCGACGTTTCGAAAGACGTACTTGCCGATTTGGACAAGGAACTCGCCAAGATCGATATGCGGTGCCTGTTCACGAACGCCTTGAAGGACGAACGCGCGTTTTCCATCGAGCGTTGCCAGGAATTTCGCCAAATGTGGCACTTGCGGGTCTTCTTCAACCGGCAGACGCTCGACACCCTCGACGGGTACGATTGGATACTTGCGCGAGCCGCGACGCTTGGACAAGCGGGCGCAACCGCATCCGGGCCGGCCGACGAAGAGCCGCCTTCCGTGGGCGTTCTGGGCCGCTTGTTGATTCCAGCACTCGAAGCCGCCGAAGACGCAGCCCTCCGCGTTGAAACCACCAGACGTGCCCTCCGCATTCTGGTTGCCTTGAAAAACCGCGACGAACCGGGAAAACCGCCCAAGCCCGATCTGTCCGATTTGGGGCTGCCGGAATCGGAAACGACGGACCCCTTTAGCGGGAAACCGTTCATCGTGAAGAAGGCCGACGATGGATGGCTGATCTACTCCGTCGGCTCCAATGGAAAGGACGACGGTGGGATGTCTTTCAACCGCGACGATCCGGTTAGGCAGGATATTGGGCTTGGGCCGACGACAAGTGCGCGGTAACGTCCCGGAACTCCGACGCGAGAGTCCGTTCAAAGCGTGACCCGGTAGATCAGATGTGTTCTCCAATTCGTGCATCCGGAGAATCACTCCGCCATGGGAGATGAAGCACGCACGGGCATCCATAAAGCGCTCGACCGCCGACCTCGACGGTCGTGGCGTTCACTCCTCGTCCTCTTCGGCTGTTACCGTCTCGTGGACGTGGATGTTGCGCTTCTTGAGTTCCTCGAAGACGTCGGCGGGATGAAATACCCGTTCGGGGATCAGTGCCCCGAACCGGCCTTTGAACCGCCCTTGGGCGATCAACTGAACGCCGATCGCCAAGGGGATCGCCACGCATCGGGTATACGCGCGGAGGTGTTCCCACCCCGGAACGCTGCCGTCACTCTTGGGATGGGTGTGGGTGAGCGTGTGGCGGTACCGCCGGCCGCCGGCGGTACCGACGACTTCCACGTGCAGCGCGTATCCGTAAAGGTCAGTCGTCCGGCCGGCTTCACTCTGGCAAAGGTACGCGGCGATCGCGTCCATGATGCCGAACTCGGCTTCTCCCAGACGCACCCGTTGGTTGCGCAAAAACCCCCAGTCGTACAGCGTCCGAATAAGCTGCATGTTCTTCGGAGGCCACGTCCCGCGCACCTCCACCAACCGGATTCCACGGTCCTTGAAATAGTCGCTGAGTGTTACCGTCTCGCTGTGGGGGATGATGTACTCGGGGTGCGTCCCGAACGGCTCGGGCAAAGGTACGTCCAATGGGCGGGCGAACGGAGGAACCTGCTTCAATTCGCCGTCTTCGAAGACAACGCGGCCGGGCAAGTCCGGGTCGTACTCGTACGCCGTCGTCTCGGCGATTCCTTCGGAAAACGCGACCGGCCGGAACGCTCCGTGGCTGCAGCGAATCTCCTCGACCGTGTCGAGACGTTCTCCCGCATGAACCGCCATCATGTTGGTCGTCCCGGGAGTCATCCCGAAACCGGGCACCATCGCGCGGCTCTTTTCCTTGAAGATGCCGTCGTACCGGTACTCCTCGCCGAAACCATTGAGATTGATTCCATGGCAACCGGCAAGGGCGATGCACCGGGTCGACCGGCCGTTGACGGAGATAGGCGTCCCATCCATGACGATATCGTATCCGGCCAACTTTCCGACCGCATCCGGCTCGTCGTACACGTCGATGCTGACGACATCGACGCGGTCCCCTCCGATCCAAGCCGCCACATCTTCCGCGGCCCGGATGTTTATATCCCCGATGGTAACCCGCTCGAAATCGCCGAACTCGACCAGGTCCAGGACTCCTTCACGCGAAATCTTGCCCGCACATCCCAAACAAAACACCTTCACTGGCAATTCTCCCTATCGTGACGTCATGACCGGATGAAAAGGCCGATCTTAGCGAGTGAATGTTAGCCGTTCGTTAGAAACGTCCCACATTGGGCCGGACTTCGGTTTCGCGCGCGGATATGCTACCACGGGGTGAATCAGCGGGACGGTTTTGTCGCCGTGATTGAGGCCAACCACGGGGACGAACCCGGCCCGGCGACCTCCCGGGTCTTCCAGCCGGGTAATCTCACTGTCTTCCTTCGGACGCCAGCGGTCAAAGACCGCCTCGTCGACGCGTCACCGCTCCCGTTTCGCCTCCCGCTCCGCCAGCGCCTTCAAGATCGCCGCGCTGACTTGTTCCGCGAGTACCTTATTGCCCTCCGGCGTGAAATGGCTGTTGACGGGGATTTGGATCTCTTGAAGCCGGGGGAGGGAAAACGCGTAGAGGTCGTTGATGGGAATGCCGTTTTCGTCCATGATTCTCTTGGCGATGGCGTTGTACGTGATGAAGTCCTCCGCCGGAGCAAGGCAGACGGCCTCGGGCGATAGCGTCGTACTGCACCAGATCAAGGAAGCGCCGGTCTGCTTCAGACGCGCCACGATCGCGCGGAGGTTCCTCTCGTATTGCTCCGGGGTCACGACGCGGTTGCCCCCGGGCCGTTTGATGTCGTGGATTCCGGAATTGAAGTGGATCACATCCCATCGACCCTGGCCGGGGGTAAGCCAATCGTCCAGATTGTGCACGATGTTGGGCGTTCCCGTGCAGTTCGTCGGCGGGCGGTGTACGGTCGCCTTACCGGCCAGCAGTTCGCGCGTCGGCACCGTATAACTGATCGAAATCGAATCTCCGATCAACAAGACCCTGGGGAGCGACGCCTCGTCCCGGACGGGCGCGAAGGGTGACGGCGGTTGCACCTTCGCCTCCGTTTTGGAGCCACCCGCCTCGGCAAACACCGGCAAAGCGTGCCAGTATCGCGGCGACATCTTGAAATAGCGAATCGCGGCACAACTGTGATTCGTCTCGCCGGGGCGCAACGTTTCGACCGACACGAAGAGACTCTTGTCGTCGGGCAGGTAGAGGACGTCGGCGTAGTTGCAGAAGGTGTCCCACAGCAGCCGCACGTCCCATTCGGTCCGCGTAACCTCGAACGGGTCGCGGTTGAGGGCGACGACGAGTTGCTGTCGCCCGTGCGGCAGGATGCGCGAAGCGGCCGAGGCGTAGACGACCTGTCCATGTTCCGGCGTGCCGGGTTCGACGATCTTGTCCAGCCCGAAGTTCACCCGAGCCGTCGGCAGCGTGGTATCTTGTTTGGCCGTCCAGGTGACACCGCCGTCGCGGCTCTCGAAGCGGCGATTGTGATTGTCGTTGCCGCTTTGCCGGGCCATGAGAATCATCCGGCCGCCGTCAATCGTTTCGACCACCGCGTCCTCGTTCCCCTCGGGAAAGCTCCCGTCCAGATTGCTCCCTTGCCAGGTCTTGCCGTTGTCCTCGCTGCGGATGATGCGAACACCGCGGCTGCAAACCATGGGTGAGACCAGGGCCCCGCGCAGGGTGCTGATCGTGCGGTTCACGCCGAAGTAGGTCAATAGGGCGTTCTCCTTGCCGAACGCTTCGGCGATCTCCTTCTGATAGTCGCCGACGTGCTGCCACGAAAGGCCGTCGTCGCGCGACCGGAAGAGCATGATGCGGTTTTCGGGAGAGCGGACGTGCGAACAGGTCCACAGAAGAAATTCCCCCTCGCCGTCATTGCCGCCGGGGTTCCAGCCGATACTGCCCCAACCGCTGTTGTCGCCGGAATGACGGTAGACGTACTGCCTGTTTTTCCAGGTGATTCCACGATCGTCGCTGGTCATCGTCGCCACGGCCATGGGGTGGTCGTCGTCGGTTCCGAACTTGACCTGCCACATCGTCACCAGACGGCCGTTGTGCGGATTTCGCGCGGTACACTGCTCGCGATGGTCCTTGATCTTCTGGTCCACGCCGTCGACGAACGGATTCCGCTCGGCATCAACCGGGAGAGATACCGCTTGCCCCGAGACGAGCATGTTGCCGGTCGAAAACTCGACGAAGATACTGGCCGTCTGTGTCACCTGCTTCCCGTCGACTACGGCCTCGAAGGCGATCTCGTTGTCTCCGTACCCGTCCGCGACGAACCGAGCCACGAGCGGGTCGTCTGGATCCGCCGTTAATGTCGGCTCGCCCCACCCTTGCACGAGCCGCCAACGTCCCTGAGTGGCCCTCTCGAGCCCGTCTCCGGTCGCGGTCAGGACGACGGTGTCACCCTGTACGACCATGTCGTCGGGGATGCGGTGTTCCTTGCTAACAAGGAAGCGTTCGCCCGGATCGTGGGTCGTTTTGTCGGAGACGAGGAACGGTTTGCCGGGCACGACACGCTGTTCGATGCGGACGCCGGCGGAGGTGAGCCGGGACGAGCAGAGGGCGACGATCAACACTAGGGCGGCAATCGCGAGGTGGGTGATCCGGCAGGCTGCCTGCCCGGCGGCCGGGTGTTTACGGAATGTCATGGATATCCTCCTTATTGAATCCAGATGATGAACAGTCTATCGTGCCGCCCTTTGGTCTACTCCTCCCCCTCGTTCTCGAGCCCTTTTTCGACGTCAATCAGCTTCATATCCAACTCGACGTGTAGCGAGAGCGTGTTCTCTTGCATCAGGGCATCCAGGTCCAGCCCTCGGAACCAGTTTAAGGGAGGGGCCTGCTTGTCCGGCGGAGCCTGCAATCGCGGAAGGTCCCCCTGGGGAAAGTCCTGGAGGCCGGCGGAGGTCCAATAGGCTTCCCCGGCCGGGGTCTTGGCCACCTCGTAGGTCCCGCCGCTTAAGGGACAAACGAGCCGGGCGGCCAGGATCCGCTCGGCCGATTCCAGGCACTTGTCCACCGGGAGACGGAGCTGCTGGTGGAGGCTCTGAAGAAATCGGACGTTCCCCAGCGAAGTGTCGCGCGTGCGAAGAAATCCCATCGCGTTCAAGGCCGGCGTGATTTCCGCCTTGGAAACGTCTCCCACGAAGAGCCGCGCCTGGGCGGGGCGTTCGGTTTCCTTGAAGGTCAGCTCACTCTCGATCCGCGCCAAGATATGCGGTTGGAAGGAGAAGACCGTGAATTGGGGGCTCTCGTATCGCCGTAAACCGTTCTCGCCTCCCAATAGCCCGCCGGGCCGGCCCTCCGTCGCAACGAACGTATTGAGCAGTCCGAGAAAGCCGAGCTGGCCGGTCGTTCCGACGTACCCGACGACGAGATTCGTCAGCCCGCCGGACGGGACGAACCGCCCCCCTTGCACGTCGAAGGGCATCCCGACATCCTGAATGCCCCCGAAGAGCCGCTGCCACGCCAACTCGACCTCGCCGGCCATAATGTCGCCCGGCATGGGGGTGAGCCGTTCCTTGTTGGGTGCTCCGAGGACCTGAGAAAGCCGCGCCTTGTGCGATGGGCTTAGGGGGCAGGCACGGACGTCCAAAACCATCCGCTCCGTCCGGTCGTCCAGCGGCTGGCGCCGGATGCCGACGCTGACGGGATCCATCCGCCCATCCCAGTTGCTCTGGTAGAACTCGCGGAAGGCCTCGTAGTCGCGCAGCTCACTCGCCGTCACCTCCTTGACCGCCACATCCGGAACCGGAACGAACGTCCCACGGTATCCGCGAACGCTGTCGAGGGCGCGGCCATCCTCGATGAGCGTCTGACTGCCGTCCGGACGCGGACCGAAGTCGGGTGGGAGGAATCCGCCGTCGATCAGCGCCTGGACCGAATCCGCCGGCTGCTCTCGGCCCGTCGCCGCCGTCCGGGCGATTTCGACCAGCTCGATATCCGCGGCCGCCTGCAATCGCCGCACCATTTCGATCCGGTAGTGGCCGCCGGTCAATCGGCGGAAGAACGGTTCGGAAAGATAGAAGAATACGGTATCTTCGCGGTCCAGGGGCATCACGCTCCTCGCGTACCGGAACGCGTCGGACTCACCCAGCGAACCTTCCCCCTTGCCGGTCAGCAAAAACCGCCGCATCAGCTCGTGGGAGTTCGTGACGAACAGATAGCCCTTATCCACCGCGAAGTAGGAACGGGCCCGGGAATGAGGAGAATGTATAAATGAGATCGACCGGCCTTCAATGTCGACCTTCTCCTCCTTCACTCCCCCCTGATTGAGCCGTTCGGACCGTTTCCCCTCGAAATTGCTTTTCAGGAGGAATTCGTTCCGGGCCTCGAACAACAACCCCATCGCGGCCCCCTCCTGTTGGAACAGGTCGTCCGCGACGATCGCGACGTCGGAAATCAGCGTGCCGCCGAGCATCCGCGACAGGGCGTCCTGCTTGACGATAAGCTGGTCCTCCACAAGCCTGGTCGTGTCGCGGTTGAGTCCTCGCAGGGCTACCAGATTCGCGAAATCCCCCCCGAAACGCTGCATGAAGTCTTGAAACCAGAGGAAATTGGCGAAACTCCCGAAGCGGATGTACATCGCATCCTCCGGCACGCGGCCGGCAATCGTCTCGGTCCTGACTTCGTCCGCGGCCGGCAACGTTTCAAGCGGAACCTCGGTCAATTCCGGCAGGGTCAACTCGGCCTTCTCCGCATACGAAGGATCCCCCAAGAGCCGCGCCTGTTCCATCTTCACCAGGATTTCCTCGGTCCCCAGTGTTAGTCCCAGTTCGTGGGCGAGCGTTTCTTGCCAGGATCCGTCTTCCTTCGTTGGGGGTAAGGGAAGATTCAGTTTCCGCGCCAACGTCGCGGTGAGATAGTTCTTCACCACCGGCGGACAGGACTGGCGGAACGATGCGAACAGGCCGCTCGGTTCCTCCGAATACGTCTTCCACCATTGGGCAAATGCCGCGCGGTGCAAGGCGGGAAGATTCCTGGGGGTCACCTGCAACATGACATTCTCGCGCAGACTCAGTTGCACTTGCATTGGGCGCGCGCCCTCGAAAAGGAAGTAAAGGGTGACCTTAGGTGGACCCTCGAGAAGGCCCATAATGAGTCCACCTGCCTCTTCTCGGATCGGCCCACCCCTCATTAGAGGCGTATTTCTGAGGAGGTCCTTGACAAGCGTCATGTCCGCGGGCTTCGCGATTGCCGGATAGAGGATGCGGCCTTCGGCATCGCTGACGGCCACACCGTCGACCCCCAACTCTTCCGGGTAGGCCGACTTGGGTGCGACAATCGTAATGCGCCCCACCCCATAGGGTTGGCCGACATAGGCCTCGGCAGTAATCCCAGCATGGGTCGGCGAGGAGAACGCGGACATCATCAGGGAAAGAAACAGTATTCTGTGAAGACGCATGGGGACACCTTGGTGGTCTGCGAAGACTATTGAAAATAGGGAGCGTGGCTGGAGCGGATTTGTGGGTCGTTAGGTTTGCGGGGGGAGTAACGCAACATCTCGCTGCCGCGCAGTATCGCATAAGAATATACGTTATGCCATCCCCCGGTTCTTTCTCTTGTTACCGGGGATGTAGTACATTAAGCAGTGTGGGGTTGCCCACCAAGCACCAGCCATTTTTGGGGGTCACCCGGTCCAGTTCATGGGAAAGACACGAAATGAATACTCCAGATCAGTCCGATTCCGCCGCGCCCTGCCAGGCCGACGTCTCGTCTTGCGTCGACCGGATTCGCCAGAAGGCGGAGCAAGAACTCCATTCGCGCTGGGAAAAAGTGGCGTCGACCACCGTCGGCGATTTGGTGTCGGAGGTGACCGCCAAGGCGAAGAAGAACCCCGGCATCGCGATGGTCATCGCGGCCGCGTTGGGGTTCTTCCTCGGTCGCCTTTTCCGGCGCTGAGCAATAAGCCAAGACATCCAGTTTTCCAGCACCTCGAAGGAACCGACCCGTGAAGGAAATAGAACGCCTTCGACAGACGCGCCTCATCCGGACGCGGATTGCGCGGCTTCGCCGCAATCTCGATGGCGATGCCCAGGGCGTCCGCCGCGAGGGGCGGCGGCTGGCGTCCTGGAGGACCCTTGCGAAGCGGTTTCCGGGTCCCGCCCTCTTGTCCGCATTCGGAGTCGGGCTGCTTCTCTCGGCCGGCCTGTCAGGACGGCGGGTCACCGGCTGGTTTGGTCGCCGGCTGCTGTCTCAGACGGCGCGACGCGTTCAATCTCGTCTTTTCGGTGAAATCGTCGATTTCTGCGACTCGCTGTTTGACCGGAATGAACAGCCGTCGCGGCCGGAAGGCGGCGCCGTTTCCGCGGGAGGGCCGCATGAGACCGCTTGAAAAGACCCGATTGTTCGAAGTTCTCCGCCAGCGTCTCGATACACTGGGAGATCACGCCAGGGAGAGCCTTTCGCTGCGTTGGGAACTGGCGCGGCTGGAAATCGAATGCGACATCCGGACGATCAAGCGGTTGCTCATCGCGTTGACCGTCGCGCTGACATGCCTGTTGGTCGCCCTCCCGCTTCTGCTTTGTGGTTTGGCGCTGATTCTCGATGGGATATGGGGAATCACCGCCGCGGGATGGTCGGCGCTTTTCGGCGGCGTCCTGATCGTCTTCGGCATCCTGCTTGCCTGGTTCGCGTGGCGCCGGTGCCGAGCGGACTTCGTTGGCTTGGAGGAGACCCAGGAGGAACTCCGTGAAGACGCGGTCTGGCTGGGAGAATGGTTCGGAAAAACCCACTCGGAGGGCCGTCCCGAACCGCGTTCGGCGAGCAAAGACGATCTACCGACCGACCCTGTTTCTGATGAACGGGAGGTTCGCAAGCGGCAGGGACCAGAAGTCTAGAAACGTCGTCCCGCTAATTACAGACAAAATACCTTCGGTTCTTCTCGGCTGCCCCCTTCACGTTGTTCGTCGTCTTCTCCGGGAAGATCGCCGCTTCCTCAATAGCGCAGCGGCCGTTTGAATGCCACGGCGGTCGCGACGGGAACCTCGTTTCGGTACTGAATGGGGCCGACGTATTCCCATCCCGCGTCACCGAGGGCATTGAGCGTCTTTTGAAAGTCCACCGTGTCGAGTCCGACAAATCGGACGACTCGGTATTCGTAGCGGATCGGCCCCTCGGCATCCTCCAAAACGACCTGGGCCTGGGCCCTTTGGGAGACGGTCGTGCCGAGCTGGCATAGGCCGACGCCGAAAAGGACTCCGAGCAGAAGTGCGCCTAGAAAGAAGGAACGGCTCATGATTCGTCGGCCTTTTTGAATTCAGGGATGTTCGTGCATAACGGAGTCGCTGCCTCGTTTATCGGCAGCGCTGAAGAAGTTCCAGGAACCTCGCTTTCATTTCCGGACCACCCAGTTCAGGCCGCGTAATCCGCAAAACGGTCACGACCCTTGCCGCCTGTTCCCGATTGCCCAACCGGTAGTGCATCTCCGCCGTTTGGTATTTGGCACCGAACCACTCGGGGGTATCCGGCTTGAGCCCTTCGGCCAGAACCCGCCATTGGACCAGTGACTTCTCGAGACAGGCCCGATCCGAGCCCTCGGCCAGAAGCTCGGCGTACCGGCGACGGACGGCCGCGTCCCTGGGATGGTTTTCCACGAGCGTCTCGAAGGCGGCCAATGCCTCGGCGCGACCGGCCGTCTTCGCCAGGAGTTCCGCCTGAGTTCGTTCGAGTGCCGCGCGGCCGGCGGGATCGGCGGCATCCAGTTGGGCATTAGTCAAGGCGAGCGCCTCTTCCCGCTTCCCCGCCACCGCCAGCGCGGCAATCAAGAGGGCCTGCGCGCGCGACCGCCATTGGGAGGGTGCCCCCTCCGGGTCCGCCAGCGCGGCACGCAGAAGTGGTTCGGCCCGCGATGCGTCTTCAGGCGTCTCCAGGTAGAACCGGGCCGCCTCCACCGCCGCGGCGCGCGCGCTGGGGCTCCATCGCTGGGGCAACTGCCCATCGGAGCCGCGCACGAGGTTGTCGAACCATGCCGCGGCGTCCGAAGCGAGTCGCGGCGCGTCCGCGGGGGTCTTGGCCGCCAGCGCGGTGATGCACCGGCCGATTGATTCCAAGACCTCGGGATAGGCGGAGAAACCGGTCGAAATCCGTTGATAAACCTCGATGGCCTCCCTCTGGCGTCCCGCCCTTTCGTGCAGGAGCCCCAATTGATGGCGGACCGGGTCGGCCGTTGACGCGTCCGGCCAAAACCGCAGGTGCTCGGCCAGAATGTCCGCGAACTTGGTTTCCGCCTGGGTTTCTTCCGGGCCGGCTCGGTCGAGGAGTCGGCCGGCGTGCCAGGCAGCCAAAAGATGAGCCTCCGGCGCGAGTGGGTTTTGAGTCGCGGTGAGAGCGATGTCGCGGAAGCGTCCGAACGCCTCGGCGGACCGTTCTCGACGGTGCTCCACCGCCGCCGCCGCGTAACCGGCCTCGAACGCTCCGGATGTATTCCCTTCCGCCACTGCCGCGGCGCGGGCCCGATCGTAGAAGGAAACCGCCTCGTCCGGCCGGTCCTCTTCCACGGCGAGCGCCCCCGCGCGCATGAGCATGGCCGTGTCGTTCGATTCAACTTTTCCGGCGTACCGGGCCGCCTGCATTTCCGCGCGGCGACCCCAGTAAGGTCCGTACAGTCTGGCGATTTCCCGGAGCAACGATTCGACCCGACCGCCCCACGTCCGTGCCGCCGCCGGATCGCCGGCTTCCATGGCGTGCCGCTTGGCTTCGAGCGAGACATCGAGGGCGGCCAGAGCGAGCGTCTTGGGGTGCGCGGCGTCGAGAGTTGGCATCCGCTCGAACAAGGCGACGGCCTCATCCAGGCGACCGGTGCTGAGCGCCAGCCGCATCGCCTCGGCCGCCGCGAGGAGCGCCGTCTCTTCCGGCGGATTTGCCGCCGCCAGCGCGGCCAGGGCCTGTGTCGCGTCGTCGTGATGGCCTAAGAGACGCTCACACCGGATGCGGTCGATCCGCGCCTGCCAGGTTAGAGGATGTCGTTCGTCTCCCCCGGAGAGCGGAGCGAGAAGGGCCGACGCGCGGCCAAGCAGATCGACGCGGTCGGGACTTTCGACCGGGAAACATGTCGCCAGTTCCGTCAGGGCCTCCGCCCATTTATGCCGGACGGATTTTTCGAGGTTCACCAGTTCGTCGCGCGAGAAATCCGAACTAGGCGGCCGCCGCCGGAGCAGAACCTCCACATCACCGTGAACGTCCTCGAAACGTCGCACCGCGGCCCGCAGTGCGTCTCTGGCTGATTCGAACGAACGCCGCGCCCCACCGGCGGCCTCCGCTTCCAATCGCGCAACCTGACCGCCAAGGGCCCCGTTGATGGCAGCCTGAAGGCGGATCAGAACGGACTTTGGATGTTCCGACCGGCTCTCGAGAAAAGCCCGTCCGGCTTCCTCGGCTTCGGAGAATAACGCGGCTCGAAGGTCCGGCGGCTCCGTGATCGCGCGGTCGGCAAGCGTCTGCATGAGAACCACCGTGAGCGATGCTCGGGCGTCTTCCTTCAGGTCGGTCCTCGCGAGTTCCCGGCGGCAAATCGCCTCCACTTCCAGAGTATTTCCCCGACGCCGCAGTTCCTCCAAGTACCGCGCATTCGATTCCGCTTCCGCCGCATCGAGAACAGGGCCGGAGAAGGCGAGAAAAGGGATCAAAATGAACGTGGAAAGCCGGGGTTTGGGCATGGCTCCGTAGTAATTTCGCGTACCGAGAGGTACGGCCACGAGGGATGAAGGAGGCGGAGAATAATGGTCTGCCGACGCCACCTCTATTCAACTCTATTCCCGTGATTCATCCCGAGGTGACCCGTGATCCGGCAGCGGCTGTTTCGTGTCGGGCGATTCAAAATAGCCCGTTTCAAGGAATTGCAGAGTGTATCGTCTTGTCTTGGGGTGGTCCATGATGAAGGTATGCAGGCTGGGAACGACGCGAAAATCGGTCATTCCGGGGAGCTTCGTTCCTTCCACTCGCACGGTACCGTCGTCATCTCCCGCGAGCACTGGGTTGTACCCGCGTTCGTCGTTTCGACCTCCCGCGATGACGCCGAATTCAAAACTGGGAACGGCAAGTTGCGGGGCAAGGTGGTTCCAGTCGACACCGAGTTCCTGGCCCGGCCGGCCGAAAAGCGTGATGAAGAAATCGTTGCGAGCCAGGACGGAGGCGGTGACGGAACCGTTGTTTGGCGGGGCGAGCATGACGCACCGCTTGATCCGCGGATCGCCCTGGCGGCCGGTTTCCGGATCAGTCCGATCCTTCAGGTAGTGCCGAAAAACGATGTTCCCCATGCTGTGGGCAACGAAGTCAATCTCCTCGAAGCCCTCCAACTCGTCCATCAGATGGGCCAGGTATCGGGCGTGCACTTCGATCTTCAGAAGGTTGCTGGGATATCCGACGTTGACGGCGGTGAAATCACTATTCTCTTCGATGTAGTCACACAACCCTTCCATCGTCCCAGGACTACGGAGGAGTCCGTGCAAGACGACGACGGCGCGTCCGCTTAGGGGTTCGAGTTCTTCGACCTTTTTGATCCGATTCAACTCATCGCGGCATTGAACCAAAGTTCCCCACGCGCGGCGGAACCCTCTGGGGTCTAGCAATCGATGCTCTCCGGTAACGGCATGACACTGAATTCGGTAGTCGCGAAACCACACCAAATCACTCCAGAGCCACGCACCGGTGACGGTGGGCCTGGGGAGGAGGTCCCTCCCGCCGGGGGTAGCAAGATCGGAAAGGCCAAACCCCTCCGATTCCGCCTCGTTGGCTGAAACGGCAGTGTGCAAGAATCCCCCCAGGATAAGGGCTCCAATTATGAACGCGATTGCAGGATACTTCATCATCCACTTGGGAGAAAAGAGGTTCGGGAAGAAGGGAGCAGTCTCCTCGCATACTTGCATTGTACCGAATTCGAAAAGCTGGTACACGGCAGTTTCCGATATTCATTCGTTTGAAGGTTGACGAGAATTGGGACGAGAATTGGGCGAAGGCCGTTTTATCTTATTCTTCGCTCCGATCTGGCCGTTTTCCACGGCCCGGACGACGCAGTTCCTCATTCTTCCACCAGCGACACCATGAGGTGCTTGCCCACTGCTTCGGCGTAGCGGATCAACGTCTCGACCGTTGGGTTCGGGCGCTTTCCGGTTTCAAGTTTCGAGAGCGCCGACCGGTCCATGCCGGTGATCTCCGTCATGTCGGCCAGGCTCAGGCGGCGTTCCTCCCGTGCCGCCTTCAACTGCTTTAGCAACTCCCCCAGGTGATCCCGCGCCGAGATACGCTCGTGATGGCGCGCGATGAGCTCGCGCAGCTCGCCGGCGACCTTGGCGCGGATCTGATTGTAATCGGCCGATTCCTGGGCCGTCAGCCGCCGGTTCCGGGCAACGCGACGTGTGGCCTATTTGAGGCAACTCAAGGACTCGGCTCGCCGGGGCGTCAAGCGTGCGGCGGAGAATAAACGCCCATCGCCGTATCAGCAGTTGCGGCTGTTCGGCCAAGATGAACGTCCCGAGCGCGAGTGGATCGAGGTCGACACGGCCGGCGTGCGGGTCGAGAATCGCGTCGACTTTGGCGGTCCGTGGCTGGCGTTGGAACTGATCCGTCGTTTGAAACTGGACGAGTTCCTGAAATCGGTTCTTCCCAAAGGCCAAGAGAAGGTTTCTTGGGCCGTGTTGGGGCTGCGTTCCGTGACGCCGGCATGAGCACGGCACGGATGGCAGAACAGTTAAATCAGGAAGGGTGGCGTCCGCCGAAAAGACGTATGACATTCAATGGCCCCATGGTCCGGCAATTACTATCGCGCAACGGCCTCGTACAGCGTCGTCGCCACCGTTTGGAATCAAGTGCTGAACCACAACCCGACGAGTGGTGGTTCGCCGACCTGGCGTGTCGGCTGGATATGCCTCAATCCACTTTGTATACTTGGATTCAACGCAAGTGGGTTGTGTGGCCCGTCAACTTCCCGGCACGCGAGGTCGATGGGTCATCCTGGCGAATGACGAGGAACTACAGCGACTTCATGCACTCCGCCAGCATTGTAGG
>CAZFQG010000123.1:14503-18801 GCA_964520785.1 uncultured Planctomycetaceae bacterium | reverse complement strand
TCTTGTCTATATCAGTTTGCCATATAATGACTTACGGATGCGCAAGTGCCATTCACGTTGCCCGTGCTTCCCACTTGCCCAATCGTCCGCCCGAAGGCATCGTAGATGTACGTGTCGGTGACGAGGCCGGAACCGTTGGTCAACGCACGGGTACTGCCGAGGCCATCGACGTGGTAGAAAGACTTGCCGGTCTCGGCTGGGCGGTTCTGGGAGATGAGGTCCAACCCATGGACGTAGGAAACCTTGATAATCCCGCCGGGCGTGTACTCTTTCAGGACCTGGGCGTAGGGGCGGTTGGAGTCGATCAGGAAGCGGGTTTCTTCGCCGTCACTCGTTTGGGCGGTACGAATTCCGTCGGCGTTGTAGTGGTTCTCGATTTCGAACGTGCCGTCGGCGTCGTTATCCACGTCGGTGAGGCGGTTTTCGTAGTTCCAGTTGTAGAGAACCTGGTCTGTGAGTGAGCCGTTGCGCTCGGTCGCCTTCGAGGTCGTGTTGCCGTTGGCGTAGGCGTATTCGGCGACCGTGTTGGCGCCGTCCTCGACCTTTACCAGGCGGTTCCAGGCGTCGAACGTCAACGCGTAGTCGTCATTCCAGTCGCCCGGTTGCGGCAGCTTCGTCATGTTCCCCGCCGCGTCGTGGGCAACGTGGGTCGTGCTCGAATCGATCGACGTGATCTCGTTGGCCCGGTTGTGCACGCGGTTCTGAGTGACGTCGACCGTGCCGTCGGCGTTCGAGTCATACCGGTACGGCTCCCAGTTCCCCAGGGCGTCGAGGTCCCACGTCTCGGCGAACGTCCCGGTTTCGATCTCGTCGCTGGACGAATCGTAATCACCCCGTTCGAGCGAAACAAGCCGGTTCATGTCGTCGTAGCGATACAATTCGTCGAAGTCCTGCGAAGCGGCCGCCGCGACGGAGTCGACCCGCGTGAGCCGGTTCCCGGCCGAGTACGTGTATCCAACGGACGGGGAGTACTCATCTACCGCGCCGGAGTGGTCTTGGGCGAACGTGGTGATCTTGCCCAACCCGTCGTATTGGGAGACGAGTTCGTTGAGGATATTCCCCGCGCCACCGGAGGCGTCGCTGAAGCTGGTCACCTTCTGGACCATTCCCCTGACCTCGTAGGAGGTTTCAATCCGCTTGACGGTATCGTCCACGCCGGCGCCGAATTGCACGACGCCGTCGGCGGTCATTCGCCCGAGCGAATCGTATTCGTACCGGTGGACCGTTCCGTTCTGGTCCATCATCTCGATCCGTTCACCCTGTCGATTGTAGCGATATTCGACGCGGTCGTCAACGGCGTCGGAGCCGGAGCTAGGTATACGCGACCACCCCGACCGGTAGACTCGCCGGAGGCGCGAGCGTCCTGGCTTTATTCCGACACGAGCCTGCCGGAAATGGCTTGACCGCCGCAATCACGGCGCCGCCTGACCTGGGATCAGTTCAATCGGCTGAAGAAGCGGTACCCGCTTCCCCTGCCGAAGATTCACCACCCGGGCAGCACGTAGTAATCATGGTTTTGAGGAACCGGATGCTCTAATGCGAGCACGTCCGGATCTGTGGGAACCCGAGGGAGAGTAATCCCCTCGGGTGACCCGGTCGCGTTTACCCTCCGCGTTTACCCGTGTTCACCCGTACAGGAGTACCTCGCGGAACTGGCCTCGCTACTCTTCGGCGCGGAGACGGCCGAAGCCAAATGGTGGCTCGAAATACCGCGAGGCCAAATCGTGGGACGGCCGGGGCGCTGCCGTCCGGCGCCAAAGGCGTCCTCCGCGTCCGCGTCCTAACGCCACGGCGGCACCTTCGACCAGACCTGAAAGTGGGATCGGTGCCCCCCGCATAGCGTAACAATCGGGCCAGCAATCCTCATCCTCACCCGGTCTGGCGCTTTCATCTGGAATTTGTGCAATTTAGGAAGGCCGTTACGACGATTACGATTATTGCGAAAACATCGATTCCAAGGGTTATCGGTGTTGTTTGGCAACCCTTGGTTTTTTGAACTATATGAGTCCGCGCCATGGCCGCCAAGCTGACCGTCCTGATCACATGTAAGAATGAAGAGCGTCATATCGCCGGATGCATCCGTTCGGTTCGCTCGGTAGCGGACGAGATTCTCGTCGCCGATTCCGGGTCGACGGATCAGACGATCGCCTTGATACATAAGTTGGGGGGATGTCGATTACTCCATCGAGATTACCGTTCTCCAGCAGACTTTAAGAACTGGGCAATCCCTCAGGCCGCGCATCCCTGGGTGCTGATCATCGACGCCGATGAAAGGTTGACCGACGAACTGGCCGAATCGGTGCGGCGGGTCCTAGATGATCCGAATCCGAAATACACCGCCTACTCCGCCGGTTTCGCCTGTCACTTCTTCGGGCTGTATCTGAGGTATGCGGGGTGGAATTCCCCGGCCGTGCGTCTGATCCGCAAGGAGCACCGCTATAAACCACAGCGGGTTCACGAGGAGATCGACATCCCGCGTCGGATGGTGGGGCGTCTTAGCGGCCGGTTTCTCCACTACACGATTGACAGTTACGACCAGTATTTTGACAAGTACCTCCGCTACACGCGCCAGGGCGCCGAGACTCTCTTCGAGCAGGGAAAAACGGCTACTTTCCGAAGCCTCTGTATTCGACCCTTCTTACGATTCTGCCAGCTCTATCTCTTGCGCGGCGGTTTTCTCGACGGGAACGCGGGACTGCAGGCGTGCATGTTGACGGCGTTTTTCAACACGTTCGTCAAGCAGGCTCGACTTTGGGAACTCCAGCGGCACGCTACGACGACGGCGGATATGTCGATGGAGAACGCGGACGGGCCCACAGAACCGACGATTGTTCCCTTTCCGCAGACGCCGAACGCGGATCCCCCATCCGGCGAAGGATGTTCCCGCTGGAAAATCTTCGGTGCCGGGGCTTGAAGTCGCTGCGTTGCCCGTCTGCCTCTTTTTGCGATTAAGAAACCGCTTCAGCGTCGATTCGGCGTTTACGAACCTAGATTCCTCCGGAATTATACTCTATCGGGGGGATGGCATGTGTAGTCCATGGTTGCTCTCAGCCCTGTGTTGATGGGGAGCAACGGTGCTTGCCGTGCTGGGGGGAAACACATATAATGCTGCGATGGGGTGGTCCGTGAGGTGATGGGGCAGCGGTGTATTCTTCTCGAAACAACAGAAAACTCACAATAAGCACTCTTTTTAATATACAGATGGCGAACGACACACTGGAGCGGATATGGGAATCCTTTACGGACGTCTGCAGCGGGATCGCCCAAGGATTCGAGCGCGGGGTGACCAGCATTTTCGGCTCCTCGAACGCCCGGTATCTGCGACGAATACAACCGCAGGTCGACGCGATCAACGCTTTGGAGCCGAAGTACCAAGCCCTTTCCGACGCCGAACTTCGTGAACAGACCGACCGTTTCAGGAAGCGGCTCGCCGCGGGGGAGACGCTTGACGATATTCTGGTCGAGGCCTTCGCCGTCTGTCGCGAGGCGGGCCGACGCGTCCTGGGCATGCGGCACTACGACGTTCAATTGCTCGGCGGCATGGTACTTCACAGCGGAAACATCGCCGAGATGGTCACCGGCGAAGGAAAAACGCTCGTCGCCACGTTGCCCACCTATCTCAACGCGATCGAGGGGAAGGGAGTCCACGTCGTCACGGTGAACGACTATCTCGCCCGGCGGGATATGGAATGGATGGGTCCGTTATACATGTCGCTGGGGCTTTCGGTCGGCGCCATCCAGGCGAACATGGGTGGCAGCGCGCGGCAGAAGGCCTACGACTGCGACATCACCTACGGCACGAACAACGAGTTCGGCTTCGACTACCTCCGCGACAACATGCGATCCGCCGCCCGGGGAGACGACACGTACCCGAAAGATCAACAACAGGTTCAGGGTCCGCTACACTACGCCGTGGTCGACGAGGTCGACAACATCCTCATCGACGAGGCGCGGACGCCGCTGATCATCTCCGGTCCCGCCCACGACGACGTCTCCCGCTATGCCAAGGCGGAGAAGATCGCGCGGGAATTGAAGCGTGACGTTCATTTCGAGGTGAACGAGAAGGAGCATTCGGCGCACCTGACGGACGAGGGGGTCCGGAGGGCGGAGCAACTGGCCGGCGTAGAGAGCTTCTACACCGCCGGCAACATGGAATGGCCGCACCTGATCGACAACGCGCTGAAGGCGCGGTATTTGTACAAGCGCGACGTCAACTACGTCGTCAAGGACACCGAGATCATCATCGTCGACGAGTTCACCGGACGGCTGATGCCGGGCCGTAACTGGAGTGACGGGTT
>CAZFQG010000123.1:0-14493 GCA_964520785.1 uncultured Planctomycetaceae bacterium | reverse complement strand
GTTGCACCAGGCGGTCGAGGCGAAGGAAGGGGTTCCGATCAAGAAGGAGAACCAGACCCTCGCGACGATCACGCTGCAGAATTACTTCAAGCTGTACGACAAGATTTGCGGCATGACCGGCACGGCCATGACCGAGGCGGCCGAATTCTGGAAAATATACAAGCTCGACGTCATCGCGGTCCCGACGAACCGGCAGCTCCAGCGGGTCAGCTATCCGGACGTCATTTACCGGACGGAGAGCGAGAAATACAATGCCATCGTCGACGAGATCGAGCGGGTCCACCGCGACGACGTTCTCATCTCCAAGAAGGGAGAGGACTGGCGCGGGCGGATCATCGCCGAGGACGATGTCTCACTCAGCTTTCAGCCGAGGGGGGCGAAGCAGACCGTCGAGGTGATGCGGGACAAAATCGCCCGGATCGAGCGCCACGGCCGGCCCCTCCTGGTCGGAACGGTGTCCATCGAGCGGAGCGAATTGATCGCGTCGATGCTCGACCGCCGGGGCATCCAGCACGAGGTTCTCAACGCGAAACACCACCAGCGCGAGGCGGAGATCGTCGCCCAGGCGGGGCGAAAGGGGGCGGTTACCATCGCTACGAACATGGCCGGCCGCGGAACCGACATCGTTTTGGGCGGCAACCCCGAGGCGATGGCCTGGGCTATCCTTCAGGAGAAGTACGAAACGCGGCTGGACGTTCCACAAGACGAGTGGGACGCGTTGGTCGACGAGATCGAACGACGCGAACGGACGAAACCCGAGGGCCGCGAGGTGGCCGCATTGGGGGGCTTGCACATCGTCGGAACCGAGCGCCACGAGGCCCGGCGGATCGACCTCCAGTTACGGGGCCGCTGCGGTCGTCAAGGAGACCCGGGTAGCAGCCGATTCTTCCTGTCGCTCGAAGACGACTTGATGCGGATTTTCGCCGGCGAGTGGGTCAAGAACGTCCTCACGCGGCTCGGGATGCAGGAAGGCGAGGCCATCGAGAGCCGGCTCGTCTCGCGGCGGATCGAGGGAGCCCAGAAGAAGGTCGAGGAACGCAACTTCGAGATTCGAAAGAACCTGCTGGAATACGACGAGGTCATGGACGAGCAGCGGAAGCGGGTTTACGGATACCGCCAGGCGATCCTCGACGGCGCCGACTGTCGCCGGCTCGTTCTCGGCATGATCGAATCGGAAATAGACCGATTCTTGGATGTCTTCCTTCACAAAGACCATGGGACCGAAACCTTCGCCAAATGGGCCGGTGACATCCTTTCCGTCGAATTCGACGCGCGCGACTTCCGCGGGATGGATTTCGAGCGGGCCGAGGCGTTCGCCAAGGACGAGGCCGAGCGGCTCGCCGAGAGTCAGGTCTTCGACCTCGTCGAGGAGAATCTCCCCGAGGACGCCGATCCGGATGAGTGGAATTGGGGGGCTCTGGCCAAGGCGGCCGACGTCCGCTGGCGTCTGAGCCTGCGAGACCGCGATCTGAAGCGGATCGGCCGCGAGGACGTCGCCGAGAACCTTATCGAAAAAGCCCGCGAATCGATCGGCAAGACCGATCTTTCCGCCGGCGAGCGGTTTCTGGACCCCGATTTCGGCATCCGCTCCGCGTGCGACTGGGTGTATCATAAGTTCGGTATCGAGACCGATTTCGAGCACATGAAGAGGCTGTCGGCGGAAGAGGTTCACGAAGAGATCAAACGGCTGGCCGCCGAGGCATACCGGCAGCGCGAAGTCGAGTATCCGGTCTTGACCGGTCTGATCCATCACACGCTCCGCGACGTGACCGGCCACAAGCGGTACGACCGGGAATCGCTGGCCGAGTGGGCCAAGCGGCGGTTCCACGTGTCGTTCACCGCGGACGACCTGAAGAACAGACAGCGCGACGAAATCCGCGAAATCCTCGTCGAAAAGAGCCGAGAATACTTCGAAGAAGGGTTGCGAATGGCAAGAGAGGCCGACGAGCGAGTCGACGCCTTCCTGCGGGATCGCGAGTCGAATGCCCCGGCGATTTCCGAAAAGGCGGCGGAGCTGGCGCTTTGGGCAAAGAAGATTTCCGGGATGGACGACATCGCCGGCGAGCAGATCGAGACGATGGACGACGAGCGGCTTCGCCTGAAGATCGCGTCCCACGTCGACCGCAAGTACCGCACGGAAATGCGGTTCATGGAACGCGCACTGGTTTTGCAGTTGCTCGACGCCGCCTGGAAGGAGCACCTCCTGGTCATGGACCACCTCCGCAGCGGCGTGGGATTGCGCGGGTACGCCCAGGTCGATCCCAAGGTCGAGTACAAGCGCGAGGGAATGCGGACATTCGAGCGGATGTGGGAGGCCTTCGGCGAGCGGGTCACCGATCTCATCTTCCGCATGGAGCAGCTTGACGAACGGTTCCTCGGTTCGACCTGGTCTCAGGCGGAGGCGATCCACGAAGAAGCCCCCTCCGCGGACGAGATCACCCAACAGCAGCAGGCCGCCATCGACGGCACCCAGGCCGACCGCAAACTCGAACCGATCCGCAACCGCACCGAACGCGTCGGCCGCAATTCTCCCTGCCCCTGCGGCAGCGGCAAAAAGTACAAAAACTGCTGCATGAAGAAGTAAACGGAAGCTTTTCCGCCGCGCCGCCATTGGCGGGGAAAAGGAGGCACGCGGCGAGTCGGAACGGTTCGCCCAAGCACGCGGGGCCGCGTTTTTCGCTTCTTCCGGCTGCGCCATCGTTGTATAATGCAATCTCGCGATTCAAGAGCATTCATGGCGACCCGGAAACCGCCTCGACGTGCGAATGGGATTTACTGCCACCGAACCGGAACCGGAAACGACCGACCATGCCCTGATGTCGGCGGTCGCACAGGGGGATCCGCGCGTCTTCGAGGCGCTCGTTTTGCGGTACCAGCAAACCGCCTGGAACGTCGCCTACCGGTTTCTGGCCGACCGGCATCAGGCGGAAGACGCCGTCCAGGACGCCTTTCTGCGCGTGTACGAGGCGAGCGGGCGATACCGGCCCGAGGTCCCGTTTAGCGCCTATCTCTACCGGATCGTCGTCCGGCGTTGCATCGACGTCTCTCGAAAACGCCGCTCCTTTTCCAGAGGACTGTTTCGTGCCAGGGTCTCGACCAGTGACGCTCGCTCACCCGAGCAAGTACTCTCCGACCGCGAACGGGTAGAGCGGGTCCGCGTCGCCGTCGGTGGGCTTCCCGATCGGCAACGAATGGCGGTTGTCTTGTCGTATCTCGAAGGACTCGACACGAAACACACGGCCGCCGCGATGGAAACCACGCCAAAAGCAGTCGAACGACTCCTGGCCAGAGCGCGAAAGGCGCTCGGTCGAGCGCTAAAAATGCACGCAGCGAACAAGTGACGACGGCATCGTCTTCCGATGCCGGCAGTCATGCGTAGTATCCGCCTCGAGTAGTCCTTGGTGGTGCTGAAACTCCCCGAATAGGTGCCTCACTGAGGGCCAATTCGATTGTCGGGCGGCGAAACGCGCCATGGGACGAGGAATTCCATCCGCCTACGGCGGAAGTGTGATAGCCGTTGATTCCGTGGCTTGTTCCGCACCGGAATGGGCCCGGAAAAGAGTTCGGACGGCCGGATTCAGGTCGATTCGACCGAGCGTTTGCGGATAATTCAATACGCGATGGGTTTAGGACCCAGTGAATGGAGTTGGTATTCGTGTCCGCCGAGGCGACAAAACTTCTGATCGAGCTTGTGATCGCTTTGCTGCCAAGTTCTCAGCCAGACGGCCCCCAACCTGCTCTTCGGGTTCCTGGGAGCCGGGCTATCCTCGTGGTCCTTCCGCCGGGTTTTCCGCCGGAGTCGAATCGGCCGAATTTGTGGATTCGAAATCGGCTGGAGCGGGGACGCGGTCCGTTCGGCCCCACCCCTCCCGATTGTGTCCCGGTCGGGGGTCCGCTATAATTGGGACAAACCAAGGCGGCGTGGAAGCGTGATCTGTCCGCGCCTGATTCATCCCGCGGAGTCGGTTCCCCTTTCAGGCACCGGCGTCCCTGCACCCGGAAAAGACGTATGATCGGCCTGTTACCCCGCGTATTGCTGCAAATGGTGGAAGAGGAGGGCGGAACGGAGGCATTGGGGCAAGTCCGCGAGGTAGCCGAGCTTCCGGAGGATTTCGTATTCCGGATGAACGAACCGTATTCGGATTTCCATTGGCGAACGCTCCTCGGCACGGCGATCAACGTACTGGAGAAAACTCCCATCGAAATGGAGCACCTCTTCGCGAAAGCATTCTTCTCCTTCACCTACGAACGGTTCCGCTCTTGGTACGACATGTGTAAGAATGCGCGGGAGTTCCTGGAGCTGCAGCCGCGGATTCACAACTCCTTCGCCACCGCGTTGCGGGAACCGGCGGCGCGGCGTGCCGTGTCGGAGAAATTCCGCCTGGATACCGGGCCGAACCACATCGTGGTTCACTACGCGTCTCCCAACCGGATGTGCGGATACTACGTGGCGATGGCCCAGTTGGTGATCCGGCATTACGGAGACGTGGCCACCATCCAGCAAACCCGCTGTATGAAACAGGGGGACAAGGAGTGCGAGATCGTCGTCCACTGGTTCGAGGAGGACGATTGACATGGGTGCGCGATCGCAGGGCGACAAATACCGGGTCGCGGATTCCGAACTCCGCCGGTGGATCGAGAGGCTTTCGGATCAACTCAGCTTGACCGTGAAGGGAGACTTCGACCAACTGGTGTACTTGGACGTCACCGACGAATCGATCGAGAGGCTGGAGGTGATGATCAATTTCGTTCTCGACAACGCCCGGCGGGCCGCCGAGGCGCGCCGCGAGGCGGACGAATTGGCCCACGAGAACGTTTCGTTGATGAATAACTTGGGCCGAGTCCGCGAAATCGGCAACTACGAACTCGAAGAGCCGCTCGGCGAGGGGGGCATGGGGGAGGTGTGGCGCGGCCACCACCGGATGCTCGCCCGACCGGTCGCGGTGAAGCTCATACGCCGGGCTCGTATGGGGGACGGCGATTCCATCGCGGCGAACCGGCTCCTGGTCCGATTCCAGCGCGAGGCGAAGGCCACCGCCGCGCTCCGGTCGCCGCACACCGTCGCCGTGTACGATTTCGGCCTGCACGAGGACACGTTCTACTACGTAATGGAGCTACTTGACGGGCTGGACTTGCGAACCCTCGTCGAGTTGCACGGACCGCAACCGGTGGAGCGGGTGCTCCATCTGCTCCGGCAGGCATGCCATTCGTTGCACGAGGCGCACACGGTCGGCCTTATCCACCGCGACGTCAAGCCGGGGAACCTGTTCGTCTGCCGCCAGGGAATCGACTTCGATTTCCTCAAGGTTCTCGATTTCGGTCTGGTCAGGGATATCCGCGGTTCGTCGCACACCATCGCGGCGCAGGAAGCCGGCATCTGCGGTACCCCCGGGTTTATCGCGCCGGAACAAATACTCGACCCTCGCAAGGCGGACGGCCGCGCCGATTTGTATTCGCTCGGATGCACGGCGCATTGGCTTCTGGTGGGAAAACCCGTCTATGAGGGGGACACGACTATGGTCGTTCTGTCCCACCATATGTCGGCGGAGCCTCCGCCGCTGTCGCGGTTGGTCGAATTGAAGCTTCCCGAAGAGGTGGAGCGGCTGATTATGTCGTGCCTGGCGAAGGACCCGGCCGAGCGGCCGCAAAGCGCTCTGGAAATCATCGAGCGGATCGACGAGATGGGCATTGCGGAGAATTGGACCGCGTCACGCCGCCAGCAGTGGTGGAAAGAGGACAAAAAACCGGACTCGACGGAGATCGTTTCGTACCGCGATATGCGCACGCTTGAATACTGAAGAGACTGGTAAGTAGCCGGGCGGTTCGGTAATTGGCGGATATCGCGAATCTGGGAGGACTCGCGGATGGCCGGCGGGCCGCAAGTGATCGTTCAATGAAAAAATTTCGCGAACGAGATTATCTAGCGGAAGAAGTTTACACCATTCTCAATCCCTGGGGCGGCGGATATAATGGCAGGGCAGCCCTCTTACCTAAGTCCTCGTTTTTTTTCCTCATGGTTTCCGACTCCTCCGCGCAAACCTGGGCCCTTCGCGACCCCGACGTCCGCCTCATGGTTGAGGTCCGCGGTGGCAGTACGGCCGCGTTCGAGGAACTGATGCGACGCTACCAGAACCGCGTCGCGACCATTCTTTTTCACCTCGTTCGTAACCGCGATTTGGCCGAGGACCTTACCCAGGAGGTGTTTCTGCGCGTCTTTCGTGCGCGGCACACCTACCGGGCCGGGGCGAAGTTCTCGACATGGTTATTCACCATCGCGCACAACGTCGCGATGGAAGCCCTCCGGACCCGATCCCGGCGCCGCGAAACACGGATCGAGCCGGATGGTAGCGGTCCCTTGGGGGCAAACCCGCTGGAGAACCTCGTCCAGGCCAGCAGCAGCGTCATTCCGGCGAGGGCCATCGACAAGGCCGAGGCGCGGGATATGGTTCATCTGGCGATCGATTCACTCAACGAACGCCAACGAATGGCCGTGCTTCTATGCCGTTTCGAGGGGATGTGTTACGCCGATATCGCCGAGACGATGGGGTTGACGCCCCAGGCGGTCAAATCGCTCCTTTCCCGTGCCAGAAGCAACCTCAGGGACGTGTTGAAGCCCTACATCGAGCAGGGCAATGCACCTCCTTCGTTTTCAGCCACGGAGGGTTCGGTATGACGCCCCACGAGCGGCTTTCCGGATACGACCCGGTATCGCCGGAATTCGACGAGAAGCTGACGGCCTACCTCGACGGCGAGCTGGACGCGGACGCCTCGCGTGCGCTGGAAGACCTGATCGCCGAAAATGCCGAGGTCCGCCGCCGCGTCCAGGAACTCGACCGCGCCTGGAACATGCTCGAATCACTCAAGCCGGCGGGGGTGGGAGAATCGTTCACGCGGACGACCGTGGAGATGGTGCAAATGGAGAACGGCGTCTCCCTGCCGCGCCGCCGGACCTGGTTTCATCGGTATCTGGCCTACCTGAGCGTCGTCTCGGTTTGCTTTCTTCTCGGTTTTGGGGTGGCCTCGGGCTATTTCTCGCGGCAAGAAAACCTGCTCTTGCGGGACCTGCCGGTGGTCGAACGGCTCGACGCCTACTTGCACGTGGAGACAATGGAGTTTCTTCGCGCCCTGCGCGAGGAAGGACTCTTCGACGAGGAGGTGCCGCATGAAGCTCCGTAAGGCAATACTCCTGGTCGCCGTGGCCGCGGCGTTGGTCTTCTCCGCGGCGGCCGATGAATCGCTCGTGCGGCGTCGCGGCCGGATCGAACGCATGACGGCCGAACAAAAAAATGCCTTGAGTGACGCCTGGGAGCGGTTTCGGCGGTTGTCCGAGGAGAAACGCGCCCAACTTCGCCGTTTGCACGAGGATTTGGCGACGGACTCGGACCGTGAAGCCCTCGAAGAGGTACTGAGGCGGTATTCCGAGTGGATCGCGACCCTTCCCCCTTATACGCAGGCTGAGTTGCTGGACCTTCCACCGGAAACTCGCATCGCGCGAGTCCGTGAACTCCGTGATGAAGAAGCGCTGCGGACCCTATCGCCGGAAGACCAGAAGGTGCTCTTTGTCTGGCTCATCCGCCGGGTTCGCGGCGGCGAGAACCCGATTCCCCCCGAAGAAGTGGAGAAGCTGCAGAAGCTCGATCCGAGAGAACGTCGCGACAGAGTGGAAGAGTTCCTGCGCCACGGCCGGCGGAGGATGTTCGCTCCCGGTCAGGACGCGGACTACGAAAAGGCGCTCGCCGAGTTACGGGCCGAACTCTCGCCGCGAGTCCGCGATCTTCTGAACGAGAAGAGCGTTCGCGAACAAGGACGGCTCGTCTTTCAGTGGATTCTCGACGCGAGGAACCCCTCACCCGGCCGCTCCGCGTTTGCCGGACCGTCACAGCAGCCGGGGCCGGCGGAGTTGGAGGAGTTCTTTTTGGGGCTCTCGCCGGAAGACCGCGATCGGCTTCTGCTGCTTCCAGGCGAAGCGATGAACCGGGAACTGCGGCAGCTCTACTGGCAGCGCCGGTTTCCCCGCCCTTCCGATGGAATGAGGTCCGGCCCAATGGGTCCCAGGCAGGACGGCCCGGGTTCGCGTCGCGGCGGCTTCGGCGATGGGCCTCGCCGATTCGAACCACCACCAGGAGAACCTCGGTCGCGCGGGCCGGGCTCGCCCGGCCCTTAACCCCGCGCGGGGGGTTGACGCATCAGAGATCGGAATCATGTTCAAGACCTTCACGTCCAATCGTGGTATCGGAATACTCGTCGTTTCCGCCGCCTTGGGTACACTGGCGATTTTGGTTTTCGGTGTCCCCTGCGGCGCGGAGGAGCGACCGCTAATCGGCGTTTCGTCGACCATCGACGTCGAGAACGAGACGATCGCAGTCGCGCGGCGGTACGTCCAGGCGGTCTGGGAATCGGGTGGGCTGCCGCTGGTCCTTCCCAATTTGCACGAGACGCCGGAATCCGTCGCTGAATACGCCACGAGGCTTGACGGCCTGGTGATCATAGGAGGACTGGATGTCCCACCGGAGGCCTACGGCGAGGAACCGCACGAATCGGTCAAAGTCATGCCACCAGAGCGTTGGGATTTCGACCGCCGGCTGATCGCCGCCTGGATCGAGTCCGAGAAGCCCATTCTGGGGATTTGTCTGGGTGCGCAGATGATGAACGTCGTCCTCGGGGGGGCGCTCATACAGGATATCCCCACGCAGGTCGGTCGGGACATCATCCACCGCGATGCAAACCACCCGGTCAACGTCCTTTCCGGCACACGGCTGGCCGAAATTCTCGCGGAACCGCGGCTGGACGTCTGGTCGAACCACCACCAGGCGGTGAAGCGAACGGGCCGGGGCATCCGCGTCGCCGCGCGGAGCGACGACGGGGTCATCGAGGCGACCGAGTTCACTTCGGACCGCTGGGGCGTGTTCGTCCAGTGGCATCCGTCCAAGATGGAAGAACCCCATCGCCGGAAGATATTTGGAGCCTTGGTGGAGGCGTCGCGGCGCAAAGACGTCCGCGAGGTCGCCGCACGAACGGATCAAAACGAAACCCCCTCTCGATAATCGATTCATGAATACGATTAAACTCCTGCTCGCGGAAATCCGCTACCGGAAACTGAACTTCTTCATGAGCCTCTTCGCCGTGGTGACCGCCGCCGCGTTGTTCACTGCCGGGCCGGTCCTCGTCGACGGGTACGGCCGCGAAACGCACGAGCGGATCGCCGCGATGGAGGAAGAGACGACGGCCGAGCTGGACAAGTTGGCCGATCAAACCCGGATTCTCATGCGCGACATGGGTTTCAACCTGATGATCGTGCATAAGGATACCGACATGAGCGATTTCTGGTCGAGCGATTTCGCGAGCGAGGACCTGCCGCAGGAGTATATCGACCGGCTGGCCGGGGACTCGCGGCTGACGCTCATCACCCACCTCGTCGCCACGCTTCAGAAGCGGATCGAGTGGAACGGCCGTAAGGTCCTCTTGGTCGGATATCTCCCCGAGGCGACCCAATCCCACATGAGAAAGAAGTCGCCGATGGGTTTCGAGGTCGAACCGGGGACCTGCTTTCTGGGGCATGAACTGGCCGCCGGCAGAAAGAAAGGCCAGACCATCGACGTCGCCGGACGCGAATTCACCATCGCGCAAATCCTCCCCGAGCAAGGGAGCAAGCAGGATATCACCATTGCCGTCCACTTGACCGATGCACAGGCGGTTCTCGACCTACCCGGGCGGATCAACCAGATCATGGCATTGGGGTGCAACTGCGCCGGTTCCGACCTGGCGAACATTCGCGGGCAACTCGCCACCGTCCTGCCGGAAACGCGGATCACCGAGTTTCGGTCCATCGCTTTGGCCCGCGCGGAACAACGCGAGGAAGTGAAGGCGAAGAGCAAGGAGATACTCGACCAGGTGAAAGAATCACGCGAGGCCGTACAGGGAATGATGGGGGGCCTGTTCCAGGTGCTTACCCCGGTCGTCGTCATCGCATGCGCGATTTGGATTGGGCTCCTTTCGCTGGCCAACGTCCGCCAGCGGCGCATGGAGATCGGCTTGTTCCGCGCGATCGGGAAGGGTTCCGCGATGATCGCCTCCCTCTTCCTCGGCAAGGCCGTCTTGCTGGGAGCCCTCGGCGGCTTGATCGGGTACTTTTTCGGCGATTGGACGGCGAGGGTCTTGGGGGTGAAGGCGTTCGAGATCGGCCCCGGTCAGTTTCAGCTCAGCGGTTCCCTCCTCGCGGCAGTCCTCGTGGGGGCGCCGCTGCTCTCCGCCGTCGCCGCCTACCTTCCGGCCCTCGTCGCGATCCACCAGGATCCGGCCGTCGTGTTGCGAGATCAATGAGTTGGATTACCTTGGTAGTCGTCGCCGTCGGGCTGGCGATGGACGCATTCGCCGTTTCGATCGCGGCCGGGTTGGCGCTCGCCCCGGCGACACTCCGGCAGACCGCGCGATTGGCGTTCCATTTCGGGTTCTTCCAGTTCCTCATGCCGCTGCTGGGGTGGTTCGCCGGAGCGCAAGTAGAGGTTTACGTCGCCGCCGTCGACCACTGGATCGCATTCGCGCTGCTTTCCGCGATCGGCGGCAAGATGCTCTGGGAGGCCGGTCGGCCGGAAGCCGATATTCGCGACCGCGACCCGTCGCGAGGGTTGTTACTGGTGACTCTTTGCGTCGCGACCAGCATCGACGCCTTGGCTGTCGGATTCTCCATGGCCTGCCTCTCGACCACCATCTTCCTCCCCGCCCTCGTCATCGGCACGGTTGCCGCCGCCTTCAGTACGCTTGGAGTCACCCTTGGAGAACGCTTCGGCCGCCTCGTCGGCCCCTGGGCCGAACGCCTCGGCGGTTCGCTGCTGGTGGGCATCGGGGTAAATATCCTCGTATCGCACCTGAGAGTCTGAGGGGGTGCCACGTGCTTGCGGTTCCCGGTGAAAGCACTTCGATTCGTGTACACGTCGCGCCACCAAAACCAATGCCATATATTGGCTCTACAGAGGGATGTGTCAAGGAGTTGGCGCCGGAAAACGGCGGCGAACGACGATCGGGATTCCTATTGACGCAGGGGCATCGTCCCCCGAATTGCCACGGCAGTCGTTTGTCCCTTCCCGGAGCAAGAACTCCCCGGAAAGAGCGAATACAATGGAAGCAAACACTCCCCTCACCCGAGGCCCTGTTACACCATGAAACGCTCTCCCTCCACGCGGCGAATCGACCAACCGAAGTGCCCGCGCTGCGGCGCGCCGCTGGCGCGGACGAAGGATTCCGGCGGAATCGCCTTCGTCTGCCCCAAATGTCGCGGCAGAGCGGTCGCGCTGACGGTCCCGCGAAACCGGGGGGCCGAATCGTCGGCACGGTTTCTGTGGAAGGAAGCCAAGACGACCGACGCTCTCTTCGCCAAGGGGTGCCCTTTCTGCAGGCAGGAAATGGCCCGGGCACCCCTCCCGCGGCTCGATGTCGACGTGAACGTGGGCGTTTGCACCTCTTGCCGCTATGTCTGGTTCGACCAGGGAGCGTTCGAACAACTCCCCCGGAAAGCCTCCGAAAAACCGGGTCCCGTCTCGGAGAAGGCGAAAGAGGCGTCGGCCATGGCCGCGCTCCGCGTCGACCGGGCCCGGGCCGAGGCGGCGGCACAACAGGACGGCGAAGCGGCCGAGACGTGGCACTGGCTCCCCGGCCTGCTCGGACTGCCGATCGAAAAGGATGCTCCGGCGGTCCATTGCACGCCCATTGCCACCTGGGGCCTTGCCGCGGTCATCGTCGGCATGTTCGCCGTGACGTTTTCCGACTTGCCGGCCGCGGCCGGCAAGTGGGGACTCGTTCCAGCGGAGATGTTCCGCCACGGCGGCCTCACTTTCGCGACAAGCTTCTTCTTGCACGGGGGCGTTTTCCACCTCCTGGGAAACGTCTACTTCCTCCTCGTCGTGGGAGACAACTGCGAGGACCTGCTCGGGCCGTGGCGATACCTGCAACTGCTGGTCGCGGCGACGATCGCGGGCGGACTGGCCCACGTCGTGGTGAATCTCGATTCGCCGGTCCCGTGTATCGGCGCCAGCGGCGGCATTTCCGGAATCATCGCCTACTATGCCTGTCGCTACCCCGAGGCAAAGGTCGGGATTCTGCTGCGGTTCTATTGGCACTTCCGGTGGGTGTACATGCCCGCCGGCATCGCATTCCTGCTTTGGGTTCTTCTGCAAGCCGTCCTCGGTTGGGGACAGGTCAGAGGGTTCACCAACGTCGCCGGCATGGCGCACCTTGGTGGCGCAGCCGTCGGCCTCGGCACGTGGGCGGCCGGCCGATTTCTATTCTCCTCGCGAGAAGGTACGCCGTGAAACGGCATCCCGCGCGCTGGGACGACCGTGATTAGGGTTTCATGACGGTGGTTCATCCATGGGCGGTTAGGGGGTACGCTTGTCGGTACTCACCGCATGAACGCAGCGTAACGCAGTCCGCCGGATCCTGCAATATCCGAGATGCCGATTCGACCTCTTTCCCCTCTTCCCCCCATTTCAATCCATTGCCCTTCCATGGGAAATGCGTTAAGATGTTGCGCGGGGAGGGGGATGAACTGATGAGATGAACTGATGATTTGAATGGAAAAGCTGATGGGGAATTGGATAGAGAAAGGAATGAACATGGTGAAGTCCTTGGAGTATTCGGGAGGGCCGGCTCGGTATGTTGCCCGGCGCGTATTGGGCCTGATGTTTCTGCTGGCCATCCTGCCTCCGTTCGCCGGGGCCGAGGATGGTGAACGGACCGCGCATATCGACGAGGCGGTCCTCTATGACCACGACCCGGCAACCCGTTTGGGCGACGACGTGTTCGGCACGATCATCGCCGATTTCAGCAAGCCGGTCGACGGCGAATTCCGGTGCTCGCACGGCGGTCCGGTTTGTATGGAGTACGCCGATGGGACCTTGGTCGCGTTTTATGCCAATACGAGCTCCCACAACCTCGACGGCTGGAGCGAATACGCAATCAGTAAGGACGGTGGCAAAACCTGGGACAAGTACCATCCGTTTCTGTTTTCCAAGGAGGCTCACGAAAGGAACCCGGCTCGCCCGGTCTGGATCGAAGAAGGACTGGTGACGGAGAAGGGAACCGCCGTGCTCTTCCTGACCCATTTCGCGGACGGCAAACGGATCGCTAATCAGATCATGCGGAGCCCCGATCACGGTAAGACATGGAGCGCTCCGGAACCGCTGGCGGAGGAACTCATCGGTTATCCGGCCGCCGTCGCGGTGGAAGGCTCCGAAAACTACGTATTGTTCGACCGCTCCGACGGCGACCACGAACTGTACGCCAGCACCGACGATGGAAAGACCTGGACGAAGCGGAGTACGCTTCCGCTTCAGAAGGACGCCTGGTACGGTGCGCTGTGTACCATGAAAGAAAACGGGCGATTGCTGGCCGGCGCCTATGTTTCCAGGGACGAAAAGCACTTCTACTACTGCATCAGCGAGGATGGCGGCCATACCTGGGGAGAACAACAAAAGGCCTACGTCGACAAGGCGATTCGCGACCCCGAATTGGCATATCTGGACGGGAAGTACTATCTTCATGGCCGCTCCGGTCACTCCGGCCCCGGAGCGCACCGGTTCGTCCTGTATCAGTCCGAAGACGGGATGCACTGGAAGGAGGGGGTGATCGTCAGTGGTGACGGACGCGGCCCGGACGGGTACAGCCACAACTGTATCATCAACAAATACGATCCGGACAAACCCAACGAGTTGATGGTCCTTTACAGCATCGTCTACGCTCCACCACGGACGAGTGAATACGTCTTCTTCTTGAAACCCGACCCAAAGAAATAAGGCCGCCCTACGGCGATGTCGGGCCAGTCTTTTTGGGTGAATGCGTTTCTTGTATTTACTTACATAAATAACGCTCTTTTGTATTGACTGTGTTATCCGAGTGGCAATTGAACGGCTGCCTGCTTGACCCAAACCCCCTAATACCCCCTCTTGGGGTTGCTTAGGCAGTGCCCGAAGGGTTGACTCACTTGGAAAAGAGTCTAGACTTTGTCCGAACGTGAGTGGACAAATAAGGCTCTTTGGCACGGCCGGGAGCAATCCAGACCATGGGAGATAGTGGAGTGAGCACGAAGAATAAAAAACTGCTGGCATGGGTCGCGGAAGTTGAGGCCATGTGCCGGCCGGATCGGGTGGAATGGGTTGACGGTTCGAAGGCGGAATATGACCGGTTGACGCAGGAGATGGTGGAAGCCGGAGCGGCCACGCGACTGAACGAGAATATCCGTCCTAATAGTTTCCTCTTCCGCAGCGATCCGAGCGACGTTGCCAGGGTGGAGAACCGGACGTATATCGCGTCGGTCCACGAGGAGGACGCCGGTCCGACCAACAATTGGATCGATCCGGTCGAGCTGAAGAAGAAGATGACCGAGCTTTATACGGGCTGCATGGAAGGGCGGACGATGTACGTGATTCCCTTCTCCATGGGACCGATCGGCTCGCCGATCTCGAAGATCGGAATCGAGATCACCGATTCCGCCTATGTCGT
>CAZFQG010000122.1:0-18962 GCA_964520785.1 uncultured Planctomycetaceae bacterium | reverse complement strand
GGCGGTCGGTGACGGCGTCCTCGACGTGCCTCATCCCGTTGCCGATCGCGAAGCCGTTGGTGCGGTCGTAGGCCTCGGCCCACCAACCGTCCAGAATCGAAAGATTCAGCGCGCCGTTGAGAATCGCCTTCTCGCCGCTGGTTCCGGACGCCTCCTGTGGGCGCCGCGGGTTGTTCAGCCACACGTCGACCCCCTGAATCAAATGCCGACAAACGTTGATGTCGTAGTCCTCCACGAATACGATCCGACCCGAAAAACGGGGGTCGTGCCGCAGATTCGCGATGCTCTTGATCAACGATTTTCCGGGCTCGTCCGCGGGATGCGCCTTGCCGGAAAAGATGATCTGAACGGGGCGTTCCGGGTCGTTGATCAGCGCGTCGAGCCGGTCCGGGTCGGACATCAAGAGGTTTGCCCGCTTGTAGGTGGCGAAACGCCGCCCGAACCCGATCGTCAAGACGTCCGGCCGGAGGATGTTCCGGGCCGCCTCGATGGCCTCCTCGCTTTCACCGCGCCGCCGGCACTGGCGGCTGGCGCGGCGACGGACGAACGCCAGAAGGAGGTTTTTCAGCGTGTTGTGCGTCTCCCAGAGTTCTCCCGGATCAACGTCGTGAATATGCCGCCAAACGGGCGGCTCTTGAATGCGCTCCATCCAATCGATGGGGAAAGCCCGGTCGTAAAGCAGTTGCATCTGCCAAGACAACCAACTGAAGGTATGGACGCCGTTGGTAATGTGACCGATGGGGATTTCCTCCTCGACGCGCCACGGCCAGAGGTGGGCCCACATTCTTCGCGATACGTGTCCGTGCAGGCTGCTGACGGCGTTCGCCCTCCGCGAAAGTTTCAGCCCCAGGACGGTCATGCAGAACGGTTCATGTTCATTGTGCGGTTCGACGCGACCCAACCCCATGAGCTGCTCGAACGAGATGCCCAGCCGGTCGCGCAAGGGGCCGAGGTGTTCTTCGACGAGTCCTCCGTCGAAGCGGTCGTGTCCCGCCGGAACCGGAGTGTGCGTGGTGAAGACGGTCTGTTTCGCCATCTCGCGGAGAGCATCGTCGAATGTCATCCGGTCTCCCTCCATCCTCTGATGGATGGCTTCGAGGGTCGCGAACCCGATGTGCCCCTCGTTCAGATGATATACGCCGGGCGTGATTCTCAGCGCCTTGAGGGCACGAACGCCCCCGACTCCAGCGACCAGTTCCTGGCGAATTCGCGTCCGCGTGTCGCCTCCGTAAAGACGAGCGGTCAGCTCGCGATCTTCCGGGGAATTCCCCTCCACGTCGCAATCGAGCAAGTACAGGGGAACCCTTCCCACGCGCATCAGCCAGACCTTGGCGTAGAGCATTCCGGAACGGGTCTCGATCTCTACGGTAATCGGCTTGCCTTCCGGATCACACGCCGGTTCCATCGGAAGGTTATCGACCTTGGACGTCAGATATTCCTCATGCTGGTAGCCGTCAACCGTCAGTTGCTGTTTGAAATAGCCCTGGTCGTAGAAAAGACCGATGGCGACGAGCGGCACTCCGAGACCGCTGGCGCTCTTGATGTGGTCGCCGGCGAGTACCCCCAGTCCGCCGGAATAGATCGGGATCGATTCGTGGATTCCGAACTCCAGCGAAAAATAGGCCACCGGACGCGATCCCAGCACCCCCGCGTTCGTCTTGGCCCAAACGTTCGGCTCCGATAAGTACTCCTTAAGCCGACGGTACGCATGATTGATCCGGCTGAATAAAACCAGTTCGGATGCTCGGGCTTCGAGCCGTTCCGGGGTGAATTCCTTCAATAACGCGATCGGATTGTGGTCCAATTGACGCCAACGGATCGGATCCAGGTCACGGAAGAGGTTGATAACCTCCGGGTGCCAGCTCCACCAGAGATTGCGGGCCAACATCATGCACTTGTCGTACAGAGAATCAGCCGAGAGCCCCTTATATGCGGATATCTTCGTCTTGCTCGCCGTAACCGTATCAATCTGACTCATCTGCTCGGAATCTCCTTACAAAATACGTTTCGCGACCGCGGGCCGCCGGCGCTATTCTGGATAGACTTGCGAATTATAGCGATTTTTGCCTTGAGGACCACCCCAGAAAAGACCCATTCGCCTTCATCGGTTCCTTAAGGTATAATCGGCTTTCCACCGAGGCGCGGGCCCGGTTGCGACCCGCGGACGTCCATCGCCCGCGGAGCGAATAAACATAATAGATTGTAGGATACTCCGAGGCGAGAACGTCGTCGGCGCCGATTTGGCGATCGAATCCCCCATTATGGGGAGTTCTTGCACTTTGAATGAACCCACCGGCCGGGGATTTTTCCGCAACTCGCGATTCGAGAAACCGACCCATCTTCCCCCAAGGGCGGCCCGGACGTTCGTTTCGATATCGCCGTCGAGTCGGCAACCGGCAATCTACCTCAAAAATGAATCTGGAAACGGAGTGAATTCATGACGGATGAAGTTCAAGTCCATTGGCACGACCACGCGGTGTCTCGCGAGGAGCGCGAAGCGCTGAATGGAAATCGAGGTTGTATCGTTTGGTTCACCGGCTTGAGTGCCTGTGGCAAGAGCACGATCGCCAATCTGGTGGATCATAAGCTACACTCGCGCGGGGTACACAGTTTCGTCCTCGACGGAGACAACATTCGCCACGGCCTCAACGCCTCCCCCGGGTTGTTGAAGGAACGGCACGGGGAGGATTTCGCCGCCCGGTTCGGACTGGGTTTCTCCGCGCAGGACCGCGAGGAGAACATCCGGCGCATCGGGGCCGTCGCCGGTTTGTTCCGCAGTGCCGGGATCATAACGTTGACCGCATTCATCAGTCCCTACCGTGTCGACCGGGACGCGGTTCGCGCCTCGGTGGGCGCGGGGGATTTCATTGAGGTGTTCGTGGATGCCTCTTTGGAAACGTGCGAGGGGCGAGATCCGAAGGGCCTGTACAAGAAGGCCCGAGCGGGCGAACTCCGCGGATTCACCGGGATCGACGATCCGTACGAAGCTCCGGAGAAGGCGGAGCTGGTCCTCGACGCGAACACGAAAACGGCGGAAGCCTTGGCCGACGACGTCATCACCTACCTGGAAAAGGTGGGGAAGATCGGATAAGCGCCGACGGCCCAACCGAGCGTATCCCGAAAGGTCGGATTCTCCGGACGCGGCGTCGACGGGCGCGATCCGTGACTCTACCGCGGCTTTCTTTTCGCGAGTTGCGAGGAGGCCCGTTTCTTGGTTTTTTCCTCCTGCTCCTCTCCCTCGTTTTTCGTGGTCGGGGCGGACTTCTTCTTCCGCGTCGCGGGGACCGCCTTTTTTTCCTTCTCTTTCTTGCGAGGAACGTCCTTCCCTCCCGTCTTGGCGACCGGGGCTTTTTTTTGCCCCCGCCGCGAGGTCTTGTCCGCCCCTTCCGCCGCATCGGATTCGCAAGCGGTCTCCATCGGCGTTTGCACGTCGGCCTTCTTCTGCTTCTGGCGTTTCCTTTGGTCCGATTGCCGCGCGTCGGCCCCCTGTTTTGGCGATTCTTCCGGCTTTCCCATCTTGAGTGAGCGTGTCGGGAGCCGGGGTTCGCAGTCCGGATCGATTTCCAGAAAGATTTTGTGCAATTTCGGATCGTAAGGGTTGGCGAAGAAATCGGCGCCGAATTGGTGGAGCAGCGAACCGTACGCCGGTCCGTTTGACTTGGAGACGGCGCGCTCCAAGCCGGGAACGATCCCCTCTTCGATATTCTTCTCGTTCACCAGGTCGAGCACCGCCAAGGCGCCAAGCGTGCTCGAATCGACCGGCAAGGAGTGGCCTTCCAAAGCGGTTTGCACGACGTAAGCGATCGAGAACGGACTCGTGCCGTTGATTTTCCGCAATCGCTCGACGGTTGGGCCGAGATTTCCCTTCCGGCAATCCTCCAAATCAAAGGAGTACTCCGCCTCGAAGACGTCTTGGAGACAACGCTTGATTCGGAAAGCCGCGCTGCGCGAGTCCGGAAGCACGGCCATCACCTCGGAAAGCTCGCGGATCGAGCTGACGCGCATCTCGTTGTAGTCGAAGAACGCCACGAGAAGTGTCCCGAACGCCTCCTCGGCGATCTCGTACCGGGTGTTTTCCAAACAGCACGCGAAAAGCAAGTGCTCCAAGATAGGACGCTGCGGGTCAGCCGAAGGGACGGGACGGTAGTGCTTCTTCAAGACGTCGAACATCGCGCTTAGACGCGAGGTCCGGTTGGCTGCTGCCATGGAACGATCCTCTGCTAACGGTTCGTCGAAAAAGCCCGATCGGGACTGGTGGAAACTCGCTTCGCGCGACCGGGAGGGCCGCGACGCTCACCCCGGCGGCGATCAACCGAAACGCCGCGGGCGCAACTCGTGCTTACAAGGGAAGTTTTGGCCCCGTAACGGACCGCGGACCGCCGGCGCGATTCAAACCCGGCCGTCGTCCAATTCCTCGGGGAGGTGGTTTTCCGATCCAGCCTCTTCCGGTTCTATTTCGGCGGGCTCGACCGGAAGGACTTCCTTGAGAATCCGGGACACCTCGATGGAGTGTTTGACTCCCTGGTCCAATACGAACTCCAACCGCGGAGTGTAACGGGTTTCGATCCGTTTGGCGATTTTGGACTGCAGGAAACCGGCCGCGCTTTGCAGGCCCCGCAGGCTGAGGTGCTGCTTACGGTCGTCCCCCATGACGGAGACGTGGACCTTCGCGCCGCGGAGATCGCCGGTCACCTCGACATACGTCACGGTGACGTCCCGGACGCGCGGATCCTTGATATCCGCGAGGATGGCCATCGAGACGACTTCTCTCACGGCCTCGGCGACCTTCAGCACTCTCCGCGACGACATGGCAAAACTCGTGGGCTGGCGGTTACAGTGTTCGTGCTACTTGTTCGATCCGGTACGACTCGAGGATATCCCCCTCCTTCAGATCATTATAGCCCTTGAGCTTGATGCCGCATTCCAGGCCTTCGCGGACTTCGCGGATGTCGTCTTTTTCGCGGCGGAGCGAATCGAGGGCGTAGTCGCCGATGATCCGGCTCTCGCGGATGACGCGAATCCGCGAATCCCGTTCGATGTTGCCCGCTAGGACGCGGCATCCGGCGATGGTTCCCAATCGGCTGATCTGGAAGAGGCGCTGCACCAGTGCGCGGCCGAGTTCCTTCTCTCGCTCTTCCGGTTTGAGCATTCCTTCGAGGGCGGCGCGGAGGTCTTCGGTCAGCTTGTAGATGATGTCGTATCGCCGGACTTGGACGCCTCGTTCATCGGCGAGGGCCCTCGCGCCCTCGTCCGGAACGACGTTGAATCCGATGATAATGGCGTCGGATGCGTCCGCCAAATGGACGTCCGCCTCCGTGATACCCCCGACGGTGGCCTGCAGAACTTTGATCTGTACCTCCGGATGGTCCAGTTTCGTAAGCTCCTTCTGGATCGCTTCGATCGATCCGCGGACGTCGGCGCGGAGAATCACGTTGAGCGTCTGGACTTCGGTCTGACCGAGGCGCTCGAAGAGATTCTCCAAGGTGACGTGTTTCGGCTTCCCGCCGACGATCAGCTTCTCGCGCTTGCGATCGGCTCGTTCCTCGGCGATCTCCCGCGCCTTGGAAATGTCTTCGAGAACGTGGAAACGGTCTCCGGCACCCGGGGCTTCGTGCAGGCCGGTGACGTTGACGGGCGTGGAGGGCCCCGCCTGTTCGTGGCGGAGATCCGGATTGAGGGTATCGTACATCGCCTTAACACGGCCGTAACCGGATCCGCAGACGACGACGTCTCCGACTCGCAGCGTTCCTCTCTCGACGAGCAGCTTCGCCACGACTCCCCGGTCCTCGTGCATCTCCGATTCCAGGCAGGTGCCCACGGCGTTGCGGTCCGGATTGGCCTTGAGTTCGTGGAGTTCGGCGATCATCAGAAGCGTATCGAGGAGTTCGCCGATCCCCTGGCCGGTGATCGCGCTGGTCGGAACGACTTCCGTGTCGCCCCCCCAGGCGACGGGCAGCAGTTCGTTCGTGGCCAGACCTTCGTACGCCTTCTGCTCGCTCACGCCGGGGATGTCGATCTTATTCAGAGCCACGACGATCGGAACGCCGGCGGCCTTCGCGTGGGAAATGGCCTCCTCGGTTTGCGGCATTACTCCGTCGTCCGCCGCCACGACGAGCACCGCGATGTCCGTCACGTTGGCGCCTCTGGCGCGCATCTCCGTGAATGCTTCGTGTCCCGGCGTATCGACGAAGACGATCGGATGTCCGTCCTTTTCGATCCGGTACGCACGGATGTGCTGCGTGATCCCCCCCTTCTCGCCGGAAACGACATTGATGTTGATTATCCGGTCCAGAAGCGACGTCTTTCCGTGATCCACGTGGCCCAAAAAAGTAATCACCGGGGGCCGCGGACGAAGGGTCTCCGGAGAGTCTTCAACCTCCTCCGTCGTCTCGATGAATTGTTCCTCAAGGTCTTTGGGACGGCGGAAATCAACCTCCACACCCAACTCGGTGGCGATCAACTCCGCGAGTTCCGGATCAAGTTCCGCCCCGATATTCATGCCGACGCCCTGACCCAGTTTAAGCAACTGAGACAGAACCGTCGCCGCCGGTACGCTGAGCGCCTCGGAGAACTCGCGCACCGTGCATGGGAGCTCCACCACGACGCTGCTCTTGCGCGGGGCGGCGGTATTCAAACCGGCCTTCTTCGTTCGGCGATAACTGCGCCGGATGGGAGAATCGGATTCGTCCTCGCGGCGGCGACGCGTCGCGCGTTTTCGTTTCAGTTGCCGCTGCTCGCGGCCACCGAGCGTAAGGGGATCCGTCCCTTTCTCGCGCGGCTTCCGCCCTCGCGTAACGTCGCGATCGTCCTCTTCGAACGGCTTATCGCCCTCTTCCTTTGTGCCGGGACGGACCTTGCCGACTTTCTTCTTCGCCTCCTTCTTGCGTTTCTTCTCTTCCTGCTGCTTGATATGTTCCGCAAGAGGCTTGCTGCCCACTTTGCCCGATCGGATCGCGTCCAGAGGCAGCCGAATCTCGGGCTTCTGGGCGGCCGGCTCCTTCTTCGCCGTCTGCGCGGGCTCCTTCAGTTTCGGCATCGGAGCCAATTTGATCGTCGGCCCGTTCCGTCTTTCGTCCCGACCGTCGCGAACACGCTTTTCCCCTTCCTTGCCCGGGCCGCGCGGCCGCTTCGGGCCAAGGACCGGAATCGGCTTGTCCAATTCGGCCGCCGCGGGCCGCTCCGGCATCCCGTAATCCGGGGCGACCGGACGCGATTCGCTCGGTACCTCCGCGCGTGATTCTTCCTCCACTTCCGGCTCGGCGGCCGGAGCGACTTCCGGGGGTGGGGCGGGGGCGGTCGTGTCCGTTTTCTCCGTTTTCGAGGGCCGGGCCTCTTCCGGAACGGGGGGGGGCGTCGAAACTTCTTCCCGAACCTCCCGCGTAGGCGAAGCGGCTTGCTTTTCCTCCTCCTCCGCCGCCGGGGCCGCGGGCGGAGGCGCCGGCGGCTGCTCCTTCGCGGTCGGCAGAGGTGTCTCCCGGTGCCGGGGCTCGCTGATTACGCGAATTCTGCCGCCGGTCGCGCCGGCCGGCGCGATGTAATCCTCGCGGCGCAGCGGGGCCGCCGGTTCGGTCTGGCCGCTGGGGCGTTTGCCGCGAATGCGGCCAAGAGGCGTGTCGGCGGGCGGCTTCGCGGCCGTCTGCTGGCCGGAACCACTAGAAGCGAGAAACTTTTTGACCGTTTCGGCCTCGTCGTCGCTGAGACTGGCTAGCGCAGAACCCTTCCCCGTGACGCCTGCTTGCTCGCAGATGTCGACCAGCGATTTGCTGTCGAGGTTCAATTGCTTCGCTAATGCGTAAATGCGAATGGGCAACGAAAAAATTCCTTTCGAACTCTTCGTGACGGGCAATCAGCGCGTCACCTCGATTCCTCGAGACCAGTTCCCGAGGAAGCCGAACCGACCGGCCGTTCTCCAGACACGCCAAACGTGCCGCTGAAGGAACGTCCCGGCCTTCTCGGTCGCCGGTCCAATACGGAGGGGTTTCCCGCCACCGGGTCACGGCGTAGACCTTTTCATGCTAAGCACTCCCATCCGTGCCGCTCAATTCGGTGTTACCAAGAGCGGCATCCGATCCGGGTTCGTTCGCAAGGGAGTCGCCGGACTCCACGCGAGCCGCCTCGCGGCGGTCTTCTTCTCTCTGGCGGCGACGCTCCTCCTGTGCTTGTGCTTCCGCCTCGCTCGCCATCTTTTCCGCTTGAGAAATGATCGCCTCGACCCGGTCCATGTCCAAACCGCCCATCTCCGCGAGGTCCTCCGGCTCGATCACGGAAAGATCGTCGTAGGACAAGAAGCCTTCGCCTACGAGGCGCTCCGCCAGCTCTTCGTCCATGCCTTCGAGCGAACTGAAACCCATGACCGCTTGCTCGATCTCTTCGTCCAGTTCCTCGCGGGTCATGATGTCGATGTCCCAAACGCATAGTTTGCTCGCCAGGCGAACATTTTGGCCGCGCCGGCCAATCGCCAGAGAAAGCTGGTCCTCGCGGACCAATACAATCGCTTTTCCCAGCATTTGGCAGAGGATGACCTCTTCCACCTCCGCGGGCTGCAGGGCGTTTGGGATGAAAACCTGCATTTCGTCGCTATAAGGAACGACGTCGATCCGCTCGTTCCCGATCTCGTCGAGGATGTTCTTGATTCGGCTCCCTCGAACGCCGACGCAGGCTCCCACGCAATCGATCCGCTGATCTTCACTATACACCGCGATCTTCGTCCGCGAACCGGGCTCGCGCGCCAACGCCTTGATTTCGATTACCCCGTCCCCGATCTCCGGAATCTCCTGCTCAAACAAGCGACGGATCAAATGGACCCGATTCCGGCTGATGACGACCTGAACCTTCGAACCTTTCGCGCGGACTTCGCACACCGTCCCGCGGATGCGATCCCCGGCGCGGAACACTTCACCGCTGACTTGTTCACTCTTCGGTAACAACCCCTCGGCCTTCGGAAGGTTGATCCGAATCGCCTTCTCCGCCACGCTGTGGACCGATCCCACCACCAGTTGATCGGACTGTTCCAGATAATCATGAAGCAACGAATCACGCTCCGCCTCGCGGATCTTCTGAATCATCACCTGCTTGGCGGTTTGCGCACCGATCCGCTCGGAAATATCCTCCGGTGTCAACGGTATTCCGTCATGTTCTCCGGAAATAACGCCGCTCTCGCGGTCAATCCAGATATTGACGTCGTCCCCTTCCCCGTACTGTTTCTTCGCGGTTGAGAGAAGCGCAGCCTCGATACTCTCGAAAACGACTTCTTTGTCAATGTTTCGTTCTCGATGAATCGTGTCGACCAGTCGGAGCACTTCGCTCGGGTTCATAACGTGATTTACCCTTTCCGGGGGGCACGGCAACGGGCCATGCCAAATCGTCAAAGAGGTTCGTCGCGAACCTCTTCGACCTCGTCCGTTGTGGCACCACCGTGCCACAACCTTCTTCCGCCCAACGGCTCTCTTTAGCTCCCCCAAAGGAAGAACGCAAGAGTCCGCGCAACCTCTCGCAGAGGAGAGGCTGCGTATTCCCTTCACCAGGGACAAAAAAACCGGCACAAGTCCGGAAATACCACGGTCTCGTCGAAAAACGACACGCAACGGTCGCTCGCGGGAACAGGCGGGCAGACCTGGATTCCGACTTGCCGGATCGGCTTCGCCGATGGTTCCAACCAGCGAAAACTTCTCTATTAACGATGTAATCCGGTAAGAATAGCCGCTTGGGACTATCCTGTCAACCGGGATGCAGGGGTCCGAAACCGAATCCTTACACGGCGTCTCCATATCAATTGTATTGTACGCTAAAAGTGTCCTGCGAGGACACCGTGCGGAATAAAGAACATCCCCGCCGAGAAAAGCTATTCAGACGATCGCCCACAGACATTATTCGCGCGTAGTCAATACCACCGCTGCTTGACCTTGCGGACTCACACTCAGGTTCAGAAACGAGTCCCCAGAGGGGGTATCGATACCCGTATTGACGGAGAGAGGGCATCGCGAATCCGGATTCGCGTAATTGAGCGTTGAGAAAAGGCGGCCGTCGCGGAGCGCCAGGATGCTGGCAATGAATTCGACCGCGCCGGACCCGGCGCCGAGGTTCCCGGTATAGCTCTTCAGCGCGACCACCGGCACGTCGCGCCCATGTTCCTCGAAAGCGTCAATGATCGCGGCCGCCTCTTCCGTGTCGCATGAACGCGTCCCCAGTCCATGTGCATGCACATGACCAATCTCTTTAGGGGCGACTTGCCCCATCAACAGTGTACGGCGCATCGCGTTTCCCAGCGCCTGACGTCGATCCGCAAGACGGTTTCGACCTCGGGAACACGCGACCGCGGCGGCGATAACACGGCCGTGGATCGTCGCACCCCGCCTCAGGGCCAATTGCTCTTCTTCCAGGATGATCGCGCCGGCCCCCTCGCCAAGCACCATTCCGTTGCGGTCCCGGTCGAACGGCCGAGACGCCTCGGACGGTGTCAACGACGCAGGGGCGACTTCTTCCTGGCTTAGCGTCTGCAACGTACGAACGGGATGGAGCCGGGTGCCGGTGGCACCGACGAGCATCGCGTCGGCTCGGCCGGTCGCGATGATCCTCGCGGCGCAATCGATCGAAGCATTGAACGACGCCTCGCGGTCGGTGATCGAGTTGCTGGGACCTCGGAAGTCATTGATAATCGCGATGTGGCTCGCCGGCATATTGGGCAGATACTTCAGCAGCCAAAGGGGATTTACCTGCGGCATCGCCTTCGCGGTCCACTCGGCGAAATCGATTTTTCCATTGAGCGGCGAGCACGCACGCAACGGCCCAACGAATTCGTCCGGCAGCGTCGCGATGTAGTCGGATCCGAAGCAGGTTCCGACACGCTCTGGAGCCAAATCCCCCAGATGCAACCCGGCATGGTCCAACGCGTACTGCGCAGAGGCGACCGCGTATTGAATCTCCCGTGACATGACCTTCAGCGACTTGCGGAGCTGCTTCTTCTGGTCGCTCGATATCTCTCCAAACTCACTGATATGCCCGGTGAACCGAGGTACCTCGCCCCCGTACGTGATACCGATATCCCCAGCCGGAAGGGTAGTCAACGGGACAATCCCGCTGCGGCCCTCGCGCAGCGCGCTACGGAGACTTGAGAGGTCAGACCCCAACGGGCAAACGACCCCCATTCCCGTAATGACCACGCTTCTCTGATTCGACACCATCAATCGTTCCTTCATCTCTCACCGAGTCGCACGGCAAACACCCCCGTCTTCCCAAAGTTCATTAAAAATTAGTCACTTCAAAACAAAACCTTCTTAGCACGTCGGCAGATATCGGCGTTGTCGGCGGGACCTGCCACCCTCTCCGTTTATCGGCAGGATTACCCGGCTTTCCGAGACATCCCGTTTGGTTCATATAATCTAACCGGACCAACGGTATCAGTATAACCCACCATTTCGAACAAACGAGGGAAACGCTTACCTGGTTTCGGCCGCCGGGTCTCGCTCATGAGAAACCGGACATCGCAAGACCCAAGGTTACGCTCGATCGCAGACTCACGACAGTGCCTTGTCTGGTTTTGACCACACCCCTCGATAGAATGACTTTCGTTGAAGTGCCGAAGCGAGGTCGCGGTGTTGCGCGCACGGATCCCTTCGCCTTGCGTGGCCACCTCCATCCTGGTAGACTGACCCATAAATGCCGGAGGGCCGTTAAATGCCGGAGGGCCGTCTGGTCCGCGGCGATTCGCCGGTAGTACGCAACCCCTCGCGGAGACGAAGCATGTGGCGAATAGCGACACCGATTGCCATTCACGCGGTTCTCGCGGCCGCGGCGATTCTCGCCGTGCAGATCGCCAAAGCGGCGGAATCCTCGCCGTTTGCAATGAGCGGCCCGTGATCATCAGTAGGTCCCTCTTCTGCCGCGACGCGAAGACGGGAGAGTTGCTGTGGAAACACGAACCGGAAGGGGCGATGATCGCCAACGTTACCGTGTGCGCCGGTCCCGATTCCCTGTTTTTCATCGGTAGTTCCGCTCCCAAGGCGGTCTCACAAGGCGGCGGGCGCATCAAACTGGCCGATTTCACCGAGGCAGAGCAGGCGTTCATCGCCAAGATCGACAAACAAACCGGCAGGTGCCCGTGGCGCCGCGCCGGGGAGTTTCCTTACCGCCACGTCATGCATCTCGCCTATGGCGACGGAATCGTCCTCGCGTCGGGTTGTCGATCGCACGAGAACGATTTCTGGTATCACCTTCGAGCTTATCGGGCGGAAGATGGAGCGCCGGCGTGGAAACGGGATATTCCCACCAAATTCGGCACCCGGGATACCGACCACGGCAAGCAAGACAAACACCCCATGCTCGTCGGCGGCACGGTGTACCTGAAGCAGGGGAGCTTCGACCTGGCGACCGGCAAGCCGCTGGGTTACACGTTCCAGACTTCCAACTGCGCGGAGTGCTCCGCCTCGGCGGTCAATCTCTTCGGTCGGATGGGAGGCGTCGCCAGTACGTGGGACCTTGCCGGCGACGGCTCCGCCAAACCGCTGAGCACGGCCATGCGGCCCGGGTGCTACACGACGATCATTCCGGCGGGGGGCATCGTGATGATGCCCCCGTTCAGCGCCGGTTGCACCTGTGCGCACACGATTCAAACCACCATCGCCTGGTTGCCGAAGGAATAACCCCATGACGAGCACACAAACGCCCTCCTGTCTTCGCCGAACCATGAGCGCCGTCTGCACGATGGTCCTGGCCGTGGCACTCTTCCACGCGACCACGTTGGCCGAGGACTGGCCCGCCCGGATGAAAGACGTTCGCCGCGGGGGGATCACCTCGGAACCGGTCACGTTGCCGCTTGCGTGCGCGTGGAAGTACACGACGAACCGCGCTCCCGCCCCGGCGTGGACCGAGTCGCCGGCGCGGCACGACTATCTCCACAAGCACTACGAGATGAAACCGCGGCAGCATTTCGACCGCTGCTTCGACGTGGCGGTGGTGGACAACCGCGTCTATTTCGGCTCCTCGACCAGCGGCGCCGTCACCTGCCTCGACGCGCAGGACGGCGGCAAGACCCTCTGGACGTTCTTTACCGGCGGGCCGGTCCGCTTCGCGCCGCACGTCCATGACGGCCGCGTCTACTTCGGCAGTGATGACGGATACGTCTACTGTCTCCATGCCGAGGACGCCTCCGTCGTCTGGAAGTACCGCACCGGACCTTCGAACGAAAAACTCTGGGGGAACGAGCACATGATCTCCGTTTGGCCGGTGCGGACGAGCGTCCTCGTCGACGGGAACGAAGTCTACTTCACGGCCGGGCTCTTCGAAAACGAGGGGATGTTCCTCTGCAAGCGCACCGCGGCCGACGGGGCGGAGGTCTGGACCAAGACGCCGGTACGGCCGCATCAGGGCTATCTGGCCGCGACGGCCGACCTCCTCTTCGCCCCTTCCGGCAAGGGAATGACCGCCGTCTACCGCCGTGCCGACGGCCACTGCCTGGGCGACCTGGCCGGCAGCAACCGGGACGGAGGCTGCTGGACCTTGATCGCCCCGGAGGAGGACGAGGTCTTCGCCGGACCGACGCTCGACGGAGACGCGCAGCAATTTGAAGTCGACGGGCGGAAACGGATCGCCGTCCTCGGCGGCGCGAACTGCCTCATCGCGGAGAGCGCCGCCGCCTACTGCTGTACCGATGAAAGCCTTCTGAAACTCAGCCGCGCCGACCGAGCGGCCGTCTGGACGCAAAACGCGGCTTATCCCTTCGCCCTGATCAAGGCGGGCGGCCATCTGTTCGCCGGTGGGAAGGGGGAAGTCGCCGCCTTGGACGCCAAAACCGGAGACATTCTTTGGAAAGCTCCGGTCGACGGCGACGTCTACGGACTCGCCGCCGCCGGCGGTGCCCTCTACGTCAGCACCGACTCGGGCACCATCTACCGCTTCGAATAAGGAAAAGAGCGAGGAGAGCGAGTCGGCGCCGCAAACGCCTGATCCGTATCCCTTGCCGAGCGTTTTACCTGAAGAGCCTCTTCATGCGTTCCGGTTCTTGAAGACGCCGTTCTTCGCCCCAATTCTCCACAAGATCGCGACAGCCGAATTCTTTGGAAAAATCACAAGGAGCCTATTGAAGTTTTGCTGGGATTCCATTAAACTAACATCATGACAACAGCGCAATTGCGCTTTTAACCTGTTAGCGGGGGAATTAGTGAGTGAGAATCTGACAAACAACGCATACTCCTTCCTGCGGAGGAAGCTGATCGCGGGGGAGTTGGCCCCGGGTTATCGAGTGAGTACGCGGGCGGTGGCGCGCGAATTGGGGGTGAGTCACACTCCGGTCGGCGTTGCGGTGCGTCAGCTTGTCAGCGAAGGGTTTTTGGAGCATCACCCCGGTTTGGGGGTGACGGTTCCCATACCCAGTCGGCGCGAGATCGAAGAGCTGTACGAATTTCGCTGCGCGATCGAGACGGCGGCGGTGGAAAAGATCGCCGCGCAGGGCCTTTCGGTGTTCCAGGGTCAACGGTTGACGGGGGAGTTGGACGCGCAGGCGGCCTGGATCGGCGCGGTGGAGGCGGCTCAGGCGGAGATTCTGGAGATCGCGGAACTGGACGCTTGGCGAAGTCTCGACGCGAGATTCCATTTGACCCTCCTGGAGGTAGCCGGCAATCGGCAGATGCTCGAGGCCTTCGAGGGGGTCCGCGTCAAGACGCACATCATTTGCCACCGGTTCCACGAAAAGCCCCTGGCCGACCTCTCCCGGACCATCGGGGATCACCGGGCCGTAATCGAGTGCGTCAGCCGGGGGGACGGCGAATTGGCGCGGCGGCTTTTGAACGAGCATATCCAAAAGGGGTGCGAGCTTGCGCTGGACTTCTACGATCAGCAATACATGCGGCATGGAAAGCAAGTGCATTTTGCCAATGATCTGTGGTTTCGAACCGAGCCTTTGCGCGTGAGGGAGACGCACGACGGCTCCACAGAGGAGGACTTGGAGGGAATTCGAATCGGTCTGCGCGACTGACGCATGCCGCGCGTCGCGACGGCCCGATTTCGGCGTCGTTAGATCCCGCGCACCCGCGCGGAAACGCCTCTACCGTTTGTTTACGTTCTTTGTTCTGCTTTCCTGAAGGAGGTAACGACATGTTACGATCGTTTGGTTTCGTCGCGGTTCTGTTCGCGACCTTGGCCGCCGGTTCGGCCACCCACGCCGCGCTGAGTAGCGGCCTGGAAGTCTTTAGTTCCATGGATGGTCTGACGGTGGGTGATCCACTACACTACTGGGAGGATGTCTCCGGCAACGGGCGCCACATCCTCAGAAACATCGAGGTACAGGACCGCTCGGCCGACATGAACGCCATCGGCGCGACGAATACGCACGTGACGGCGGCCGATTTCGAGGAGGGAAGTGCCAATACTTCCCTGACGGCGACGGTGATCGACGGATTCAATCCCGTTTTGGAACCCGGCACGAGCGACTACTCGTTCTCGCTTTGGTATCACGAGACCAGCACGTTCTCCTTCGCCTATATCCTCAATAACGGGAACACGGCGAGTTCGAGGGAACCCGGTTTCGCGTTCCATTCGGCCAACGGCCAGCCGCAAATCCGCATCCAGGCCGCCGGCGGCGACGACTCGACGCGGGTGAATCTCAGCTCGGGCCTGGGGAATATCTCGGGTTCCGGCTGGCACCACGTGGTCGGCACGTTCGACAGGACGGGCGTCCATTCGGCGCCGAACACCGTTTCCCTCTACGTGGACGGGATGTTCACCAATAGCGCGGTCCTGCCGGACGTCGGCGGGAGCCCCTACAACATCTCCCTGCCGAACAAGCAATTGCGGATCGGCGGGAGAGAGCTGAGCAATTACAATTTCGAAGGATACGTCGATGACGTAGCGATCTATCAAGGCGTCCTTTCGCCGACCGACGTGACGACGCTTCTCGCCGCCTCCTCGGTCGACGCGAATACGATCACCGCCGCGGGCATTACTCCGCTGGCGATCTACAACTTCGAGAATAATCTCTTCGACGAGTATCAAGCCGGAACGGTTCCGGACGATTTCGACGGAAACCCGGGCGTCCTGCACGGAGGAGAGAAGGTGACCGATTCGATCCGGGGTGAAGTCCTTTCCTTTTCCGGAGGGACCGAAGAACGGGTCGACTACGGCGACATTTTGAATCCGGGGAGCGGCTCTTATACGGTCTCGGCATGGTTCAACGTCTTCACCAGCAGCGGTCCCGCCCAGGGTGTCGCCTTCAAGGGCAATTCCTGGTCCGGCAGCGAGGGGTGGGGAATCTTCGTCGAAAACGGCAATCTCTACGTCCGTGCCTGCTATGAACACGAGAATACCGATACCCGAGTCCAGACGGGCACTTCCGTCACCGGCGGCGAGTGGCACCATGTCGCGCTGGTGTTGGATGCCGACGCCGGAACGTTGACCGCGTACCTGGACGGCCTCGGCAGCGGCGCGGGAGGGGATTCCAACGGTTGGGTCCCCGCCTATAGCGGCGTGACCTTCCCAGTGGGGGTCGATTTTATGACCGAGGATCCGCTGGTGATCGGAAATCGGCCGACATTGGGCGCCGGTTTGTACGGCATGATGGACGACTTCGCCGTATGGAACCGCGCGTTGAGCGAGCAGGAAATCCTGGCCATTTTCAACGGCGCGGATATTCTCGACGGTGGACCGGGCCAACCGGGCGACCTCAATGGCGACGGACTCGTCAACAGCGCCGATCTAGACCTGGTCCGCGGCAACTGGGGATCGGCCGTCCAGCCGGGTACCAGCGGAGACGCCAACGGCGACGGTTTCGTCAACAGCGCGGATTTGGACATCGTCCGCTCCAACTGGGGAGCCGGTGCCGCCGCGGCCGTGCCGGAGCCCTCGATGGTCGCTCTCCTGGTCGGGGTCTTTGCCCCACTGGGATTGATTCGACGCAAGTAGCGCGGATCCGCTCGCCAAACCGGCGCGATGCCGCCGGGAGCGGCAGACAAAACGGTGAAGTGGACCGTAAGGGTCCGGAACGGATTTTGGGCGAGCCGGGACGCGCGTTCCGGCTCGCTTGAAGAAAACATGAAAGGAATAGTCCATTGAATCCCCGATCGATCGCGGTGGCGGTCCTCGCCATCTGCTTGCTGGTGGCGCCCGGTTGCGGCGAACCGAAGGTGCCACGGTATAACCTCAGTGGCACCGTGACCTACGAAGGGAAGCCCGTTCCAGCCGGCCGGATTCTCTTCGAGCCGGATATCCGCAAAGGAAATGACGGCCCGCAAGGCTATTCCGACATCAAGGACGGCAAATACGGCACGGACAGATTCGGCAAGGGGGCCGTTTCCGGGCCGCTTGTCGTGACCATCATCGGAACGACCGGTCAGGACGCGACCGAGGCGAACATGCTCGGCCGACCTTTGTTCCCCCGCTATCAGACGACGATCGACCTGCCCAAGGAGGCGATCGAGTACGATTTCGAGGTCCCCTCGGGACCGTAGAGGCGAAACCCCCAAACTCGAAAGGCGAACCGATGACTGAAAGACGATCGCGTCCGCGAGCCGCGGGCGCCGGCGTACTGAAGAAGAACCATTTCGGATGGGAGTTTTCCATGAGGCGTACTTCCGGTTTTACACTTGTTGAATTGCTGGTCGTCATCGCGATCATCGGCATTTTGATCGCGCTGTTGCTTCCGGCGGTCCAGGCGGCCAGAGAAGCGGCCAGGAACTTGCAGTGCAAGAATCATCTCAAGCAGATGGGGACGGCGGCCATGGTCCACGAAAACACGCACGGATTCTTCCCCAGCGGGGGATGGAGCTGCCGGTGGATCGGCGATGCGGACCGAGGAATGGGCGAAAACCAACCCGGCAGTTGGTTCTATTCGATCCTGCCGTACATGGAGTTGGTGTCGCTGTTCGAACTTCCCTCCGACGGGGAGCCGGGAGCAGTTACCGTGAAACAAATGGTGAACTCGCGTACGTTGGTGGAAATCCCCGTCGCCACGTTCAACTGTCCCAGCCGGCGTGCCGCGAAGGCATATCCCGACGCCGGATGGCTGTGGGCCCATAATATGCAGAAACCGGAAAAGGGCGCCCGGGCCGACTACGGCGGAAACGCGGGGGAATACGACACGTCCGGCGGATCGACGACGATCGCCCCCAACGGGGCCGCCGAGATGAAGAGGGTCGACGAAGGAACCTATGTTTGGACGCCCATCAACAATAACTCCCGAGGGCAGCCGAGTGACAACGGCGTGATCTATCGTCGCAGCGAAGTTAAGATACGGGACATCACCGACGGGACCAGCAACACCTACCTCGCCGGAGAGAAATACCTCTCGCCGGATGCCTACGAAACGGGCACCGATTCCTCCGACAACGAAACCCTCTACGCCGGATACGACCGCGACACCATCATCTATACCCGCGAACGAAGCGACAGCAAGCCCCTGCCGGATACTCCGGGCTACGGCAACCATTTCGGTTTCGGCAGTGCCCACGCGGGCGGATTCAACGTGGTGTTTTGCGACGGTTCGGTCGATACGATGCGATTTGAAATGGACCTGACGCTGAATCGTCGCCTCGGAGTGCGTAATGACGGGGAGACTATCGCGATGGAGGAATGATCACGGCACGGCGCCGCGCAGCCGCGGACGGCCGCCTTCGGAGCGAATGCCCCGGCAATCGTCTCAACGATCCCCTTGAACAAGGTTTGTTCCATGAAACGCAACAACGGTTTTACTTTGGTTGAACTGCTGGTGGTCATCGCGATCATCGGCATTCTGATCGCCCTTCTGCTGCCGGCGGTCCAGGCGGCTCGCGAGGCGGCACGGCGAATGCGCTGCGCCAATAACATGAAGCAACTATCATTGGCGCTGCTCAACTATGAATCGGCCCTGGGGACGTTTCCGCCGGGCGGGCTGTGCTACAACGGTCTGTCATGGAACGTCTTCATTCTGCCGTATATCGAGAAGCAGCACCTGTACGACCAGATCAGTTTCGCGGAAGGCCCTTTCAACGGCCCACCGA
>CAZFQG010000121.1:0-19174 GCA_964520785.1 uncultured Planctomycetaceae bacterium | reverse complement strand
TCGATGCAGAATACGGCGGACGCGTCTCCCGTTGAGGGTGTCTATCTGTTCGGCGGTCCCAACGAGTACCAGCACCTGATCGAGACGATCCAGGAGGAACTCGGCGTCGCGGCGATGGTAATCGACCCCTTCGTCGCCGTCGACAACACCGGTCAGGTCCCGCCGCAGAACGCGGGGGAGTTCGCCCCACTGTTGGGCATGATACTCGACGAGGTCCGTGGCGGCACCCACGCGATCGACTTCTTGAACCCCCGCCAGGAGCCGAAGCCGCCCAACCGGAACCGCCTCTACGCGGGAATCGCCGCGGCCGTCCTGGTCGTCGCCTCGGCCGGCGGTTTCTACGTCTGGGATCGCATCGAGACCGTCAAGGAGGAGAACTCCGTCGTCTACGCCGAGATGCGCGAACTCGAAAAGCTCGTCCAGTCCGGCAAGACGAAGGAACGGATGGTCACGGCGGTCCGGGAATGGCAGGCCGCGGACATCTGTTGGCTGGACGAACTCCGCGACCTGGCGCTGCGGCTCCCTTCCAGCCGTGACATGGTGCTGCACAAAATGACCCTCGCTCCAGCCCGAGGCGGGGGCGGGTCGGTGAGTTATTTCGGCCAGGTCCGCGATCCCTCCATCGTTTTGCGAATGGAAAACGCGGTTCGCGATTCATTCCACGCGATCGAAAGTCGCCGCGTCCAGGAGCGGCAGGGAGAGAAGGACTATACATGGCGATTCGAGACGTCGATGACCGTGGCGCGCCGCGCCGCCGAGGAGTATACCAGCCACCTGCCGAAACGGCCGGAGGAGGACTCGCGGACCGCCCTGAATCCGTCGACCGACGAAGCCAAGCCGTCCGCCGGCGCCCGCTCGGAGGAGTCTTCAAAGCGGCCCGCCGGCGAGGAGGTTTCCGCGAGCCAATCCGCAACGACACTGAATCCACCCGGCGGCGCGGCCCAATCGCCTCCCACCACGCGAGCCGGCGTCCTCGGCGCAGGATTCAAGACCCCCCGCGCCAGTGACAAACGATCCGCGCCGGCCGGCGGGACTCAACCGCGCGAAGCACCGGGCGAAGTGGATGTGGAGAATACTCCCCAAACGTCGGACGAACAGGCCGGCGGTCCCGGTGAAGCGGCGCTCTCTCGGGCTACGGAGACATCCAAATGAGAAAGAACGCATTGTATGTCGTCCTTGTGGGCATTCTCCTTTTCTCCGCCGGAGAGTGGACCGTCGACACGATCCTCAACCAGCCCCTCTCCAGTCTCGAGAACGATCGGGACGGATACCTCCGCAGGATCGAAAGGAGCAAGAAGGAATTGACCAAAGCCAGAGCGGCCGCGAGGCAACTGATGGACTACGAGCGCCGCTCCCTCCCGTCGGACCCGAACGTCGCGAGATCTCTTTACCAAGCCTGGCTGCTGCAATTGGTGGAGCATGTCGGGTTGAAGGACCGTACCGTCAATTCGAGTCCGCCGCAGGGTCGGAAAGGGCTCTTCTCGGTCATCACTTGTTCCGTCCGCGCCAAGGGAAGCCTCGATCAGTTGACGGCGTTTCTGTACGAATTCTACAGCGCCGGTCACCTCCATCAAATACGTTCCATTTCCATGACGCCCATCCAAAGGACCGGCGAGCTGGACTTGTCGATCACCGTCGAGGCCGCGGCTCTTCCCGGCGCCGACCGGACGGATACGCTATCGCAAGAACGCGGCGACCGGCTTGCTTCCGAATCCCTCCTGGCCTATGCCCCTTTCGCCCAACGGAACTTCTTCGCCGTCGGAGGGGGATTCGACCCGACGGATCAGACGTATCTCTCGGCCGTCAACTATGTCGATGGACGCCCCGAGGCCTGGTTCATGTTGCGAGGTTCGGATGAACTCCGCAAGTTGACACTCGGAGACGTTCTCTCCATCGGCCAGTTCACCGGCATGATCACCGAGATTGACGATGCCGACGTCGTGCTCGAGTCCGAAGGGCAACGGTGGCTTCTTACCATCGGAGAGAACCTCACCGACGCGTACGCCCTACCGCCAGAGTATTGATGGCCGGGCGTCCGGGCGTTTCCGCCGGATAGACGCTTTGCCTGCCGGCACGAAACTGCTATAATCGCGCGGGATTGACGGTTTCCGGAGGCTTCGTAATGGCAAGGTCGATTCATGCAGAACTTCGTTTTTCAAAATCCGACGAAGATCGTCTTCGGTCGCGATACGGTCCGAGAAATTGGTAAGGAGGCCAAGCCGCTGGGCAAGAAGTGCCTTCTCCTCTACGGCAAGGGAAGCATCAAGAAGAACGGCGTCTACGATACGGTCGTCCGGTCCCTCCACGAGGAAGGAATCGAATTCGTCGAGTGCCCCGGCGTGAAGGCGAATCCGGTTTTGACCCACACCCTCGAAGGGGTGGCCGCGGCGAAGAGCGAGAAAGTCGATTTCATCCTTGCCGTTGGAGGAGGAAGCGTCATCGACGAGGCGAAGGCGATCGCGCTGGGAGCCGTCGTGGACTATTCCCCCTGGGAGTTCTACCTGGGAAAACGCACCCCTGAAAAGGCCCTGCCGATTGCCGCGATTCTCACGCTCGCCGCCACCGGATCGGAAATGAACGGCGGCACCGTCATCACCAATGAACAGACGCACGACAAGTTCGCCACCTCCGCCGATATTCTCCACCCCAAGGTCTCCATTCTCGACCCCACGACGACCTTTAGCGTCCCGGCGGACCAGACCGCGTACGGGTCGGTCGACGCGATCGCCCACCTGCTGGAAGGTTATCTCACGACGGAAGACCCCCACACGCCGGTGCAGGACCGTTACGCCGAAGGACTTATTACCACGCTCATGGAGACCGCGCCGCGGCTGATCGCCAATCCGGCCGATTATGAAGACCGCGCGGCCATGATGTGGGCGGCGACCATGGCCTGGAACCGCCTGGCCCTTTCCGGGCTGGGGGACATCCGCCTCCCGAATCACATGATCGGCCACGCCTTCAGCGCCCTGTACGACATGGCGCACGGAGCCAGCCTTTCGCTGGTGATCCCCTCTTGGATGCGCTATCGGATTCGCGGGGGATACACGCGGAAGATCGCTCAACTCGCTGAACGGGTCTTCGGAATCCACAAGAACACCGAAGAACAGACGGCCCTGGCCGGCGCGGACGCGTATCAGGCGTGGGCGAGGTCGATCAAGAGCCCCACGACGCTCAGCGAGGCCGGCGTGCCGGAGTCCGACGTCGACAAGATCGCCCAGACGGCTTTCCGCCTGGCGACGCAGTGGGGAATGACCAATGTCTACACGCTTGAAGTCATCCGGGAAATCGTCGCCGGTTGTGGAATAGAATGAAGTGGGAAGTGGCAATGTAGTTCGGTTCAGAGCAGCCCATTTCAGAAAGGAGACGTGATGGAGATCGAAGTCAGAAAGCCGACGCCGGAGGAGAAGCAAGAGATGGAGGCCTGCCCCACGTGGGAGAAGGAACCGTCCGAGTTTCCCTGGCACTACGACGAGCCGGAACGCTGTTTGATCCTCGAGGGAGACGTGACCGTCGAGGCGCCGGGACAAACCGTGCGGTTCGGCCCCGGAGATTTCGTGACGTTCCCGGAAGGACTCGACTGCACCTGGAAAGTGCAAAAGGCGGTCCGGAAACACTACAAGTTCGGGTAACGCGTCGCCGTCGCGGCAAAGAGGACGCGGTATAGAGGACGCGGCAAAGAGGACACCGATGAAAGCAGCGTTGATCCTTCTGTGGTTTGTTCCCTGCGCGGACGCGGAATTCCCGGCGCAACTGGTGGTCGAAGCGGAGGAGGTCGTCTATTCGTATGAATCGCTTGAGAACGGGAGCGGACCCCTCTGGTGTCACGGCTCGACGTGTCTGGTCCGCCTGGGCGAGCGGACGTTCGCCACCGGTATCGAGAGGATTCCCAACCTCAAACCGCTGAACAACTGCCGTTGGAACCTCTACGAGCGGACCGAAGACGGCTGGAAGTGCCGCTATACCGATACCGAACACCGCACGCGCGAACCCTCGCCCATGGCGGCGTTCCATGACGGACGCATTTTCGTTTCGGCGAATCCGACGCTCGCGCCGCTCAACGTTTACGGCGGCCCGGCTCGGCCGGAAATCGCGTGCTTCTCGGCCGCCGATCCCGCGTCCGGCCCCGAAATCCTCCTGCCGAAGTGGTCCGGCGAGCCGCCCTTCACGGAACATTCCTACCGCAGTTTCGCCGCCGATGGAAAGCGGGGGGAGTTGATCCTCTTTCAGAATATCGGATACACCCATGCCGAATGGGCCTTTCTCGACGGCGAAGGAACATGGGCGGCGGCTGGGCGGCTCGACTGGCCGTGGGGGGCGGATTACGAAGAACCCCAGCCGATCCGGACGTGCTACCCGGCCGTGGCACTGAAGGACCGGGCCGTTTACTTCTTCGGCGTCAGCGATATCGTCGAGCCGAACTCGGCGTGGAGGGCGTACAAGAAGGAACTCACCGGACGCGACTGGGACTACGATTTCCGGCGGCTGTTTTATACGTCGTGCCCCGACATTGCCACCGGAAAGTTCGTCCCCTGGATCGAAGTCGCGGGCCGGGAAGAGACCGGCGGGGGCGTGATGCCCGGCGATCTTTACGTCGCCGACGACGGCCGCGTCTTTCTCCTCTGGCGCGAGCGGGCGATCGACGAGCGGCTCCGCGAGAAGTTCTTTCCGCAAGCGAAACAATCGCACTCGATCCGCCTGGCGGTCGTCCGAGACGGGGCCGTTTGCGTCCTGCGGACCCTGTGCGAATCGGTCGAGGGGGAATCGAGCCTCGCGTTCGGCACCCCGAGGTTTCACGTGACCGACGACGGCCGGCTCTTCGCCCTGTTTTACCTCGGCGGTTCGGATGAGAACGGCACCGCCGTCAACGAAAACCGGCTTCTGGCGCTCGACGCGGACGGGGCCGTCGTCGGCGCGACCAAGATTCCCTTCCAGACCCCGCTGAGCGATTTCTTCACCGCCACCCCCAGAGCCGGTTCCCTCCCTTCACGGACGCTCGAAATGCTCGGCGCCCCAGGTGGAATCGGCGGCCGAATCGACTACCGTCGGGTAAGGCTGGGCCCACCGGCCATGGAAACGAAACGTGACGCTGCCCATGCCCGATCCGTCGCCGATCCGGACCTACTCAACGAACCCGCTCGGCTCCGACTCCCCCAACACCCGCAACGCTCCCGAGGCATCTTCAAACTCGTACCCTCGTCGCGCGAACGAAAACGCCTCCTCTAATCCGGCCTGATCGAGCCGCCCGCCATTCCCCGCCAAACCCCCGGCGATGACCAACCGTCTCGGCGCGACCAGCGACGCGAGGTGGCCGACATCGCCCACTTCGCGGAGGATGCCCGGGACGAGGATTCCCAGCCGTTGGCCTTCGTAGGGTTCTTCCGTGACGTAACCGGCCAGGGTGTCGACGGCGGCTACTTCCGTAATCCGCGAATCCAGCGCCGCCGCGCTGAGCGCTACCAGTCCGGCCGGGCCGACGCCGGCGACGAGGAGTCTCTTCGGGAGGCGGCCGTCCTGTTCGGTCAATGCATCCAACAGACGGCGGACGTCAACGACCCACTGGCCCAAGAGCGGGCGGCCCAGCCAGAGGGCCCATTCGGCCGTGTTGTGGTCGACGGCGCGGCCGATCTTGTCGTTCGGTTGGGCCAATTTCCCGGTGGCGCGGAGGTCCAACGTCAGGACGCTCCAGCCGTTGTCGCGAAGAGCCGCGGCCAGCGGACTCGCGGCCGCCTTCTCCGCGCCGTCCAGGTCAAGGACGATCGCCGTTCGCTCCGGCGGCGCTTCGGAGAAACCCCGGCCGGCGACCAGCGCAAGCCCCGGTTCCGGTGCGAACGTGATCTTTTGCAGCTCGCCGTCGACGCCGGCGGACAATAAGGCATTCGATTTCGACCGGGGTGGATTCCCGTCGAACAGACATAGATTCAGCCCGCGAAGCATCGCCGCCTTCTGACTTTTCCATGCGTCGGCATCCGGCGGGACCGCGTGCCGCTCCAAGACCTTCCGCGCTTCGCGAGCAGCGAATTTCGGAATCGTCACGAAACCGGCCGGCCGCGAATCGCCGGGATAACACCGCAGCGTCTCGGGGTCCTCCGTTTGAATCTCTGGTTCCGGAATCGGTGACCCGTCGCCAACTCCCTTCAAGAACCGCTTCATCCAGCCGTACATCGACTCGCGCATCGCCTGGTTGTAGTCATGTCCCGATTCGAAGACGGCGTGATCGAGGTTCGTTTCCCGTCCGTGAAGGGCGAATACCGGTTTCGCCCCGGCGAGCGACTTCTCGGCCTCCGGCACGGAGAACTGTCGGGCGTCTCGCGTCGCGTTAATCACGCGCAAACCTCGTGGCGCGTTCAGGGCCAGAATGCCCCATTCTTCCGTGAACGTCAGCGCGGCGGGCACGACTTCGCACATACAACAAGCCGCCCCCAGATACGCCTGGTAGTTCCCCACGGAGCAGACCGGCACCACGGCCGAAAACCGCTCGTCCCAGGCTCCGGCGTACATCGTCTGATTCCCTCCGCCGCTGGCCCCGGTCACTCCCAGCCGCGCGCCATCCACTTCCGGCCGCGCGAGCAGGTAGTCGACCGCCCTCATGTTCTCGTAAACCTGCAGGCCGCACAATGTGAGTCCGACGGGGAAGAGCATCGCGCCGACCATCTCGCCATGATACTCGCCGAGCGCCTCGCCCAGCCCTCGTTCTCCCGCGCCGAAGGCATCGACGACGAGAACGAAGAACCCCAGCTTCGCCAGGCCGATGCACCGTGACTGGACCACCGGGTCTTGCTTGGCGCCGCGCCAGTGCCCGTGAACGCACAAGACTGCCGGGAACTTCCCCTCCCCTTCCGGAACGTAGGCGTTGGCGGTCATCCAGACGTCCGGCATCGTTTGCAGGACGACCTTCTCGACACGATAGCCATCGCGCTGCAGAGTTCCGAGTACTTGGGGCTCAAGGGCGCAGGGCTCGGCCGGAAAATCACCCCAGGCCCGTTGAAGTCGCCGCCGAAGGTCGGCTTTCCGTTGCCGCCAATCCGCAAGGTTGGTCGGCGGTTGGTCTCCGCCCCGCATCTCGGCCGCCTGGCGCCGGGTAAATTCGAGAAACGAAAGAGACACCTCCGACTCCTGGGCAAACGAAACGTATGCCGTCGCGAAAACGACGACGAATGCCAGGGCACGGATCGGAATGCGTGTATCGCGGCGCGGGGGAGCCATCGCATGTTCCTCTTTTCGGACGTGTTGAGGCGTGGCGGCTTGAAACCCGAGCCGCCGTGGATTCGATTCTAAGGGTCGACGCGTACGGTGTCAATAATCCGGGCATGGTGCCGCGTCCGCCCACTCCGTACCAAGAATAGCTCCCGTCCGTTCGCCGGGATTCTATTTTATCGCCGTCGCGCACGCGGCGCGGACCTCCGGGTCGGCATCGTTGAGCCCCCGCCGCAGCGCCGCGAGTCCTTCCGGCGTCGGACGATTCGCCAGCACGGCGGCCGCGTTTCGCAGAAGGCCGGCCCGCTTGGCGCGCCATAGCGGCGTCTCGCGGAATCGGGTACGGAATGTCGGTTCATCCAGAGAGAACAACTCGATGACATCGACCGGGTTCAGTCCCTCACGGGGTTGAACGCCAGGATCATCCGATCCGCGAACGTTCCGGTTAAAAGGGCAGACGTCCCCGCAGACGTCGCACCCGAAGAGGCGGTCCCCCAGTCTTGCGCGGATTTCGGAGGGGAGAGGACCTTTGGCCTCGATGGTCCAATAGTTCAGGCACTTTCGTGCATCGAGCCGGAAGGGGGCGCTCAAGGCGCCGGTCGGACAGGCCTCGAGACAGGCGGTGCAGTTTCCACACCGGGAATCGGCCGCCGGCGGATCGGGCTCCAACTCCACATCGGTCAGAATCGCTCCGATGAAGAAGCGGCTTCCCAAGGTTTCGTTGATGAGCATCGTATTCTTGCCGAACCAGCCCAATCCGGCGGCGTGCGCGAAATCCCGTTCCAGGAGGGGCGCCGTATCGACCACGCCGCGGACGGCCGCGGCGGGACGTTCGCGGAGGAGGACCTCCTCCAACCGGCGGAGCCGTCGGCGGACGAGCGTATGATAGTCCGTTCCCCAGGCGTACCGCGCGACGCGGCCCTGGCCGGGCCTGGCGGGATTCGGTTCCGCCGATGTGTAATTCAAGCCCACCATGACGAGGCTGCGGACCCCCGGTAGGACGCTGCGGGGGTGGGCCAATGCGTCGCGGCGGTCTCGGAGATAGTGCATCTCGGCGGCGCAACCCTCGTCCAGCCACTGCCGCAAATACTCCCAGGTGGCCGGGGGCTCGGCCCGGCATACGCCGGCGAGAGCGAAGCCGACGCGGCGTGCTTCGGCCTTGAGTAACGACGACAAATTGGAATAAGGCACGATTTCGGACTTTTCACCGGCAAGGAATGTCACTACAATGGCATTCTCCGTCCAAATTCCGTGAGATTCAAGAGGGTGTCGATGCGCGAGCCCGGTTTCGTCCTTTTTTCGTTTCTTCTTGTGACCGCGACCGTCGCGTTTGCCGGCTGTGTCGAAAGGGTGACGGTCCCTCCGGATTCCGGTGAGATCATCGAATCCCCCCAGAAACTGCCGGGTGCCGGCGAGCCGTACGTGCTCGAGGACCTGCCGGCGAAATCCGGGTCTGAGCGGGGCGAGGCCGAGAAGCGGGAAGATTCGTCGGAGTAAGGAATCGCCGGGTCATGAATCGCCAGCCACGTCACCCAGACCGCAAGGACGCGCAAACGGTCGCCGCCATCGACATCGGTTCGAACCTCATCCGCATGGTCGTCGCGGAGGTCCTGCGCGACGGTCGGATCGAGGAGGTTGAGCGGTTGCAGCGTCCCATCCGATTGGGACAGGACACCTTCCGTCGCGGTCAGCTCAGCGCGAAGAGTATCCGTGAATCCGTCTCCATCTTGCGGGATTTCTGCGAGGTGCTGGACCTCTACGGCGTGGGCCGTCTCCGCGCCGTCGCCACCAGCGCCGTACGCGAGGCCTCGAACGCGGACACGTTTCTCGACCGAGTCTACATGGCGACCGGTATCACGATCGAAGTGCTGGACACGTCCGAGGAGAGCCGGCTGACGGTCGAGGCGCTGCGGGAGGTGCTCGGATCGGAGTGGGCATCGGCGGAGGACGAAACGCTGCTGGCGGCCGTCGGCGGGGGGAGTACCCAATTGACCATCCTGGACCGGCACGGCATCGTTCGTTCCCACAGTCTGAAGCTCGGTTCCATCCGCCTGCAAGAGCTATGGACGACCGGAAAGGAATCTCCCCAGCGGCTGGCCGACCTGCTCCGCCGGCATATCGTCCTCTCGGTCCGCGTTCTTAAGTCGGTGTTCCCTCTGGATGGGGTCAAGCACTTCATCGCGATCGGCGGCGACGTGCGGCTGGCGGCGCGCGAAATCGGCGAACCGACCGTCTCTTCCGACCTGATCGCCGTCGAAGCCGAAGCGTTCAATGAATTCGTCCGAAAGTGCGTGCAGCTTCCCCCCGAAGAGTCGACGCACCGGTTCGGGCTTCCCTACGCCGACGCGGAAACGCTCAATCCGGCCCTGCTGGTTTATCAAACGCTATTGCGCGCGACCCAGGCGGACCGGCTGCTGGTATCGAGCATCTCCATGCGAAGCGGCCTCCTGGTCGAGGTCGCGCGGCAGGTAACCGGGCATGAAGATCCGTCGATCACGGCTGGAATCATCCAATCGGCGAAGGCTTTGTCGCGGAAATACCACTCGGACGAGGCGCACGCCGAGAGCACGGCCGCCTTCGCGCTGATCCTCTTCGACGAAATGCAGCCGGAACATCGGCTCGAGCCGCGACACCGGGTATTGCTTCACGTGGCGGCCTTGTTGCACGATGTCGGAGGGTTCGTCAGCTCGCAGGCGCACCACAAACACAGCTTTTATCTAATCTCCAACTCCGAGATATTCGGCCTGAGTTCCGAGGAGATTTTGCTGGTGGCCCTGGTGGCCAGGTATCATCGTCGAAGCAACCCGAAGGCGTCGCACGCGCCGTATTCTTCGCAACCGCGCAAGACGCGGATCATCGTCAATAAGCTCGCCGCCATTCTCCGCGTCGCCGACGCGCTCGGCCGGGGGCGTTCTCTGACGGAAAAGGACGTTCGGTTCGAACGCCGTCCCGACTCCCTGATTATCCGAGTCCGCGACCGGTCCAACCTCCTGCTCGAAGAACGTGCCGTCGGACTCAAAGGCAACCTGTTCGAGGATATATTCGGCATGACCATCCGGCTGGAGGAGTTCTGACCTTGAGTCCGAAAAAGAAGAAAAACAAGACCGGGACGAAGGAGAACCGCTTCTTCAACCGGGAACTGAGCTGGCTGGAGTTCAACGACCGCGTGCTGCGGCAGGGACTCAACGAGGCCAATCCCCTGGCGGAGCGGTTGAAGTTCCTGGCTATCGTGAGTTCCAACCTGGACGAGAATTTCATGATCCGCGTGGCCGGGCTCATGCACCGTCAGGCGGCCGGCGTACGACGACGCGATCCGAGCGGATTAACGCCTACCCAGCAGCTTTCCTTCTACGCCGAGCGCGCCCACCGGCTCGTTGCGGAACAGGCGGAAGGAATCCGTCTCGCCATGGAGGAGTTGCGGCGGTTCGACACGGCCGTCCTGTCTCGCGACGAGTGGACCACCGAGCAACGCGAATACTGCCGCGATGTCTTCCTGCACGAGATTCTACCCCTGCTGACCCCCCTGGCCACTTGGCGGCTCGATGAACTCCCCCTCGTGCCCGGCCTGAAACCGTGCGCCGCGGCCCTCCTGGCGGATGCCGATGACGCGCCGTTCGGTCAAGAGAAGAAGCCACTCAAACGGCTTCCCTTTATCGTGGTTTGCCCGCAGCCGTCGGGGCTTCCCCGGTATATCTCGCTCCCCGGTGCCAAGGGGACCGCGTTGGCGCTGACCGAAGACGTCCTCGTCGACAATATGGGGAAGCTTTATCCGGAAACGGAAATACTCGCGTCATGCGTCTTCCGCATTACCCGGGACGCGGACGTGACCATCGCCGACGACGACGCGGAAGACCTGCTCGAGGCGGTCGAAGAGGCCGTCCTCCAACGCCGCCGGCGAATGCCGGTACGGCTGCAACTACGCGAGAATTCCGACGAGCGGTTAAAAAAGTGGCTCGTCGAGTGGCTCGACCTCAAACCAGAGAACGTCTACGAAAGCCCCGGCCCCATCGATCCGACCTGCCTGTTCGAACTGGCGGCGCATCCGGAACTCGAAGGGGCGCGAAATCCGGATTGGCCGCCTCAGGCTCCGCGCGCGCTCGTCGGCGTCGAAGATATGTTTGCCGTTCTCCGCGACCGCGATGTCCTCCTCTCGCACCCCTATGAGTCGTTCGATCCGGTCGTCCGGTTCTTGGAACAGGCCGCCGAGGACCGCGACGTTTTGGCCATCAAGCAGTGCCTCTACCGCACTAGCGGGGATTCGCCCGTCATCCGAGCCTTGGAACTCGCGGCCGAAAGGGGGAAGGAAGTGACGGTCCTGGTCGAACTGAAGGCCCGGTTCGACGAATCGCGAAACGTCGTTTGGGCGCGCCGGTTGGAGGACGCCGGATGCAACGTCCTCTACGGAATCGCCGGCTACAAAACCCATTCCAAGGCGCTCCTGATCGTCCGCCGCGAATCGGGACGAATTCGGAGGTACGCCCACTTGGCTACCGGAAACTATAACGATAAGACGGCGCGGCTGTACTCGGATCTCGGAATGCTTACCGCGGATCCCGAAATCACCATGGACGTCGCGGCCTTCTTCAACCTGCTCACCGGATACTCCGAGTCGGTCGGATGGGCGAAGATACTGATAGCCCCGACCGACCTCCGCCGCCGTTTTCTCGAAATGATCGATCGGGAAATGCAGGTGTCCACCAAGACCTCGCCCGGATTGATTATGGCGAAGGTGAACTCCCTCGAAGACCCGCGGATCATCGAAAAGCTCTACGAAGCGAGCAGGGCCGGAGTTCGCGTTCTCCTGAACGTCCGCGGTATCTGCTGCCTCCGTCCCGGAGTCAAGGGACTCTCCGAGAATATCCGCGTGATCTCCATCGTCGACCGATTCCTGGAGCATTCCCGCGTCTTCTACTTCCAGAACGGCGGACGCGAGGAGGTCTATCTCGGAAGCGCCGACTGGATGGTCCGGAATCTCAGCCGCCGGTTCGAATTGGCCTTTCCGGTCGCCCAGACCGACCTGGCCAACCATGTGATCCATATGCTGCGAACCTATTTCTCCGACAATGTCAGCGCCTGGGAACTCGGACCCGACGGCCGCTACGTCAAGCTGGCGGGACATCCGCCGTTCCGGGCACAAGAAGTGCTTTATCAGGAAGCGGTCGACGCCTATCAAGCCGCCACCCGCGTGCCCCGGCGGTTCAAGCCGCTGCGGAGTCCGCGCGAGAAATGAGCGACAAACGCGCCATGGACTATATCGCGACCGCCGGGTTCGGAATCGAGGCCGTTCTCGCCAGAGAACTCGAAACGCTCGGCTACGAAGCCAAGACGCTGCGTCCCGGCTGGGTCGGGTTTCAGGGGGGCATCGACGCGCTCGTCAAGGCGAATATCCACCTGCGAACGGCGGACCGGGTCCTCGTCCGCATGGGGACGTTTCGCGCCGAGGACTTCGGGGTCCTCTTCGATGGGACCAGCGCGATCGCGTGGGAGGAATGGATTCCTCCTGACGGGCGGTTTCCGGTCAACGGCCGTTCGCTCAAGTCGGCCCTGTCGAGCGTTCCGGCCTGCCAGAAGATCGTGAAGAAGGCGATCGTCGAACGCCTCCGCCGCGCACACGCGGTCGCCGATCTGCCGGAATCGGGCGGAACGTACACCGTCGAGGTCGCCCTTCTGGACGACGAAGCAACGCTTACCCTCGATACCAGCGGACCCGGCCTGCACAAACGGGGATACCGCAAACTCGTCGGCAAGGCGCCCCTCCGCGAAACGCTCGCCGCGGCACTGGTCCTCCTGTCGTTCTGGACCCCCCGGCGGCCGCTGTTGGATCCGTTTTGCGGAACCGGAACGATTCCCATCGAGGCGGCCCTCCTGGGGCGAAGGATCGCCCCGGGGCTGGACAGAACCTTCGCCGCCGAAGAATGGCCGGGCGTGCCGCCGCGAGTTTGGACGGAAGTCCGCGAGGAAGCCCGGGCCCTCGTGGTACCGAATCTCGACGTGCCGATCCTGGGAAACGACATCGACGAAAGGGCCCTGAGTCTGGCCCGGTACCATGCGAAGGAGGCCGGCGTGCAGGGGGACATCCAGTTTTCCGTCCGCCCCTTCGCGGACCAGGGGAGCCCTCGTGATTATGGATGTATCATCACCAATCCGCCCTACGGCCTCCGCGTGGGGGAGGACCGGGAGATGGAGACCCTTTACCGGATGTTTCCGGAGGTCCTCAGGCGGTTCAAGACGTGGTCCCACTACATCCTCACGGCCATCCCCGATTTCGAGGCCCGAATCGGCCAGACCGCCGACCGGCGGCGGAAGCTCTATAACGGCCGGATCGCCTGCACCTATTTCCAGTTCCACGGCCCCCGGCCTACGGCAAGGACCTCCACGGCGGAGCCGGACGCGGCAATGCCGGACCCGCGCGACGCGGCCGAGGAAATCAAACCGGCTTTCGGCGGACTGACCGAAAAAGGGGCCGAGCAGGGGGCCCTGTTCCGCACGCGGCTGCTGAAGCGGGCAAGGCACCTCCGGCGCTGGCCGACCCGCCGCGGCATTACCTGTTTCCGCGTCTACGAGCGCGACATTCCGGAGATTCCCCTCGTGGTGGACCGCTACGAGGATTGCCTGCACGTCACGGAATACGAACGGCCCCACGACAGAACGCCGGCGGAGCACGCGGACTGGCTCGACCTGATGGCCCGAACCGCCGCGAACGCCCTGGAGGTCGATCCCAAGCGAGTCTTCCTCAAGAGGCGCCAGCGGCAACGCGGGAAGAAGCAGCACGAACGCCTGGCGGAGGAGAACCGCACCTTCATCGTCCACGAAGGGGGACTGAAGTTCGAGGTGAATCTCTCCGACTATGTCGACACGGGACTCTTCCTCGATCATCGACAAACCAGGGGAATGGTCCGAGACCAGGCCGGAGGAAAGCGCTTCTTGAACCTCTTCGCCTACACCGGCGCCTTCAGCGTATACGCCGCGGCCGGCGGAGCGTCCGAGACGACCACCGTCGACTGGTCGAACACCTATCTTGACTGGGCCCGGCGGAACATGGTGCTCAACGGTTTCACCGGGGCGAACCACCGCTTCGTTCGGGCCGACGCGCGGACCTTCTTGGACGAAGACCGCCGCGAGTACGATCTGGCCGTGGTCGACCCGCCGACATTCTCGAACCGGACCGGGGTGGATGAAATATGGGACATTCAAAAGGACTACTCGCGACTGTTGGCGGACCTGCTTGCCCGGATGTCCCCCGGGGGAGTCGTCTACTTCTCGACGAACTCCCGGCGTTTCAAATTCGACCCCGCCGTATTCTCCAATGCGGCCACGTGGGAAATCAGCCGCCAAACGGTGCCGGAAGACTTCCGGAACAAGCGGATTCACCGCTGCTGGCGTCTGCGGAAAAAGGAAGACGCGTAGAACCCGCGCCCCGGGATATCCATCTCGCCCGGCACGTGGTCATGCCGGGCACATCATTCTGGTGTTCCGGCCCAAGGTCCGTCGTCACCGCCGTTTTCTACCCGCGGGTCATGGCACCTGATGTTTCCTTTTGCGGGAGATAAGCCCCGGCCCGACGCAATGTGTCGACGAGGAGGGATGTATCGAGTTCGGCCGCGGGACGGCCGGTTCGGATCGACTGGACGGCGGCCGTACCGGCTGCCTGACCCATCATTGCGCAACAGGCCTGGATGCGGATCGAACTGTGGACTTTCACGTCGCTGGAGGCGCACCTGCCGGCCGTCCAAAGGTTCGTCCAGCCCCGTGGAACGAGAATTCCATAGGGTAGGCCGAATACGCGGCCGCGAGTCTCTCGTTTCGCCTTGTACTCGGACAGAAATCGTTGGTAATCCGCTTCGGACGAATCCTTCACATGGATGTCGATCGGGTAATTGTGTACGGCGATCTGATCCGGAAACTCCCGCCATGCCAGAAAATCGTCGACGTCGAGCGTGTATTCCCCCACGACGCGGCGCGACTCGCGGACGCCGATTTTCGGTGCCGTCGCGACCTGCTCGATATTCTCGCAGCCCGGAACGTACTTCCGGAAAAACTCGTAATACTCGCGGGCGATCTTCCTGCCGCGAATCGCCCCTGCCGTGAGGTCTCCGCACCGAGTCGAGTCGAAGTCAAAAATGTGCCCGCCATTGAGGCACGCGGTCGTCTCGCCGATACGCATCATTCCGGAGAGATGTCGGTCCGCTTGGGAGAAGTGGCCGTCGGCCAATGCCCTTTCAAGCCCGTCGCATTGTCCGGCATGATTAAACCGGCCGTAATCGATGCCGGCGAACGCGCTGACCAGGGTGGGCGGCATCGCGTCGCGGCCGACCTCGCGGCACTCCGCCCCGCAAAGGTGCGCCAGGACCGCGTCCCCCGTCGCGTCCACGAACGCCTTCGCTTCGACGTAGCGGTAACCCTCGATATTCGAGAGGATGACTCCTCGGACGGTGTTCTTTCCGGAATCGACCTCCGCGTCGATCACTCGCGTCGCGAACCGCAATTCCACCCCCGCGTCTTGGGCGAGGTCGTCCAGGACCAGCTTGAGGCCTTCCGGGTTGTAACCGAACCAGTGCCGGAACCGGGCTTCATCCAACCGCTTCACGCTCGGCTGAACGAAACCTCCGGTGAAGAGCGAATCGAGAATCTCCCGGTACAGTCCTCCGACGAATACCACCTCGTGATTGGACAAGGGGGGAACGAAGGGGACCCAGGCCGCCGTCGCGACACCCCCCAAGAACTGCATCTCGTCGACGAGCAAGACTCTCGCGTTGAGCCTTGCGGCGCATATCGCCGCGGCCGCTCCCGCCGGTCCCCCTCCGGCAACGACCAGATCGAACCCGCGTTCCACCGGAACATCTCGTACCAGACGAAACGTGTCCGCATCGGTCCCTCTCAACTTGGAAGCAACTCCGCCGAATCCCATGGCCATTCCCGCGGTAGTAGTCGCGGCGATGAATTCTCGCCGTTTCACGTTGAACCTCTATACACGACAACACCGAAACAAGTACAATCTTATAGGGGAAGTCATCATCCAAGAAAGAGGTATATTCTCTTCCCCGCTCGAAACTCGATACGAGATATATTATGGACTTTCGGTCGCCATGACACAACCAACCCGGGAGAACCCCCCGTCGCGAGAGTCCGTGGCCGGCGTCAAGAAAAGAAAAAGGGGGTCCTCTGGCGAGTCGCACACTCGGCGACTTGTTAGACAGCAAGGGCAAGGCGACTGCCTAACACACGTTATTTTGCGCCAGTAGACCCCACGGGCCAGCGTATTGAGGCGGCCTAGGCCGCATGACGGCTCGCGGCGTGCATAATCGCCTCGTGGCAATTCAAACCTGCCGGACGTCATGAGCCCCTTAATGCAACCCCGGTGCCATTTTCCGCGATTTCGTGAACCTAATTTCCATGATTTTCGTAACTCCTTTTATAACAACGTGTTAAATCGCATGCTTTTCTGTTTTTCGTGTTTAGGAGGTTCTCGTTCCAGATTTACGCGTTTCAAAGCGTTGTATCATTTCGCAACACCTGCCTCACATCGGAACAGCAGGTTTCCGTTCCCCGAAGCAGCCTGATGACGTTGGCGGAATCCCGTGAACCGGTTTGTACCCCCTAATCCGCCAGAACTGATTATTCCATCCGATCGGCGACGCGTACTGATCGCTTGGAATCCGAAAGCCGGTGCAGGTCCGGTACGGAAACAAATCCAAAGAATCCAAGCTTATCTTGAGGACGGCGGACTCTGGTGTGATACCTCGACCGACCTCAATGAAGTCTCCGATATTGCCCATAAATGGTACGAAAAGGGGGATTTGAGGGCCGTCTTGGGGAGTGGCGGAGATGGAACCGTGCGAGAACTGGCGGAACGAAGCCCCGTGGGAACCCCAATCACCGTATTTCCGGCTGGAACCGCGAATCTCCTTTCGAAATACCTCTGGCGACGCCGCCGGGTTTCGGCGGAAACGATCGCGGATGCGGTCATCAAGGGGCACGCCTGCCGTTTCGACGCCGGATTGGCAAACGGGCGACTGTTTGTTCTGATGTGCAGTTGCGGCTTCGACGCGACGGTCGTGACACGTCTCCACTCCGGCCGCGAGGGCCACATCGGCTACCTTTCTTACGCGAAACCGCTGATCGAAACGTGCCGAGCGTACGAATATCCGGAAATGGCGGTATACTGTCCGGATACGGGCGTTGGACCAAAAAAAGGCTCACTGAGAACCCGGTGGGCCTTCGCCTTCAATTTTCCGTGTTACGCTGTCGGTTCCGGATTCGCTGCAAGCGCCGAACCCAAAGATGGAATCCTCGACCTATGTACTTTTGGTGGAATTGGGATGCTTCCCGCGCTCCAGTTCTACTTCCGCACCGTATTGAATGGGGAGCCTTTGAAAGAGAATCAGCACTTTTTCCGTGCCCGACGCGTCCGCTTTGCTTCCGCCGCGACGGTGCATTACCAAATCGACGGCGATCCGGGCGGAACGTTGCCGGTGGAGATCGAGACGCTCCCGAACCGCCTAACGCTGATCGTACCTCCGGTAGGGGGGCCGATTTCGGTGCCGACGTCCAGGTTCGTTCCCAATCGCTGATTCGCTTTCGTCGATCCATGACTTAGTAGTTCTCTCGACACGGCCGACGCCGCCAATTGTCGATTTCCCTTGAATTGAGTTAGCCCAATGCCGTTGAACCCGTTCCCGATCGGTCCTTATCTTTGCGGCCGAGGTCAACCTTTGCTGTTGATCGCCGGCCCCTGCGTTATGGAAGATTCCGTCCGGGGAAACGGCTTCACCCTCTCGATTGCGGCGCGGCTCCGCGAAATCACGCGGAGCCTGCCGGTTCAACTGGTGTTCAAGGCCTCGTTCGACAAAGCAAACCGCACGAGTGTTCGCTCGTATCGAGGACCTGGACTGCAAGAGGGGTGCCGGATTCTCGATGAAATCCGCCGCGAGACCGGGCTGCCGGTTACCACGGATTTCCACGAGCCTTCCCAAGCCGCCCCTATCGCGGAGATATGCGATCTCTTGCAGATTCCGGCGTTTCTTGCTCGGCAAACCGATCTACTGACGGCGGCCGCCAAGACGGGGAAACCGGTAAACGTCAAGAAAGGCCAGTTCATGGCCCCGGAAGACATGCGGCACGCCGTTGAAAAGCTGGAAACCGGCGGCTGCGAACGCGTTCTCTTGTGTGAGCGCGGCACGTTCTTCGGATACGGGCGGCTGGTGTGTGACATGACAAGCCTCCCTCGCATGCGAAACCTGGGTTGTCCCGTCGTTTTCGACGCGACGCATTCGGTTCAGGAGCCCGGGGGGCTTGCCGGTGCCACCGGTGGAAATCGCTGGTTGGTAGAGCCACTCGCCAGAGCGGCCGTCGCGGTCGGCGTGGACGGTCTGTTTTTCGAGACGCACCCCGATCCGGATTCCGCGAAAAGTGACGGCCCGAACATGCTTCCCCTCGACGGAGTCGCCGAAGTGCTGCGACGGCTCCTGGACATACGTGCCGTTTTGCCCGAGGAATGATGCCGCGGACGTCGTCCCCGAGAATTAATCGAGAACCGTCGGATGAACGAGTCTACCAATTTCACCATGAATAAGAATGACCCTCCGCGACGAAAGAACCGCCGCATGAAACCCGTTTTTACCCCGTGGGCCTTGGCGGTCCTCGTCGTTTCTGGAATGCTCGGATGCACCGGGAACGCGCCGCGCCCCGTACTCCGCGACTCGGGAGAAAGCTTCGGTGACGAGCGGTTGGAGTACGTCGTCAATTGTCTCGGACGCCTCGATGAGTTCGACGACGAGGCGATGCGCCAGCAAATCATCTCGCAATTGAACGCATGGGTCCGCGGCAGAAAACCGCCCCAGGGTTGGGAGCTGGACCCCATGATCGAATCGCTTCCCGACGCACTCCGAGAGGAACCGCTCGTTCGCGCCTTGTCCGAGATGGAGTTCCACCCCCATGACGGCTACACCCTTTATGAGGCGGTCACCGCGCGAGATGT
>CAZFQG010000120.1:0-19314 GCA_964520785.1 uncultured Planctomycetaceae bacterium | reverse complement strand
TGCTCGGAGTCCAGGATCGGCCCCCGTTCTCGGTCCTCAAGAAGACCCCTCTGCCGCGATGGGTATATGGCTCGGAACTCCCTCCGGCGGCCCAGCCGTGTTTCGTATCCAAGAACCAGACCGTCCGCAGGGGGCAATCGACCTCGGAAATCCTCGCGCGCCACGATTTTCCGCCATCCTCGGTATGCAGAACCGTCCCTCGGTCCCCCACCGCCCAACCGTGCGTCGCGTCCACGAAGCACACGTCGTTCAACCGGACATCGGGAAAGGCGGTCGCATCCGGGGGCTGGCCGAACGCCGGGCCGGCGAAACCGCCGGTCAACACCAGCGCCGAAAGCACCAGGCGGTACGCTTCCGGAAGGGATCGAATCGAGGTGAATCGCATATCTCGGCCTCCATGCCGCGTCGTGGCAGTCTGGGGAAAGTTTGTCGGCGTGGCCCGCCATTATAGACGGTGTGGCAAATCCCTCAAATTCCGATTCGCGGGAGCCTTTATGGAAAGATGGGCAATATACGGAAGCACTGCGGATAAAATCGTTCTTTTGCTTCAAGCCGAGACGTGAATCTCCCGAATCTGGTCTTTACCTGGAAGGGCGAAATTTGCAGAATACGGCACCTGCCAGCCTTCCGGAAACGCCGGAAGGAGAGGGTCGCTTTCGGAGTGTCCCGGGAGAGTCGCGGAGGAGCGATGCGATCGTCCGGGTACCTTCGAGGGGGAGTCCGAAGGGCACGGAACTTGTCTTATCCGATTCAAATCGCGGTCGCCGGGCCGTTTCGACGTCGAGTCAGGGAGGACCGGCCTAATGCAAGGAGTGCAAACGTGAAAAAAACGCTGTCGTTCGCCGCTGCCGCGGCAAGTTGCTTCGTGATCATCCTGGCCGCGTCCCCGGCCGCGGCGCAAAACATGTCGTCGGGCCAGCCGATGAGCGGAGTGGCCCGCCAAGCGGTCACCGCCCCCAACGGCGTGGCGCTTCTGGACGTCGCCTACCTGTTCAAGAACCTCAAGCGGATGAAAAGCCAAATGGAGGAGTTGAAGATCGACGTCGAGCGCGCCGAGGCAGCGCTGAAACGCGACCGGGACAACCTCCAAAGTCTGGCGGAACGGTTGCGGGAGTTCAAGCCCGGCACCCCCGACTTCAAGAGCCTGGAGGAACAGATCGCCAAGAAGGACGCCGATTTGCGGATTCGGACGCAGATTCAGCAGAGGGAATTCCTCGAACGTGAATCCAAAACCTATCAGTCGGTCTACGAGGAGGTCCTCCAGGAAGTCGATCTCTTCGCCCAGACGAACAATATCGCGATCGTCCTGCGGTTCAACGGCGATCCGATCGACAAGGACAAGCCGGATGACGTCCTGCGGAATATCAACAAGCCGGTTGTCTGGTTCTCCAGCGGCCTGGACATCACCGGTCAGATTCTCCACCGCCTCGATCAGCGAGCCGGAGGCCCCACGCACATGCAAGTCGACAGGCGCGGAGGCTCGGGGGGCGGAGGGATGGGCATTCCGATGAACAACAACGTCTCTCCCATCTCCCCTCGTCGTTGAGCGCAAAGGCCGTGCCGGAAGCGAGGCGGTCCACCGCCGCGACGACCGGTTGAGAAGTCCTCCGTTCCATCCACCGGGAGTGTATGAGATATCCGACCGTGGCGACACCGACCGTTTGCGCTGAATCGAGGTTCCGTCCCCAAAGAACCCTCGCGCGAAGCTGCGCCGTCTCCGGGTTCGGCCTATGGAGCGGCCGCGACGTCCGCGTCGAGTTTCGGCCGGCGCCGGCGGACTCGGGAATCGTCTTCGTCCGAGAGGACTTGCCCCGGCGGCCGCGGATTCCCGCCGGGGTCGACTATCGGACGACCACCCCCTTGCGGACGACGCTGCAAAACGGGGACGCCGGAGTCGACATGGTCGAGCACATCCTGGCGGTCCTCTTCGGAATGGGCGTCGACGATTGCGAGATCGGCGTGGACTCTCAAGAGATGCCGGGATGCGACGGATCGGCGGCTCCCTTCGCCGACGCCATCGCCGACGCGGGACTCGTTGAACTGGACCGCATCGTCATCCCTCGTGCCGTCACCAGGCACTTGAGAGTCGAAAGCGGAAATGCGTGGATCGAGGCGACTCCGTCACCGGAAGGACGTCTGGAACTTCACTACACGCTCGATTACGGTCGGAATACCGTCATCGGGCGGCAGGAGTTGGGCGTGACCCTCTCACCCGGGTCGTTTCGCGCCGAGTTGGCCGCCGCGCGGACGTTCACCCTCAAGGCGGAGGCCGAGGCCCTGCGGTCCCAAGGGTTGGGATTGCGGGCGACCTACCGAGACCTCCTGGTCTTCGACGAGTCGGGACCGCTTGAGAACCGTTTACGGTTTTCGGATGAGTGCGTCCGGCACAAGCTGCTGGACCTGGTGGGAGACCTCGCCCTGGTGGGCCGGCCCCTGGTCGGCCGAATTCGGGCCTGCCGCAGCGGGCACCGCCTCAACGCGGAACTCGTCCGCGCCGTTTTGGCCGGAAATTCCAACGACGCGCTCCGCTGCGCTTAGTGGCCCGGCGCGATCGGGAAGGCGGAAAGCACCGCGTTGCCGCGGTGTCTCCGTCGCCCAGGAAAGTGAGTGCAACCGATTCACCCTCGCCTATCATGCCGCGGCGCGGGTGAAGGAATCCAGGAAGGCAAGACGCCGTCCTATTTCGTCAAGGAGGACGAATCATGGCAAGACTGCGAATCGCCGTCATCGGCGCCGGTCGTTTGGGGGGCTTCCACGCGCAGAAGATCGCCGCTCGCGGCGACTTGGAGTTCGTAGGAGTCGCCGATCCCGACCGCGCCGCCCGGGAGCGAGTGGCGAAGGCCTGCGATACGCGGCCGGTGGCCGATTACCGGGAACTTTTCGGGGAAGTGGACGCCGCGGTCGTGGCCGCCCCCACCCATGTCCACTATGATTTGGGAGTCGCGCTTCTGGAACGGGGAATCCACGTCTTGATGGAGAAGCCTTTGTGCGTGGACGCCGAGGAGGCGGAAGCGCTCGTCAATCTCTCGGTCAAGCGGGAAGCCGTACTCCAAACGGGGCACGTCGAACGGTTCAACCCGGCGTGGCGCCATCTTGGCGAATCGGTCTGCTCGCCGAAGTATATCGAGGGGATTCGCTCTAGCGGCTATACATTCCGCAGTACCGACGTGGGAGTCGTTCTCGACCTGATGATTCATGACATCGATCTGGTTCTTTCTCTCGTCGGAAGCCCCGTGCGGCGCGTCGAGGCGTTGGGCGTCTCCGTCATGGGCGGTTTCGAGGACGTCGCGTCCGCCCGGTTCGAGTTCGAATGCGGTTGCGTGGCGGTCCTGCGAGCGTCGCGGGTCAGCCGCGAGCCCGCGCGCCGAATGCAAGTATGGGCTTCCGGCGGCTTCGCGGAGATCGATTTCGCCTCGCGGACCGCGGCGATTACGCGGCCGAGCGATACCATTCGTCGTCGAGAATTCCACGTCGACTCGCTTTCCCCCGAGGAACTGGAGTACTACCGGGAGCACCTCTTCGAGGAGCATTTTCCGCGGGAGACGTTCCAGGAGCAGGCCGTCGACGCCTTGGCGCTGGAACTCGACGATTTCGTGAAGTCGATCTCGTCGAAACGCGAGCCGCTCGTCTCCGGTAGAGCGGGCGCCGATGCCGTCGCCGTCGCCGAGCGGGTCTTGGACGCCATCGACAACCATGCGTGGAACGGCGTTCCGGACGGTTTTACCGGTCCCTACGCCCCCTTCGGACGCGCGATCCTGCCGATTTCGGAAATCTCTCAACAAAAACGGAGAGTGGGATAGACTCGCTTCGAAACGTTTTGCGGTGCTTTGTCAAAGAATTTCTTCTTGACGCGGCCCGGTCGTAACGTATGCTTTTGATGGTATTCCTTTTTTCTCGTGTAACCGGGCGGCAACACGAAAAGGCAAACCGATCGCGAGATCGGGACGCAAAGCCATGGGGCTCGCGCGACGCCGACACACGTTTTGACGGCGCGACGCGAGCACGCCAGGCTACCGAAATGACGCTCCCCAACCGGGAGGATTAGTCATGATTCGTAATGCCTCGAAGCCCGCGGCCTTCTGCTTTCCGCCGCCGGCGCTCTGTCTCACCCATTCCGGCATCGCGATCCTCCGGGGTGAGCCGGTGAAGCGACTGCTCGGAGCGTGTTTCCCCCCTTCTGCGCAGGGGGTATCGCCAACGAGCGCCCCCGCCGCCGCCATACCCGCCGCGGCGGTCTCTTCCAGCTCGCTTGCGGCCGCGGAGGACGATTCACCGCGACCGCGGCACGCGCCGCGCCGGTCCCGCAAGATCCGCTGAAACGGCGACGAACGCTTCGGGACCGTCGCCGGAGAGGGTCCAACCGAGTGCGCCCGTCCGGTCGGTCCGTGCGCTTTATTCGGTCCATGCGCGTTGTATCACCCCTCGTCGTGGGCCCGAACGCCGCCGCGTAATGAGTGCATCAGTGCTTGACTTGCGGCTGTTCTTGACCGAGAGTTTCCGAACGAAATCGTCTCGTTGATTTTCAACCGTAACCCATCGAACGACTTTCAGCCGATTCGGCAATCCGCGACGTCTTCGGAGGCGGATCGCGACCTTCGGCCCCATATAAGGTGCCTTCGCCAATGAAAAACACAAGGGACGATCTCAAGAATTCCAGACCGAGGAAGCCGCGACGCGCGGCGGTGCTCGTACTCTTCGCGCTGTTGCTTCCGGTGCTTTTGGGAATGATGGCGTTCGCCATCGACCTGGGATATCTGGTCCTCACGCGGACCCAATTGCAGTGCGCCGCCGACTCCGCGGCCATGGCCGGCGCCGCGTTCCTGGCCGACTCCAAGACGCGCGTGCACGAAGAGGCGGAGAAGTACGCCGGGTTTTACCAATCGGGGGGCAAACCGATTCCCCTTGCCGAGAGTGACGTCGAAATCGGGGTGTGGGACGCCGATGAGCGCAGATTCACCCCTTCCTCCGGCGTTGGCAACGCGGTCCGCGTCACGGCGCGGCGAAGCAAGGAAAACGGCAATCCGTTGAAAACGTTCTTCGCCGGCATCTTCGGCGCGAAGACGTTGGACACCAGCGCTTCGGCCGTCGCCATGGCGAATCCTCGCGATATCGCCTTCGTCGTTGATCTTTCGGGATCCATGAACGACGATACCGAACCGTGCTGGGCGACGGACGCCGTCAATGAGGAGTTCAAGGCGGCCGGCTATTCCACCATCGGCAACACGCTGATGGCGCAGCTCTACGAGGATTTCGATTTCGGGTCGTTTCCCGGACGCCTGGAATATGTCGGAGAACCGTTCGGCGCACCCAAAAACCAGTACGCCTATGCCGAATTAACGAAGAATGACGGCCCCCTCGCGCAAAAGGGCATTCCGGCGGCGTATCGAATCCGCGACGACGACAGCGAAGCGGCGCGCAAGGTGAAGGCCTATTCGGCCATCATCGACTACCAACTCGCGCGGTTGATGCCCAACGCGAAACCGGCGCCCACGAGGGCAAACTATGCCTATTGGGAACGCTATCTCGATTACGTCATGCGCCCTCAGACAATCAGGGTGGCGACCCCAAAGCCGCCTACACCAACTCCACCCACGCCGTCGCCTCCCACTCCAACTCCACCCACGCCGTCGCCTCCGACTCCACCGGTACCGACCCCCCCAAAACCGCCCAAACCACCGATCGGCTTCTGGCTTCCAGAGGAAACCGGGGGAGACGGCCGCCTCGCGTCGCTTCCCGGGTTGGGTGAGTCGCTGAATTCGAATCGCTCCACCGGTGAATTCCTTCACCTTTCCCCGAGCGGCATACCGCGGACGCTGATCCCCCTTACCCTTCTCGCCGGCTGGGGACAACCACCGGACAACCGAGGAACCCTTCCGCCAAATCAATACGGCCGGCGGATTACCGGCTTCAACAATCCGAACAAAAGCGCCTTTCCCGCGGCAAAAAGCGCCGCCGGATGGCGGAACCAGCTCGGCTATCGGACGTACGTCCAATTCATGCTCGATTTCGGCCGCGAGCTGCAGCCGCTGGGAGGAACGTACGTGCCTCTCTCCCAGCACAGCCCCCATTGCCCTTGGCATGACGAAAATACGGCCGGTGGCAACTTCCGGTTCCCGCCGCGGACCCAGCCGATGCACGCGGGCCGCCGCGCGCTGATCGCCGCCTTGGAGATCGTGCGGCAGAGGAACAGCGGAATCGTCAATACCGACCAGGCGGATTGGGTGACCATCATCTCTTTCGATCGGCTCAAGGACGGCGGGCCTGTCATCGAGCATCCGCTCAACGGAGACTATCGCTCGGCGATGGAAGCCTGTACGCGGTTACAGGCCGTTAGCGACGTCGACGCGTCGACGGCTACGGAGGCGGGGTTACTGAAGGCCCGCCAGACGCTAAGCCCTCGCTCGGCGGGGGGAGCGGGCCGGGAATTCACCAACAAGGTGGTCGTGCTTCTGACCGACGGACTGCCGAACCTCTACGTGTCGGACACCGGGACCATCAATGACGCGATCAAGGACAGCGGTGGGGACGATTTCTACGGCGGCGGATACTACTGGTTCGACGCCCCATTGGGACAAACCTTCAGAATGCGACAGGAGGGGTGGTACGTTTTTCCGGTCGGAATCGGTCTCGGAACGAATTACGACTTCATGGATCGGATGGCCCGGCTTGGGGGGACCGCGAACGACGCGGGACAAAGCACGAGGGGGAGTGGAAACCCCGCCGAGTACGAGAAACGGTTGACGGAAATCTTTGAAGACATTATCACTAATCCGCAAGTGAAGCTCGTGCAGTAAGAACTCGTGCGCCGCATCGTCCCGCGGCGCCGCTGCGCGGCGCGGTTTTCCGAATTCGGCGATCCTCGAACATGGCGAAACAGCGAACCGGCGCGACCGACTTGGCACGCCTCTTCAACCAGTTTTCCTTCCCATTCTACATTCTCGACGGTGACGGGAAAATCCGGTTCTGCAACAAAGCGTGCCTCGATTGGCTCGGGACGGAGCCCGAAGCGGTCGTGGGAAAACGCCCGCGATACCGGGCGTTCGACGAGCCGATGGACCACGCGACGCCGGTTGACGGCCTGGCCGCACCCCCTTCGGCGGCGATCGGGGCGCGAACCGAGGGGGTCGTCTGGCGCATCGACAAGGAGGGCCGAATGCCGCGGCGCCGTGCCCGATTCGCGGCGATTCCTCTGGAAACGGCCGGTCCGTCCGTTTTGGCTGTCTGTGTTTCTTCCGAGGATATCGACGTTTCTTCCGAGGATCTCGGCGAGAACCCGCTCGCCGAATCGCCGGAGGCCGAAGTCTCTCCCTCGCGGCCGGGGGATGAACGACACGAGTCGGAATGTCTCCATGAAACGCTTCTACGGCTTCGTCGGCGACGCGGCGACGAACGCGCGCTGGCGTCCCTGCTCGGTGAAACCCCCGCGATGGGTCTTGTGCGGCGACGCGTCGCGCTGGCCGCGCGGACCGACCTTCCGGTGACCATCCACGGACCGTCCGGCAGCGGGAGACGCCATACGGCCGAGGCGATCCATTTCAGTCAGGCGGATTCTTCCGGGAAGCGGCTCGTTCCGCTGGATTGCGATATTCTTGACGGCGACCTGATCTTGACGGCGGTTTCCGCGATGGCCACCGCCAATCGAGTCGACGAGTCCGGCAAGCGGATTGGGACGCTCTTGATGGCCGAGGCGGACCGGCTTCCCCCGGAAACGCACGGTCCGCTGTACGAGTTCTTTTCCGACCGCCGGCGCCGATTTCCCTTTCGGCTTCTGGTCACCGCTCGAGCCCCGCTGACCTCGTTGCCCCGGACGGTGTTCTTGCCGGAATTAGCCGCCCTGCTCGGTGCGCTGGAAATTGAGATTCCTCCGCTGGCGGATCGCCGGCCGGACATCCCGCTTCTGGCACAGTATTTTCTGGAAAGGGCGAACGCGGAATGCGACATCCAGCGCGAGGGGTTCCTGCCCGAAACGCTCGACGCGCTCGACGGATATGCCTGGCCGGGGAACGTCGGGGAATTGGCGCGGGCGGTATTCGATGCCTTCGACGCCGCCGAAGGCCCGTGGATTTCGCGGAAGGACCTGCCGCGGCGGTTGTACCACGCGGCGCAAGCCGAAGCATATCCGGAGCCTTCGGTCGAGTCGATCTCTCTGGATGACACGCTCCTGGAGATCGAACGGGAACTCCTCCGCCGCGCGTTGGACCAGGCGGATGGCAACAAAGCCGAGGCGGCGCGCCTTTTGGGAATCACCCGACCCCGACTCTACCGCCGCGCCGTCGCCCTGGGACTGGAAGAGGCGACGGAAGGATAGGTGCCGTTATGACTCCTCGTCCTCCGTCACCGCCTTGACGCCCAAAGCGATTAGCAGGAAGACCAGATCGAGCACCCAGACTAACCCGACGATCAAACCGCCGGCACGGGTGAACTCGCCGCAAGTCCTGTCCCCCAGAGCGGAGAGGAGCGTCCCGGCCCCCAAAAGGACCACGACGCCGATAGGGAGGAGAATTGCCATGGTGACCAGAATCAGAAGGAGACGAGGGGAAATCATGGAATTTTTCCGGCTTTTGGAACTCGGGAGTTCTGATTAGACTTTGTGGTCATTGTGAAACAGGTTTTGGGAAACTGTCAAGGTCTCGGGGAAATAAGCCGCTAGGGTAGGCTGCAAGGAATTCGTCGAGCCCGCAAAAGGGAACGAAATCGGAAAGCTTGTGGTTGCAGCAGGCGACGGCTAAACTGGAGTTGCGATCTTCAGCTTTACGTCCCCCCGAAAGACTGGATGCCAAGAGGTACGACTATGCGATTAAATCGACGTGATTGTCTGCGATGGGCTGCGTGCGCGGCGGCGACGGCCGCCACGATTCCGCCGAAGGTTTTTGCCGAGGAGCGTGCCATGAAAAAGCACTCGATCGACCGGATGGAGTTCTTTCCGGTTTCTTATCCCACGAAAGGGTTTTTCAAGTTCCTCCAGCGGCCGGACGGGTCGTACGGCCGCGAGGCGGTGATCGTGAAGATCACGGCGAAGGATGGCGCGGTAGGGTGGGGGCAGAGCGTGCCGGTTCCGACCTGGACCTACGAGACGCTCGAAGCGACTATGGCGGCGCTGGAGATGTACTATCGGCCGCTCCTTTTGGGCCACGATCCGCTCGACATCGAAGGGGCCCACCTGATCATGGACAAGGCGATCGCGCCCGGCTTTACGACCGGAATGCCGCTAACCCGAGCCGGCATCGATATCGCCCTGCACGATCTGGCGGGCAAAATCCTCGGCGAGCCGATTGCCGCCCTTTGGGACAAGCCGGCCGGGGGGTCGCTCACGCTCAGTTGGACCGTCAGCACCCCCGAAATGGATAAAGTGGAGGGAATCATCGAGGAGGGCAAGCGCCTGGGCTATCAGAACTTCAATATCAAGGTCGCCCCGGACCCTGCTTATGACGTCAGACTGGCTAGAATGGTTCGTGAGGCGGCCCCTCGAGGGTGGCTGTGGGCGGATGCCAACGGCGGCTATGCCGATACGGAGACGGCCGTCGAGGGGGCCAGAAGACTGGCGGATGCCGGCGTAGACGTCCTCGAAGCGCCGCTGCGGCCCAATCTCATTAGCGGCTACCGCCGTCTGAAGAAGCTCGGGGCGCTCCCCATTCTGATGGACGAAGGTGTGATTTCGCCGGTCGAGTTGGAAGAATTCATCGGCCTGGAGATGATCGACGGCATGGCAATGAAACCGGCCCGATGCGGGGGGTTGCTTTCCAACCGGCGGCAAATCGAGTGTATCCAGCGGCATAAGCTGATGTGGCTTGGGAGCGGCTTGACCGACCCGGATATCTCCCTGGCCGCTTCGTTGGCCCTATACGGGGCCTACGGACTGAAGAAGCCGGCCGCCCTCAACGGGCCACAGTTCCTGGATTTCGACGTGTTGTCCAAGCCGTTTTCGATTGGAGACGGCCTCATTCAGGTTCCGACCGGTCCGGGGCTGGGAATTGAAGTCGACGAAGACAAAATCCGCGAACTCCAACAACGAAAAGCCTGATCCGTCTGGCGGGGCGGCGCGTTTTCAAGACGTGTGTCCGTTCGGTCGCCTCTCGCCCCGCGTCAACATTCAGTTGGTCCGTACGGCCTAGGAAAAGCCTAATGATTATGGCGACCTTAACGGCCTTTTGTCGCGAATTCTTCCTCGAAAAACGACGGAGAAGTCCATTCTCCGAAAGAGCGACTGAAACGGGTCCGGCGACCTTGCCGATACTCTCGATGGAGAAGTGCCGTTGCTTCGTTGGATGAGCCCGGCGGTCCCTCCTCCGGCGAATGAACCCACCACGGATTTCCTTGAAAGAGCTACTCCCATGTCCTGGCGAAAACCGGTTCTCGTTCTCGTTTTGATCGGCCTTGTTTTTTCGATGACGGCCCAGTCCGTTTCCGCCGGGAATCCGTTTGACTGTGCCTCAGACGCGTGGTTCTGTTTCTGGCGCGACTGGAAGCGGAACAACGCTTGGCCCGAACCGTTCGTATGCCCCGACCGGGCGGCGGTCCGCATGCCGTTCGCCATTCAGATCGCCAACGGGTGGCGTGATCGGAACACGCTGGACGGTCTCTATTTCGAGGAGGATGGCACCGAGCTCTCGAAGCTTGGCCAGGACCGGATCCGCTATCTACTCATGAACACGCCATACGCATATCGCACGATCTACGTCCTGGCGGTATGCGACCCGACCGTCACTTCCGCGAGGTTGGCCGCCGTACAAAACGCCGTCAACGAGGCATGTGGCGGCGAGATTCCGATCCCGGTGATGCTTACCTCCCGGGCACCCAGCGAATCCGGTGGCGAGGAGGCGAACCTCGTCCGGCGGAAATACCTGCAATGGGTGGCGGAGCCGCCCGCGATTCCTCGGGTGATGGGGAACCTGGATCCGGACTCCGCCGGCGTCAACGACTGAGGCGCAACTTAACCGTCGAGTCACCCCGAGAACGTGGGGTTTGCGTTCTCGGGGCGTTTTATTTCCGGCCGGGACCCCCGCGAAGAGGCCCGGTTGGGGTACGTACTCGACCGCGGTCTGGGAATCGGGGCGTACGGCGGGCGGTCCCCTTTCCCCATCTTGGCCTCGCAGGTGCCTCCGGTCGGCAACTTGTCGAGGAGCGAACGCGGCCGGTGAGGCATCTCGACCCGCTCTTTCAATTGGAGATACGCCGCGGCTTTGGTCTCCTCGTTGGGTCCAATGGTCGGTCCATTTCTCGCCGGGTTCCTTGAATCGCTCCCGCCGCCCCCTTTCGACCCGTCCCTCCGCTCGCCGTGATAATCGAGGGCAGACCGGATTCACCACCCTTTTTCTCTTGCGCATTCCTTCATATCTTGCTCAGGTTATGTTCAAAAACCGTTAAGTTTCGGCCGGTTCTCCCCCATCGGAGTCAAAAAGATCGGACGCCCATTTGTCTTCCCGATTCGTTTGCTATCAAAGCACTTGCGATTGCGACCCGCGCGCCACACGCCGGTTCGCGGCACAGGCCGCCGATGCCCTAACTCACTACCAGCTTTGCCCTTGAAGCGTTTGGCCGGTTCTAAGATTGACGGTTTGGCCACGATGAATAAACTACGACCGTTGTGGCCCGCATGTTGTGTTATCGGACCAAGAAACCACAATATGTAGGAATCCGTTATTCGTAAGCGGCGCCCCATCATTGGGGGGTTCTGTCTTCAGAGCACGGCGGGCCGCGAGTATTTCGGAATACGGAAGTCCACCCAGAATGGCGGTTGTCGTCAGGTGTACTTTTGTATAGGATGATAATGGAAGACCGTCCCGGTTTAGAAAGGAGTCCCTCTATGGATCGCCCCTCTGAAAACACACGTCTTGAACAAGTTTCCAGCACGCTGAGCGAGCCGGAATCCGTTACCTCCCCGGCCTCCGAGTCTTCTTTGGAGAGCGCCAGGCGGGTTCCACCCCCAAAGGGAAAAGGATTCTCGAGAAGGACCGGTTCGGTGGAGCACTTCCACGGACTTCGCGTTGAATCGGTGTTTTGCCCTGAAACGGTCGCCGACCCGTTCGAGACGGTCGAGTGGGAGTTGAAGACGGCGGAAATCAAGGGCGAGGGAGGAAAGTCCGTCTTCAAGCAGGAGGGCTGCGAAATCCCGAAGACGTGGAGCCAGTTAGCGACGAACGTCGTGGCCAGCAAGTATTTCTACGGGGAGCTTGGTACCGGGGAGCGAGAGAGCAGCGTTCGTCAGTTGATCCACCGGGTCACGCGGACGATCGCGGATTGGGCCGTCGAGGACGGCTATTTCGCCACGGCCGAAGACGGGGAGCGATTCTACCGCGATTTGTCCTGGTTGTGCTTGCATCAACACGCCTCCTTCAATTCACCGGTGTGGTTTAACGTCGGGTTATTCCACCAGTACGGTGTTCACGGCGCATCGTGCGGGTGGCATTGGAATGAAGAGAAGGAGGCTCCCGAGCAACCGGAAAACCCCTACGAGTTCCCGCAGGCCTCGGCGTGCTTCATCCAGAGCGTCGACGACAACATGGAAGACATCATGGAGTTGGCGCGGAGCGAGGCGATGCTTTTCAAGTTCGGCTCGGGAACGGGGACCGACCTTTCGACCCTGCGGTCCCAGCGAGAGCGGCTTTCCGGCGGCGGTCGTCCCTCCGGCCCCCTTTCGTTCATGCGCGTTTACGACCAGATAGCCGCGGTGGTAAAGAGCGGGGGCAAGACCCGCCGCGCGGCGAAGATGCAGTCCTTGAAGGACTGGCATTGCGACATCATGGAGTTCATCGAGTGCAAGAGCAAGGAGGAGAAGAAGGGCAAACTTCTGATGCGGCAAGGGTACGGTTTCGAAGACGCGTACGACAGCGTTCTCTTTCAAAACGCGAATCTCTCGGTCCGCGTTTCGGACGAATTCATGAACGCGGTCGAACAGGACCGGCCCTGGACGACGTGGTGGACCACCGATCCCACCCGGGAAGGCCCCACGTACCAGGCCCGCGATATGATGGAGCGGATCGCGCAATCGGCGTGGGAGTGCGGCGATCCGGGTTTGCAGTACGACACGACGATCAACCGGTGGCATACCTGTCCGAACTCGGGCCGGATCAACGCGTCCAATCCGTGCAGCGAATACATGTTCCTCGACGATTCGGCGTGCAACCTGGCCAGCATCAACTTGATGAGATTCCGCGACGAGGCGGGAAATTTCGACGCGGGGCGATTCCAAGCGGCCTGCCGCGTCGTCTTCATCGCTCAGGAGGTCCTGGTCGACCGTGCCAGCTATCCGACGAAACGGATTACCGAGAACAGCGATGCGTTCCGCCCCATCGGCCTGGGCTACTCGAATTTGGGAAGCCTCATCATGGCTTCCGGCGTCCCTTACGACTCCGACGAGGCGCGTGGCCTGGCCAGCGCGGTGACGGCGATCCTGCACGGCTCGGCCTGCCGGACGAGCGCGGAGCTGGCCGGAGCGAAGGGTCCGTTTGCGCGGTTCGAGGAAAACCGCGACGCGATGCTCGACGTCATGCAAATGCACTGGGAAAAGGTCGAACGGATCGAACATGCGCCAAAAGAACTCCAGCAAGCGGCGCAGCGGATTTGGGACGATGTCCTCAATCAGGGCCGCCGCTACGGGTTCCGTAACGCGCAGGCGACCGTCCTGGCTCCGACCGGAACCATCAGCTTCATGATGGATTGCGATACCACCGGGATCGAGCCGGATATCGCCTTGGTGAAGCACAAGCAGCTCGCCGGCGGAGGTGCCTTGAAGATCGTCAATCAGACGGTGCCGGTCGCGCTGCGGACCCTCGGATACGCCCCGGAGGAGATCGATTCGATCATCGCGCATATCGACCGCGAGGAAACGATCGAGGGGGCGGCCGTCCTCCGCGCCGAGGACCTGCCGGTCTTCGATTGCGCCTTCCAGTCACCCAAGGGAACCAGATGTATCCCCTGGCAGGCTCACATTCGCATGATGGCGGCCGCGCAGCCGTTCATTTCCGGCGCGATCTCGAAGACCGTCAACATGCCGAGCGAGTCGACCGTCGACGACGTCCAGAACGCCTACACCGAGGCCTGGCGTCTCGGTCTGAAGGCGGTCGCCGTCTACCGGGACGGCTCCAAGGGTGCGCAACCGTTGACGCTGAAAAAGGAAGAAAAGAAGGCCAAGAAACAGGTGGTGGGGGCCCCGTTGCGAGAACGTCTTCCGGACACCCGGCAGTCCATCACGCACAAGTTCAACGTCGCGGGACACGAAGGATATCTCACCGTCGGCCTCTACCCCGACGGCCGCCCCGGCGAACTCTTCATTACGATGGCGAAGGAGGGCAGCACGATCGGCGGTTTGATGGATTGCTTCGGAACCGCGGTCTCGATGAGCCTGCAGTACGGCGTCCCCCTCGAAGTCTACGTAAACAAGTTCTCGCACACGCGGTTCGAGCCGATGGGCCACACCAAGAACAAGGACATCCGCCTGGCGAACAGCCTGGTCGACTACATCTTCCGCTGGTTGGGAATCACCTTTATTCCGGGGTACCGCGAGCAATCCAGGGGTCTTTCCGGCTACACTCCACCCGGGCTGCCGCAAGGATCGGGGGCGGAGGAGCCGGAGTCCGGGCCCTCCGCCACGATGGCCGGTGGGCCTAAGCAAGAGCCAGGACCGGCCGTCCCAACGCGAGAAACGAAGACCGACGAAGCCGAACGCCACGCCGGAAACGGTTCGAAAAGCAACGGCCGCAAACCCACCCCGGACGTCGTCGCGACCACGCGTCCGGGGATCAAGACGAAGGCCACTATCGCCGTAATGAACGGCGTCTATTCGGCCGTCGCCTTGCAGACCCCTATGGTGGCGTCCGCCGATACGCGCGCCGCGGCGGAATCGGCGGCAACGGCGAATGAACAATACGCCCAGTTCCAAACCGACGCTCCGATCTGCGACAACTGCGGCCTGATCACCGTCCGTTGCGGTAACTGCTACCACTGTTACAACTGCGGCTCCAGCCAAGGCTGTTCGTGAGCAAGGAATCGCGCCGGCCACAACGAGCGAATGGGTGGCCGCTGGGGAATCCGTCGCTAGCGCGACGCGGACCCGGCCAGACCCTTCCGCAGCTCGAATAGCAGTCTTTCCGTCTCGCGGAAGAGGTCTCCCTCCGCCAATTCCGCGCCGCGGCGGAGTTCTTCCAGAAGCGTCCCTAGCAATCTCGCCTCCAGCCAGCCGGCGAGCCAGTCGGCACGCCTCGCCGCGTAGCGTTCCTGAAGCCGCAGGAACAGCCGGGCCAAAGCGCGGCGGAGGCCTTCGCCGGTTCCGCTGACGATCGCCTCGCCGCCGCCGGTAATGCCCCCGGTGATAGCCGCCTCGGTCGCGAACTGGCCGGCCGTCTGAATGGCCGCCTCGCTCACGACGTCCCCCGCGACGACGAAGCCGCTCACGCACAGCGTGACCGTCAGCGCCGGTCGAGCGAACGCCATCGCCGTGTCGAGCGACTGCAGGACCTTGATTTCCCGCGGATGGGCGCCGCGCCAGCCGTCGAGTTCCTCCGCCAGAAACGCGCGGTACTCGTCGTCCACGGTTGGAAGCGTGTCATGCTCCGATTGGACTTCCGCCAGCAGCCGTTCGCGCGTCCGCCCCTTCAGCAGGGCCTGCAGCCGGGGCCGCAAGACTTCGTTTCCGATCTTCGCCAAGCGCTCCAACTCATTGAAGAGCGACTGCACCGCCGCGACCACCGCCTCGCGCTCCCTCCGGTGCAGACTGATCTCCGCCTCTTCTCGGCGAGACGCGACGGTCCCCCAAGCCTTTCGCGCCGACCAGAGAATTCCCTGGCCGATCTTTCTATAGAACCCGTGAATACTTCGGGACCACGGCCCCCGGGAGGCGTCCCACCAGCGGCGGATCTCATCGACGAGAATCCGCGGCGGCAACGCCGGCCAGGTTACCTGGACGATCCGCTCGGCACTGAGCGTCTCCGCGGCCGAACGGAATTCCCCCGCCGCCAGACGGATCGTGTCGAGGTACGCCCCCGCCCCTCGCCGCGGGTCCAAAATCCGTCGCAACGCCCCGCGCATCGTCCGAATCTTGATGGCGTCGAAGTGGAGTTCCGCCAGGTCGGCTCGAAGGTCCGTTTCACGCGGAGGCACGTCGCGCCGGACGGGATCGACTTGATAGAACGGAAGCGCCAGCGCCGCCGCCGCGCCGCGGTCCATCGGGACGATGTAAACCAGCTCCGGGGCCGCTCCGGTCCGTTCGCGAAACGTCGCGAGCCATTGGTGCCAATAATCGGCGTCCGCCTCCAAATGACACTGATTGAATATCACGATGATCGGCTTATCCGCGTCGACGGCGTCCCGGAAGAACTGCTTCACCGCCGCGTCGTTGTATTTTTGCTGCGTGAGTACGGCGATTAAGACGTCGGCCGTTTCCCGGACCGCCTTCGCCCGATCCCAGTTGACCTCGACGTCCGAATCGACGTCCGGAGTGTCCAGCAGAAGCAGCCGCGGAGGGACCCGGCTTCCTGCCCGCAGGAATAGCAAATCCTCGTCCCCCGCCCCCAAAGCATCGGTGGAGGATCGCCATTCCCGTAGCGAGAAATGGTCAAATATCTGGCTAAGTAGCCCCGGGTCGACCAACGCGGGGGGTGCCAAACATACCGGGTGTCGCGTACCGGCGGCAAGGGGATTCGCCTCGCTCGCGTTTTCGCCGGCCAAGTGATTGAAGATGACCGATTTGCCGATATTCGTGCCCCCAACGACCGCCACGACCAGCAAGGGGGGGATGTCCAGTTGGGGGAGGAGTTTGTTCCGCAGCAGTTGATGCCAGTGCTCTTTGGTTGGCCGGGGAACCCCGAGCGCCGCCTCCCCTTCGGCCGAAAGGAGGGAAACCGCCTGGGAGAATCGGCAAACCAACCGCGTCCAATCGCCAAAATCGAGCGTCTTGGCGGCGGATCGTGAGCGAAGATCGTTCGTGGATGGTGCCATGGGGGGGGGTGTTCGTGCTTCTCGTGGACCGCCTTCGACGCGGCTACCCCGCGCAAAGGCCTCTCGTTAGTCTACCTTTCACCGTTCCGTCTCCGCCACCCCGGCTCCGATTTCCGGTACCCTTCCAGATGGAACGTCGCGTCGGGGCCATGACGTGTCCCCTTCCGAGCCGCGGGGCACGGCCAATCCCGTGGCGAACGCTTGCAACGCGGACGCTGTCACGTACAATAGTGTGCTTCAAACATTTTACGCACAAATCCTCAAGAAAGGCCGCTTGGCCACTTTACATTCGTCGATGGCGGACAAGAAAAAGACGCCCGAGCTGGGTTCCGATATTCTCGTGCAGTGTCTGGTCAACCAGGGTGTTGACACGGTATTTGCCTATCCCGGGGGGGCCACGATCCCCATTCATCAATCCTTGACTCGTTTTCGCGACAAGATCCGGATAATTCTCCCTCGGCATGAGCAAGGGTGCGGATTTGGCGCGCAAGGCTACGCACGATCCAGCGGCAAGGTGGGCGTGTGCATGGCGACCAGCGGCCCCGGGGCCACGAATCTGGTCACCACGATCGCCGACGCGAAGTTGGACAGCGTACCGATCGTGGCGATTACCGGCCAGGTCAGCACGGCGGTGATCGGTACCGACGCCTTCCAGGAAAGCCCGATCGTCGAGGTCTGCCGGAGTATCACGAAGCACCATTACCTCGTGACGGACGTGGCCGACGTCGCTCGAATCGTTCGCGAGGCCTTCTACGTCGCCACGACCGGGCGGAAGGGCCCCGTGTTGATCGATATTCCGAAGAACGTCCAGCTCGACCATGCCATCGCGGACTACCACTTTCCGATGGACCTGCCCGGGTATGACGGTAACCCACCCTTGGCGCGGCGGGACGACATTCTGGCGGTGGCGGAATTGCTGAGGAAAGCCCGCAAGCCGCTGATACTCACCGGAGGGGGCGTCGTCGCCGGAGAGGCCTCCGATGAGCTGACCAAGCTTGCGCGGCGAATGCGGATTCCGGTGGCCAGTACACTGGCCGGCCTGGGGAGTTTTCCGGCGGACGATCCGTTGTTCCTCGACATGATCGGAATGCACGGGAGCGTCTACGCGAATCTGGCGGCGAGCCAGGCGGATCTGCTGGTGGTATGCGGCGGCCGTTTCGACGACCGCGTCACCGGCAAGGTATCGGAATTCGCCCCGAGATCCCGGATCGTCCATATCGACATCGATCCGTCGGAGTTGAATAAGATCAAGGAGGCCGACATTCCGGTCGCCAGCGACGTCAAGTACGCCCTTTCCGAACTGAACAAGGTGGTCGAGCCGGAATCGGACCTGGCCGATTGGCACGAACGGATCGAGCAATGGAAACAGGCCGATCCGCTGACGTACGACGCCGAATCGGAACACATCCTGGCCCAGCACGCCATCGCCTTGCTTTGCGAGATGACGAAGGACCGGGATCCGATCATCGCGACCGGCGTGGGGCAGCACCAGATGTGGGCGGCGCAGTTCTTCAAGCACCGCCGCCCCCGCCGCCACCTCACCAGCGGCGGACTGGGGACGATGGGGTTCGGTCTGCCGGCCGCCATTGGCGCCAAGGCGGCCCATCCGAACCACCTGGTCATCGACATCGACGGTGACGGCAGCCTGCTGATGAACATCCAGGAAATGGCCACCTGCCATTGCGAAAAACTGCCGGTAAAGGTCCTCCTGCTCAACAACATGCATTTGGGGATGGTCGTGCAGTGGGAAGACCGGTTTCACGCCGGAAACAGGGCCCATACCTACCTTGGACCGATCGACGATCCCGAAGCCCTGGGCAACGGCGACGGCGTCACCCCGCGGACGCGCTACCCCGACTTCGTGGCGATCGCGAAGGGTTTCGAATGGGAGGCGCGCCACGTCGTCCACAAAGAGGACCTCCGCGGCGCGATTCAGGAGATGATCGATTCGCCGAAGTCATTCCTCCTGGACGTTCAGGTGCCCTACCAGGAGCACGTCCTGCCTATGATCCCCTCGGGAGCGACGGTCAACGATTTGATCCGCGAATAGCGTTCTCTCGGTGCGTTCCTAATGGGTCCGGCAACGGGAAATCCAAGACTTGGAAACCAATAGGAGCGATTTCACGCTTCGCCGGAGCCGTGAATCGCCCGGAATGGCCGCACGCGCGTTCATGCCCCTTTCCCGGCCCGCGCCCGGTATTCCACCCCCCCTTTAGGTCGAGTGAGGCGACGTCCTCCTTATCTCGCGAATCTCTTTGAAAGGTCCATTTACGGGTCTCCCCCCTCGGCGATTTCTTCCGACCGGAGCGATTTTTTTGACATCCCGAGTCCAACGGTTGCATCCCGCCTCCCCCGCCGGTTATACTCGGAGGAAGCGTTATC
>CAZFQG010000119.1:0-19653 GCA_964520785.1 uncultured Planctomycetaceae bacterium | reverse complement strand
GAAAAAAGTCACGGAAGGTATTGATACAACAACACTTGCGTCAAGTCAATAGAAATTAAACAGTCGAACTAGATACGTCGCGATCCTGACGTAGGGTTCAAAAGCACCCGCCGGCAGAGCAAGAGCCGCTTTGATTCCTAGACCCAGTTTGTCGAATTCACGAATAACGGATGTTCGAGAGAAAAATGACTCGGGAACGACGAAGAGCCCAGTTCCTTCTTTTGACAGCCTGAGAGAGGCGACGGCTAGGATCAGGTGGCCCAGGTCGTCTCGAAGAGAATGGGCACTTCCGTCAACGCCTATCACCTCAGTCGGATTCGCACGGCAAGCACCGAAAGGAAGTACGCTGGCAAGAACGTCGAGATCGGAATTCAACTCGTTGACGAGTTGACACGGATCGCCAACGCGCCACTCTGCCACCGGAAGCAAAACACGCCCCAGCGCAGCTTCCCCCTCGTTCGTTGTGATTGCGATCGCCTTGTCGGGCTTCGTGGTCTCTTGGACTTTCGCCAAGGTGACGCCCAAGCCCGACCACGGATCGCAGATCGTCCTGCATGATCGCCTTTCAAGGAGCATCCCCAATACCTGAAGCAAGACTCCGGGGACGTAACAGACACCAGCCCCCCGACCAAATCCCTTTACCAATACGGATACGAATTCCGGCAAATCAGCAACCGACACCGACAATCCCGCTTCAGCGAAGCGCTCTGCGATCTCTGTGGGATTGAGCACACGGCCGTCGCGACGCATCTCATCTAGCAGTTTGTGCAGTTCATCGAATGCGGACTGCTTCGTTGTCTTTGCCATTATGATTCTTTCAGAGTTTTCCTTGGAATGCTGCACGAAGCAATGCCGCTGGCAAAGCTTCTATGGAGTCGAGTTGTTCCTGAACAATGCGTTCGAGTATTGCGCCCTGCCTCGCCCTTTCCTCACACTCGGCAACAACGGTAGCTTGCCACTTGTCGGTCGGAACGGGAACGGGCAAAGATGCGAGCAGGGATTGATTGATCGTCAACTGGCCAGCAGATGTCGAAGCGCCTTCGAGAATCGCAGTACGAAGTCCATGACTCGACAACGCCAATCTCGCAAAGGCGGGCGAAAGCCCAGATCGCAAATCTACTCGGATTAAGTGATCGTTGTATGCCACGTCATCATATTCGGCATCAACGTGAATGCAGCGGCCGATAAAATCACGGCTTCCGTTCACCCGAACGAACAATAGTTCGTCCTTATGGATTCTGTATTGTTCGAACTCGTCGTCCGACAACGTGCCTCGACGAACATCCGACAGGTCAATTCGGCCGGATGATACATCCGCGAGCCGCAAGACGATCGGCCCTTCCTCTATTCCACTTGGGCGACGGCCAAAACCATTCCGCGTTGCTTTAATGAAATCGCCAAATGGATACGCAGGCCAAGTCTTAGCTTCGTCGCCCTCGAACACATCCCTGAGGTATGCGGCGGGGAGGGCTTTGGCGGCTTCGAGTTGGGCTTCGGCTGCGGCCCGCGCCCGCTCCACCGCCGCCAACTGCTCCTTCAGAATGCCCGCAATCCGCTCTTGCTCGGCGAGTGGGGGAAGGGGAATCGACAGAGTGAACAGTCGAGCAGCTTTCACCGCGCTTTGCCCAATCCAACGGTCGCACATCTTCTCGAACGTGCGGCGGTTCCATTCGTATTGGAGCCAGTACGCCAAGAAATCAGAACGCAACGTCCTTGGCGCTGGTCGTAAGCGAGTGAAGTGGTTGCTAAAAACAATCGGTTCGTTGTTCCTTGGTTCAAAATACGCCGATTTGCCGACCAACTCCGTGCTGTTCGTGTTGTTGAAAACCACGTCGCCACATTTAAGACGGTATTTTGCCAGCTTGTCTTCTCCACAAGGGACACGAATGAACTCATCCCAAATCAAGTTGCCGCGCGTATCGACATTGTGCATTCGTAACTGAATGACGCCATCTGATTCACGTTCACCGCAAGCAAAGCCAGGTAGCGCTTCGTCGATGACTTCGCGGACAGAGACAGACCGCCAGCCATCGGGCAGCGTGGCATCGAGTTGTTGAAGCTGTGTCGTCATGCCGGAAACAACCTTCCCTCTCTAATCACTCCAACTCCGGCACAGGAACAAATCTGGCCGCAACAGCGATTTCCTCCGCGATGAGCTTGCATTTCGCTTTGTCATCCATCGGCCAGCCGACCACGTTGGCGTGGTTCGGATTGTCTTCGATGGGATCGGCTTCGACCGCCAGCCGTTGGCTTTCGCACGTCGCTGCCAAAACGTCGCCACGGCCATACAGCGTCCGCTCTCGACTTTCAGCGGCTGCTTGGCCTACCTGCCAGACTTCTGCTTCGGTTGCTTCGCGATGTCGAGTGACCGACTCTCTGCCGTTGCCCGGCGGGAGAAACGCAGCCGCCTTCACGCGCCGGTTTTGTCGGCTGAAGTGTTTTGAAGCATAGACGTAGCGGGCCAGTAGTTCAACGGACTCGACCGCCGGAACATTTGTTGGGTCTAGCATGTGTAGACGTCGCGAATCAGATCGAGAATCCGTGCAGGAACATCGCCGAAAAATGGCTCCGTGTCGCAGGTGCGATCCGGACCAAGCAGCGCGGCGTAGTGCAACAATTCGTCGGGGGCAATGCTGACTAACAGAGTTCGTCGCGGTGCAAGATGCCACTCCAACGTAATGTCACCGTCCGGCTCCGCGCCAATCGACGGGCGCGGCGTGCCCAACGGCAGCGCCCGCAGAAACCGCAGCGCGTGCTGATACGTGTCCCAAGTGACGGGCAGCGCATTGTATCCGTCCCAATCAGGCTGACTGCACTCTTGCCACGTTTCGGCCAATTCATCGAGCAATAGGTGTTCGATGCCCAGTGCCGCCGACTTGTGCAGATAACATTGCTGGTCGGCCAACTGCTTCTGAACATATTCCGAGGCCGGACTGCCACCGGGAATAGTGCTGGTGCTCATGCTCTGTCGCTCCTGAACCGCTCCAAGGCGGCTTTTGTTAGCAATGAGAAAAATGCCTTGTTCTTGATCCACCGCATTTGCAGTAATCGGTCGTCCATCTCGTCATCCATTTCATCAAGCGGGATCGGCCGCGTCATCCCCACGTCCAAGTCGAGAATCAACCCGGAGGATTCCTGATCGGGCGGAGTGGGCGGCTGGATCGTCTGAATGACGTTCAATTCGTAGGGGTGCTCCGGAATGTTGAACTTGGTTTGGTGCAGGAAGGCATCGATCGGGAGCTTCATCGATTGGGGGCTACGCGGCGGCAACGACAACAGAGAAACAACTTCTTTCGGCTGGATCGGTATCAGATTGATGAACCGCACTCCCAACCGCTGAATGTCAGATGGTTCGGCCAGTTCGCGATAGACGCACCACAACCGCTGGGCTTCGGCCTGGAACTTCTCCCAGTCTTCGTAGGGCTTCAGACGGCTGAATACAAAACCGTTGCGAGCGTACTGGGCGACTTGCAGCTTGTCGGCAGACTCGAATCGGAAACCGTGCCAAGCGTGATGTTGCCGCATCGCCCCGCCCTCGGCGTTGAATTCAGTCTCGAATCCGATTTGTTGCTGCCTTTGTGAATGTGGGTAATCGGGCAGCTTCGTTTTCAGTTGTTTAAGTAGGGCATCCGGTTCGAGCTTCTTTACCGCCCTTGCCCGCCAGTGAATGACCGCTTCCACAATCGGCGCATTCGGCAAGTGCTCGAACGATTCAGAAAAGTCGATCTTGAAGGCGTCGTCGCTCATTTTCGTCTCTAATCCCTTATCATTACGAGCTTTCGGGCCAACTCGTTCACCGTTCATGCCGGCCATTTATGCAGCAAACAGCCTCGCCTTGGTAGCCAGCAACACATCGGCCGGTTTTCCCAGTTCTCTCAAGGCTTCTATCGGTCCATTTTTGCCGCCGGCTTTGCGGACTTCAGGCGTATTGAAGATGTCGGGGCTTTCCAGGCCGTCTGTTCCCGCCTTGCCGAACTGGCCGACGATTGCCTCCAACGTGTTGGCCGCCGTCGTGGGCAAGCCGGCCAGCCAATCCGAGTGCTTGTAGAAGAAGGCGCCAGCCCGGTCGATTCGCGTCTTGGCGTCCAGACCATAGCCCAGGTCGGCCAATACGTCGTACAGGTCGTATTCGTCCATCCGCTCCAGGGCCCTTACCAACAGCGGCGAACGGCCCGCGTCGGGCAAGCGGCCGAACAACTCCAGCCGCTTGTTGCGGACGATCCACAAGTCGCGGAAGTCGCTGATGTGGGCCGCTTCCTCGATCAACCGCCGGGCCAGCCGTTCCTTGTATTCCTCGACGCTGATCTTAGTCAGCACGCCGTTGACTTCGACCGGGATGGAATGGCCGGCTTCCGTTACCTGGACATCGAAGCCCTCGACGATGATTCGGGGCTGCGGCGGTGGGGGCGGCTTTGGCGGTTCGGGGCCGGGGCCTTCCGGCGGTTCGGGTGGCGACGGGCTGATGAACCTCCCGCCAAACAGGTCGGTCGCGCCGGTGTAGTCGTAAATGCGGAACATCAGCTTGCCGGTCGGCACGTCGATCCGTGTTCCCCGGCCGACCATCTGATAGAAACTGATGGGCGAATGGACGTACTTGAAGAACACGATATTCCGCAGGGCCGGTACATCCACGCCGGTGGTCAGCAGGTCCACCGTGGTGGCGATGAAGTGGCTGCGCGTCGCTCCCCGTAGTTCGGCCAGGTAATCCTTGCCACCGGCGTAAGTACACTTGAACGAGTACGCGTCGAGCGGCTGCTTGCCTTGCTGGGCGCACCACTCGGCGTAGAGGTTGTTTATCATCGCCGCCACGTCGTCGGCGTGCCGGTCGCGGGCGCAGAAGATGACCGTCTTCTGTTCCGGGCCGCCAGTGTCGATCAGGTACTTGAACAGGTCGCGGCACATCGCTTCCACCCGGTCGGGAAGCAAAACCTGGGTTTCGTAGCTGGTGGCCTCGTACATGGCCTTCAACTGGTCGCGGGTGACAGGCTGGCCGGTAATCGCGTCGATGGGATTGCGGGCCATGATGTCGTCGAGCGTGATGCCGGTATCGTCCAGGTTGACGCGGCCTTCCTTGATTTCGCAGGCGGCCAGGTAGCCGTCTTCGATGCCTTGGCTCAGCGAGTATTCGTAGACCGGCTCGCCGAAATACTTGAAATTGTTGGCCGTGATCTGGGCGTCGGCCTTGGCTTCTGGCGAATCGTCGCAGATTTCCTCGATTTCCCTGGGCGTTGCGGTCAGACCGACTTGAACGGCTGCCGGGTTGCGGGTCAGCACCTGGGACCACTTGCCCCACGCCGAGCGATGGCATTCGTCGATGACGATGTGCGTGAAATAGTTCTCCGGGTAATGGGTCAGCAGGAAACTGGCGTCGGCCTCGTCGGAGTCCACGCCAAGCGTCTGATAGGTCGCCACGATGATTCGAGCGTTCTTTTGTGGGTCACGGGTGCTGACGGCCGCCACGTCGTTGCCAAACTCATTTTGCAGCGCGCGCAGCGCCTGGGTTCGCAGTTCGTCGCGGTCGCAGACGAACAAGGCGCGGCCCATCTTGCCGGCGTCGGCTGTTCGCCGGAGCAACTGCACGGCCAGAAACGTCTTCCCGGAGCCGGTCGCCAAGGACAGCAGCGCCCGTTTCGGTTTGCCGTGTTTCTCACACTTGGCGATTTTCTCGAAGACGGCCCGGATCGCCGCGTCCTGATAATATCGCCGCTTGGCTTCTCCGCCCGAATACGGCGTGACCAGCGGCTTGGCCACTTCCTCGGCCAGTCCAAATCCCATGCCTGCTTCGTAGCGCGCCCGCAGTTCGTCGCAGGTGGGGAACTCGGCCATCAGCCGTGGCGGGCTAATTTGCTTCGTGAAGTTGTCGTATTCCACGAACATGTGGCCGTTGCTGGAAAACGCGAAAGGCACGTTTAGCCGCTTGCAGCGTGCGTAGGACTTCGCCTGCTCCAGTCCGTGGCCAGGGGGAAGGCTTTCCGCCTTGGCCTCGATGACGCCCAGGGCGACGGGCTGGTCGCCGCTGCTGACTTTCACACGTAGCGTGTAATCAACGCGCCCCTTGCTGCGGCGTCGGGGCTTTCCGTCGATGATTTCGATAGCGCCGGCCGTTTCTTCCCGTCGGATATGCTCCTCGGTCCAGCCGCGCGCATAGATGGCCGGCTCGATGAGTTTGGAACGAGTATCAGACTCGCCCAGCGGCGGATTGTGAAGACCGGACATAAAAAGTACCTACCTAAGATCGGGCCGAGCCACAGGGCGCCGCGGTAGGTAGGTGCTGTGCTTTTCGCCGCAAGCGTCCCCTGACTCGATTGAAAGCCCGTGCGGAGCGACCGTACCTGGACTAACCCGATAACCAATAATCTACCACGCTTTCAGGGGAGAAACAAGACCACTAGAACGCTTGCCGTCCGTAGCAGAAGCCCCTGAACGAAACACGAGCCCCCCAATGGGGTGTTCGTGTGCGTGCGCGCCCGAGAAAGAGAGGAAGGAGTTGTTCTCGGGGAGGCCACTGTATTAGCCCCCCCGAGTCAGAAAAGCAATCGTAGGCCCCCCACTCGGGTGCATCAAACCAGACTTTGCGTTTACCGCCGGTCGACGGTAGAATACAATCGTCCAGACGGTATTCGGGCCAATGGGCTGGGTACAATGTCGCCCCGTCGGTGTTGACGCATCGGGGGTGGGGGGGCGTACCGTTCGATTTGGACTGGTAGTCCGCGAGCTTTAGTGACACTGAAGATGTCAATTGGTTCGACAAAAGGACAGATGCGATGATCCGATTCAATATCAATAAGACAATCCAAGCGGCAGCTTATCTGATTAAGCGACAGCCTGGGCACCGCGAAAACTACATGCGGCTGCTGAAACTTCTATACCTTGCGGAACGTCGTAGCCTGGAAGAACGCGGTACGCCGATCTGCGGTGATACAGCCTATGCGATGAAGAGAGGACCCGTTCCAAGTGCTACTCTTGATCTCATCAAAGGTAGCTATCCGTCCTCAAGAGAGTGGGAACGGTTTATCGAGACCGATGGTTATGATGTTCGCCTCCTGGAGGACCCTGGAAACCTACATTTGTCGCGAGCAGATATCAAAATCCTGGAGAGTGTGGCAGAATCCTTTCGGTCTCTCGATGAATGGGGTTTGGTTGAGTGGTGTCACGACCACCTGGGAGAATATCAAAAGGCATGGGAGTCGCGTGGAGAGAAAGACCGCTGCCCTATTCAGCTAAAAGATGTTCTAGCCGAAATTGGCCGCCTTGGGGATCAAGAGCGTATTGTTGAAGAGGCAAACGAAGCAACAGGTTTTGACCGACTTTTCTCTCATCACATGCCGGCAGGATGGACAGCATGAAACAGGGGGATTGCTTCTGGAACGACAGTGCCCCACGCCTTCCAGCGCACCTTTGGGTCATCATTTCCGATCCAGAACTTGATCCTGAGAACGTGGTAATAGTCAATCTCACCGATGCCACGAAGTTCAGCGACCAAACGTGTATTCTTCGTCCTGGTGATCATGCGGATTTGACTAAACCTAGTTGCGTTGCGTATGGCTTCGCGAAGATTACCTCTGTCGCAGCTTTGAAAAAAGTACAACAGTGTGGTTCAATATCCCTGACAACACCTGCCAGCCCTGAAATGCTCGACAAGATTCTCAAAGGGGCACAAGACGGCGATGAGTTGCCAAACGCGCAACGCGAGCGACTTCGTGAGCAATCATTGATAGCATGAGGGCTAGACGAAACGACCGCCGCGGGGAAGAACGCTATAGGTGAACAAACCCTCGCGCGCGGGGCCCGCTAACAGAACTCCATCGGCCAACCTCGCATCGAGCCCGTGAATGCCGGAAACCGATTGTCCCCCAACCGGTGTATCCGCTCGCGCCCGCGCCTACGCGGGCGAGAACAAGACTCGCGTCTCCCGGAGAGGACCGGGGCGTCCCCTAGATCAGAAAAGTGACCATTAACACCCCATTCGGGTGCCCTTTTCGAGGGTCGGCAGCCTTACCTACGCAGATTGCCACCTCGTTACCGCTCTTGCGCTCCCCGGCGGACGATGGCGGCAATAGTCTGGTGTGACCACGCGCCGCCGGAGCGGCTCGGAACGCCAGAATCGTCCAGCCCACGGCCAATGGCCCGATAGGCCTTCCCGGCTGCGGCTTCGCGCAGAATCCGTTGACGCACCTCTTGCTCTTCAGGTTGCGGTATCAGTCGCCAAGGCCGTGCTGGGTCCGTCATCCATCCATACGGTGGTATCGAAGAGACGCGGCGCCCCGCGTCCTGACGGGCCCGCATGGCGGAGGAAGTCCGCCGCCCGACCCTGAAACGCTTCTCCGCCACGACTCGCTTGTCGTGCCGGACCAGTAGGCGGGCGATGCAGTCGACCAGCCACGCCTCGTACCTTCCCAGGCGAAGGAACGCCCGGGCCGTTCGGTAGTCGGTGATGATATTGCCTATTTTAACATCCATTTTGCTTAGTTGTTTCGGAGAGACATCCGACATATGGAGGCTCCATGACCCGGGGGGTCCGGTTCGGATTCCGACGACCCCTTCAAAGAGCAGACGATACTTTCGCCCACACAAACGGGGGGACCTCACGTGCGTCCGCGCGAGAAAACGATCCACCAAAGACGCAGCCAACACGCCCCCGCACACACGGCCTATAGGTCCACCTATAAGGCGCCTTGCTTCCCCTTGGTGTAAATTGGTTTATTGACACCGGCGGAGGTGCGATGGGGACAATCACCCCATTTACGTCCACAGCAACCCGCCCAGGGTGCGGACCGACACACGGACGGGGTCAACGAGGTACCCTGGCACGCGCGAGGGGCAGGGTGTTGGAAAAAAACGGGGAATGACGCCAGGGGCCCAGGGGTCGACCCCATCGCCACCGTCCCGTCTCACGCCCGCTGTGCGTCGCCACGGCCGCTTATCGCCTCGGACGGCCCCCCCCGAGCCGCCCGAAGCCCGTCGCGGCCCACAGCGTCGATCCTGGCGCGCCGACACCGCCTTCTATCCTTTGTGGTCACCGGTCAGCCCTCCGCACCGTCCATGCCGGACGCCTTGACCATCGCCAGAATGCCCGCCTTGATCGCTTCGGACAGGGCAGGCCAAGCGTCGATTATCGCCCGCAAGTCGGGGTCCTCGTGCGCGTTTCTCGTTTCAACTGCCCCCGCATCTGCCCCCGCATCGGCAGAAATGCCCGTTTTCCCCGTGTTTTTCGGGGGTTGGGATGGACTCATAATCCCTTGGTTGGGGGTTCGAATCCCTCCGGGCCTAGTTGATCGGATGTACACGACCGCCTTGGGGGGTATTGAAGTGAAAAAGGCCAAGTTTCTTGCGGCCCCCGTTGGTGGGTGTTGTCGAATGCGGCTTTAGGATGCAGCGTTTTTTGCAGCGCGCCGTTTTCCGGTCCGACGCTTTCCGGGGTGATCAGCGGACCAGTGGGCTTCTTGGTAGCCGCCTCCACATGCTGGTCCGTCGTCATGCGGTAGTTCGCGTCGGCAATCGCTTCGCTATGGCCCAACCAGGAACAGCAAACATGGCTCGGAAACTCATTCGCCAATTCCGTGGCCCGCGTCGCCCTCAGGTTTTGCCAGGGCTTCGGCCAGGGTGATGCGCCGGCTCTGAGGATCAGCCGTTCAAGCCAGGTTCGAAGGTTCTGGTCCGATCCGCGAATATCAGGGAATATCCGATCTACGTCCCCCGAAGCCACAGCGCGAGCCTCTTGAAAAAAGGGCAGCAACTCGGGGAAGATCGGGCACTGTCGAACCCCCTTGCCATAACGCGACGTTTTCGGGGAATGGACCGTGAAGACCCCCCGTTCCCAATTCACCTCCGACCATTTCAACCCGACCAGTCCGGACGGTATTCACGACCCCCCATATCGGGCCAGGGCGATCAATAACCGCTTCGTGGGATCTTTCACTTTGGCGAGTACTTTCGCAATCGTTTCGCGCTCGACAAGCATCCGGTTGTCATCGCTTCTGATCGTTGCTCCCTTCAATTGTTCAAATGGGTTCGAGGAAACCAGCCCTTGTTTCACCGCGAATCGGAACATCGTCTTCGCGTTCCGTACCGTCTTGCGTGCCGTGTTCTCCTTACGTTCGCGTCGCATCCAGAGAAGCCTTGCTTAAAAAAAGGGGGGGTATACTTTGCCGGTCTGCGCTATCGAGTTTACTATCCAATAGCCGGTGTTTTTCCGCGTTTTTGGACGTTGTCAGCAGTTCCGTGTCGTGATAGCATCGTAGTGTGCCATTAGACAGGTATCCGTAAGCCCGGCCGCGGCGGCGTTTTGCCGGCTTTGATCTGAACTCTTGATTTCGCCGCTCGACTGGCACTCGAAAACCGAGGAATGCCATGGCTTGTTGTCTTTCCGTGGAGTGTGATCCATCTTCTGCGATCCGTTCCGTTTCCGTGCAATGAGGGAGGGAAATTATGATTTATCTATCCAGGATATTCGCGGTCGCCGTTTTGGGCTCTCTGACCGCGTTCAGTCTTTTGGATTCGGCGGTACGCGCCGAGTTTCAGCTTGGAACCGGGCTGGAACCGTCCGACCCGGTCACGACGGTGACCGTCACTGTCAATGTTGGAAAGGACGGGGCGGACCTAAACGAGCCGGTCGCCCTCGATCTGGGACTGGGATTTCCGCTCTGGCTCAATCCGGTGGGGCGAAAGACGGACGAGGTCTTGCCGTTCGGCGCCGTTTCCCGGACGACGACGGCCAAGGAGACGGTTCCGGCCGGTGAAAGCGTCACGTTCACGTTCGCGGCCGAGGGGGATGCCGGCGACGACCGGTTGCTCACGAACCCCCAGTTGCTCGACGGCGTTCAGGTCTCGGATATCTCGCGGATCGGTTTCACCAGTCGGGCAGATGCCGACTGGGTTCTCGCCGCCTATGAGATCCGCCTCAACGACAAACTCCTGGCCTCGAACGACGCGGTCAACCAGAAGGCCGGCCAGGCCCAACAAACGGCACAGTTCAGAATCACTGAGTTAGGATTGAAGATAGCCCCGCTGCAAACGGAACTCGATGACCTGAAGGCGCTTCGCGACGCGAAGCTGGCGACGGACAAAGACCTCGCCAGACTCGCTGAATTGGAGAGTCAACTCGATCCACTTGCCGAGGAGTTGAGGCAACTCAACGGCCAGGTTGCCGCGAAGTACCCGTGGTTCCAAGAGGCCGGTTTCCAACCTTCCTGGAGTAGCGACGGATCCGCCAAGTCGGTGAAGATAACGCTGCTGACCTGTAACCACGCGGGAGCGGATAGCCGGAATTACGTCTATTTCCGCACCGGAGGCAAGAAGTATCTGCTCGGTTCGTACGAGACGCCGCTTGCCGGCTCGCTCGGAATCCAAACATTCGACTTGGACCTGCCTGCCGGTCCCTTATCGGCAGCCGGAATGCGAGGTTTTGCCTTGGGCATGTTGGCCCACGGATATCCTTACGGCAAGGCACCGGATCGCTGGCATCCGGAGAGGCTCCGGGTCGAGGTGGACGACAGCGTAGTATATGACAGCGAAGAATACCCCTACGACCGCAAGTCCCTTGATGCGATACGCCTGATTCCACCGGCCCACGTCGATGATCAAGGCAACGTCGTTTCGAATAGCGATCATACGCTCCGCGAGGTTTTCGTCTGGGAGTCCGGCAAGGGCCAGGGTTTGGATCAGGCCGACGGGAGTCCCTTGCCGCTTCCAGAGGAGGACGACCCAGGTTATCCGGAAGCCGAACCGGGTCTTTCGGAGGATTCCGCTCCGGAAGATACGACCCCGGACGACTCTGAAGATACGGCGCCGGACGAGGGATTTCCGCCCGATGAAGGGTTTCCCCCGGATGGAGGCTTCCCCGGTGAAGGCGACTGGTATCCGCCGGATGCCGGTTCGGGCGGTAGTGGAGGAATCTGGCCGTGGCCTCCCGGAGGCGGGTGGTTGCCATGGCCTCCCGGCGGTGGCTTCTGGCCGTGGCCGCCGGGGGGAGCGAATCCGCCTCCCGCCGGGTAAGACCCTCAAGTGACGAACGTCCGCTTTACATCGGGATGGAAGACGAACGACACTTTCCCGGTCGAGTGGGACGTAACCGGTAACGAGAGCCTGGTCAATCAGTATCGCATCACCCTGTTCTCGTTCCAGCCCCAATTGGCCAATCCGGCGACGGTGCAACTTGACACGAAGACGGCGCCGCTCGGGACGCGCTCAACCACCGTAGCGGCCGCCGGGCCGCTGGCCGGAGTCGACTACCTCGTCGCGCTGGTGGCCGCGGAACTCAACGACGGAACGGTCCACGCCGATTGGAGCCCGGTTAGAGCCGTGTTTCCTCCGTCGACCGATCCGGTGGTACACCGGCTTCAGATATTCCCCTCGATGTTTCGCTATCAACCCAAAGGACCGGGATTACCACCCTGGCAGACCGGTCCCCTTTCACTGGGAAGTGAGCCGGGAGGACCGAGAGGGGTGTGGTCGTTCGGTCGGGAACAGAGCCACATCGACTTCGAATTCGACGACCCCTTCCCGGGACCCGCGTGGAACATCGCCATGCGGCCCAATTCCAACGACGCGAGGATGGAAGTCCAAATGACGACGGGAATCCTCGTCCTCCCGGGTGGAACGGCGAAGTACAAGTTCGTAGCCTACGTCGGTTTCGCGAAGGGAAAAGGGGCGGTGAATACGGCGAATTTCGACGTGGCGACCCACTTGATCAAGGTGGGCGGGCCGTCCTTCTTGAGCGTGATGGTGCCGCTAACGGTGACACATCCTCTTGGGGGAGTACCGCAACCGATGCAGAAGATCGAAATACCTTTCGATCTGACCACCCCTGGAATGGGGCCGGGTCTTTACGTTTTGCAGATTGCCATCCGAGCGGAGGGGGGCGAATTCGACCCGAATCATCCGCCGACGTTTTTTGGAGCCCAATTCATTCCGGACTAAACACATTTCAACGGAACACAATGAAGAAATAAGGTGTCGTCATGAACGCTCAATCATCAGAAACGCCCGGAAAAGGCGGTCCCGGCCGGGGGCTGCTCACGGCGGCGTGCGTGGGGCTGGTGTCGGTAATCCTGCTGGCACCCTCGGCTCACGCAGAGGCCAAGGCCAAGGCCGCGAACGACCTGGTCAATCTGATCAATCAGTATCGCCAGCAGAAGAATCTGCCCGCCATCGTGTTGTCCGAGAAACTGACGACGGTGGCGAAGTTACACGCGGAAGACCTGGCGAACAACTCGCCGCACACGAAGCTGTGCCCAAGTGGCAAGTCGAACATGCACAGTTGGACCCCCAACGGTACGAAGTGGAAGGGGGGATGCTACGATAGCGGCAATCAATCGACCTGGAGCATGATGTGGGATAAGCCCAAGGAGATCACCGGTTATCCCACTGCCGGTTACGAGATATGCGAAAGCGGGGCATCCACCGCCCAGGGCGCATTGCAAGATTGGAAAGACAGCGACGCACACAACGCGGTGATCCTCAACGACGGTGTCTGGAAGAACCATCCTTGGAAGGCCATTGGCGCCGCCGAATGCCAGGGGTATTGGTGCGTCTGGTTCGGCGAGACGCTCGACTTGTCGAAACCGCCGGGACCGACCGTCTTCCTCAAGGATTACGACAAGCCGAAAAAGGCGGTATGGGTGACCGATCTGCTCACGATCGATCCGTCGAAAGTGAAAAAGATAGGCGGCGGTTCGGAGTCCGGCGATGGCGCCAAGCCCGACGAGGCTACGGCGCCGAAGGGGGAACCCAGCGGCAGCAAAGTCAGGGCCGGCATTCACGGGCGGGTCTACGCCATGGACCCCAGCGGCGCGTTGCTCGGTACGGTCTCCGGCGCCGCGATCGAGCTGAAAGGCCAGTCCGGCGAGGCTGCGTCCCAGATCACCTCCGGAGAGAACGGCTACTACCGTGCCGATCTGCCTCCTGGACGCTATTTCTACAAGGTGACCGCCCCCGGCTATAAGGATGAAGATAAAGGACGCGGTTTCGATTTGCAGAAGACGGACGAGGGCTGCATCTACAATTTCTGGCTCGTCAAGGGAGAGAACGACCCCGACCGGAAGCCGCCGCAAATCCCGACCTCGCCCATCGCCACGCTCAAGGGGACGGTGTGGGAGCGAACCGAAGACGGAGAACTCGTCGGCATTCCCCAGGCGGCCGTCTCGCTTCGCCGGGACGATAGCACGGACCTGGCCCGGGTAACCACGAGTTCCGCCGAATCTCAGGACCGGCCGGTCGGGGCGTATGAAATCGTCCTGGCGGCGGGTTCATGGCGGGCATCCGCCGGCGCTGCCGCCTTCGAGACCCTGGTCGATCCGGAACCGATTGCCATCGTCGAAGGTCAGGAAGCCAAACGGGATTTCGTTCTGAAGCGACGCAAGGCAAGCCCTCCCACGGAAACAAGGGATCAAGGGAATCGTCCGCGTCGAGGGTACGCGCATCGGAGACCTTCCCGAGGACCTGAAAATAGAAGTGTTCCCGGTTCGCGGCGGGGATGTCCTCGGTTCGCCCCAGGTCGATTCGGCCGGCGGCTTCCGCCAGGAGTCGAATCCCGGCGCGTATCGGGTGCAAGCGGCGGCGAGCGGCTACTTGGCGGCGCAAAGCGGCATCAAGTACGTATTGCCGGAACGCTACACGTTCGTGAATCTGGTTTTGCGGAGGGAAACGCCAGATGTCCCGGAGCTTCCTGAAACCCCCGAAATGCCGGAGACTCCGGCGACTCCCGAGATACCAGAGACTCCCGAAGTCGCCCCCGTTCCTCGCGAGTCAAGGGTTCTGGTGAAGGTCATGGGGGCCGAAGGGGGGCGACAGCTACCGCTCCCGGACGCCCGGGTGCTTCTGCGCCATGCCGAGGAGGACCTTGCGTCGGCACAACAGCAGACGACGAACGCGGTCGGGGATGTCGATTTCCCGATTAGACGCCCCGGTCATCACGTGGCGTTGGCGCAGTGCAAGGGATACCAACCCGGCGGCGTGGAACTGGATGTTGCCGCCGGTACGGATACGACGACGACCATCGTACTCACCAAGCGGCCCGAAGTGGAGGATACTCCGCCCACGGGGCCTCCGCCCGTGCAATCCGAGGAAGCGGAGCCGGTCGAGGTCTCGGGCTACGTCGTGTATAAGGACGCGCGGAGCAAGACGGGACTCTACGGCGTGGAGGGGGCCAGACTTTCGTGGCGTCGGCTTGATTCGCGGTGCCCCGGAACGCCGCGCGTGGTAACGACCCAAGGCGTTGGCGATTTTCGGCTCCAGTTGAACGAAGGGGAATACCAGGTCTCGTTCGCCATGCCGGGGGAATACCTTCCCAAGGAACCCGAGCATTTGGTCGTTCGCGTTGGGATGGACCAGAAGTGGTTCTTCGTACGGACGCGCCCCGCGGAAAGGCCGACGAAACCGGAAGTCCAACCGGAACCGGATATTGAACAACAGCCGGAAATTGAACCACAACCGGACGTTCCCGGTCGTGTGGTGCGCGTCCAAGGACACGTCGTCACCAGGTCGCCTCGCGTTCCAGGCGGGCTGGCGGCCGTCGGTGGCGCCACGGTTCACTGGCACCCGCAGCGAGGAGAAAGTCTCCGCCCCGGTGCGGCGCGTTCCGATTCGAGGGGGCGTTTCTCGCTGAATCTCCGTCAGGGTTTCTACATTGCCGAGGTGGCGCCTCCACCGGGGTACCGCCAGACGGAGCGTCAGGTACGTGTCCAGCCTGGAATGGCCTCCACGACGCTGATCGTGGAACGGATCGAACAGGAGGGAGAGGGGCCGCCGGAGGGACCAATTCAGCCTCCGCCACCGGAGGATGAACAACCGCCGGGGGGAAGTCGGTCGCGACTAACGGTTCAGGTCTTCGGCCGCGAGAAGGGCAGGACATTCCCACTGGGTGCCTGCCACGTCCGGATCGCCCACGGTCTTCTTGTCTTCGCCGAGGGACAGACCGACCGGGCGGGACGTTTCCAGACCCAATTGGCCAACGGTTCCTACGAAGCGGTAGCGACGAAGGAAGGTTTCAGCATGGGACGGACCGGCGTGGTGATAAACGGCCAGAATGTGTCGCGCCGGATATTCCTCGACCGGCAACCGAGCGGAACGCCGGAAACTCCTGAGGGACCGCCGCCGGGACGAACATTCTCCCTCCACGTTCGCGTAATGGTAACCTTCCCCAAGCCGCCCAAACAGGGCCAGCCCGGAGGCTTCGCCACGGCACCCGCCGGCGGTGCCGGCGTGACGATCCTTCACGGAGGTCGCCCGGTCGCCTCGGGTAAGGCCGATCAGGGGGGCAACTACACAACGCGGCTGGCGCCGGGGTCCTACCAGATCAACGTGTCGCACGGCAACCTCCGCCAGACCCAGGGGGTTACGCTGCGGCAAGGTAACGAAAGCCGCACGATCACGCTGCAATCGGGAGCCGCGTTGATGCCGGAGCCGGAAGGACCCGCCAGGCCGATTGAGCCCCGTCCGCCGCAGCGGCCAATACGACCGATGCAAGTCCGTCCGCTGGAAGGGCCGTTGCGGATCATCCCGGGGATTCCCCAGCCGTCGGGGCGGTCAGGGTAGCGGATCGACACCGTGACCGTCGTCTGACCGCGTTATTCCAGTTTCGCGGAGCCCGCGCGTTTGAGGAGTTCAAAGTTGCATATCCGGATCAGCGGGAGGCCCGTTTCATCGAGGGCAAGCCGTTGTTCGCGGTCGATCGAAAGAAGCAAGTGGTTGCCGCGAAGGCTAAGGTCTTCGATTCCCAAGGCGGCCATGCGGCGCTTCGCGACCCGGACCAGTTTCATGTAGTCGCGCTGGCTGAGTCGTCCCTCCCGGTACGCCGCCAAGGCGTCTATTCCGGTGTAGACCGGCTCGTCCTTAACCGCCAGAACATCGTCCGGTCCGTTCCAGTATCCCCAAATAGTGACGTACTCGTGCTGCCGGCTGAGGATCGGATTTCCCTCGGGCGTCCGAAACACGCAATGGCTACGGTATCGACTCTCGTCCACGAGCGACGAAGAAACGGTCGACTTGTGACCCGTCATGTAAATGGCCCGAGGGTAGGTGGTTTCGATTCCCTGCCGGCCGAGTTCGATGGCGACGGCGAACTCCTCGAAGGGGCTGTTGAATCCGTGATCGAGAATGCGTTTTTCCCGGCGGACGACCGGATCGGCATCAGGAATCCGCCCCACCCGCGAGACGCGCCATACGAGATGGACGTTGTCGCGGGTGACCGTTTCATACACCTCATAGGTTGAACTGAGCCGCGTTCGCGGGGTTCTCCGCCATTTCTCCGGCAGGAAGTAATCGAAGAGCATGGGATCGCGTCCGACCACCCAGAGCGCACCACCGGTGCTCGCCACCTGGCCGTAGACGTAATCCACCCCCATGATATTGACGTGCGCCAATCCCGGAGGAAATTGCTCGCGCGGTTCGAATCGCCGGGCCTGTCGGACGAGGTATTCCTGTCGTTTTTCCGCGCGCAGTCGTCTTTCGCGCGAGGGCGTCCGCCTCAATAGTTCGAAGTCGACGAGGCCGTACAAGACGTTCCCTGCGCGATCCGTCGCCAACCCGCCGCTTTTTTTGGGGCGCACGATGATATGCTGCGGCTTGTTGTCGCTTACCACGAACCCGTTCGCGTGCAGATCTTTTCGTGCCCGGTCGACCAGGTCGCTCAGGGCCCCGTTGTCGAGCAGTCCTTCGCGGTGTGCCTCGATCGCGTCGATCCCCTTGAGCCACTCGTAGATGACCGCGTAGTTCCGGTTCCAGTCGATGGCGATTTCGCTGTGGCTTCGCTCGATTGCTTCCATCTTGTGCCGCCGCCGGCCGAGCTGTTCGGCCTTGACGTACTTTCGCGGCACGTAGATCGCCAGCGGCTTGTGCGTGTGGCACCTGCCCGGATGTTCGAACCGGGTGTTCTGCAACTCGATGACGAGGCTGAATTCCAGGAACGGGCTGTTGAACTCCGCGTTGGCATCGTCCACGACCTGCGTCTCGCCCGGAATATCCTGCCCCATCCGATTCCATTTGATGACGATTTCCTTCGAGCGGCCGTCGACCGTCTTCGTGCGGACACGATGCACGGCGCTGGTCCCGGGGAGACGAACGCCGTGCTCGTCCATCCAGGCTTCGTCGGCCCAGTGATTCTCCGGCATGAGGCAATTGGCGAAAGGGAGACCGCGATCGGTGATGTAGAGGTCGGTCCCGTCCTCCATGCGGAGGTGCAGGTACTTGACGTCGAGCACCGTGATGATGGGTTGCGGCGCCAAGTAGGCGCCGATCCCCTCGATTTCCTCGATTCGCTCGATCCCTTCGTGGATGGATGCCATTCTCTATCCAAGCCGCTCCTTAAGAGCCTCCAGTTGAAGCTTCAGTCGCGGGGGGACCTTGTCTTGGAACTTGGCCAGAAACGCCTCGGCGTCGGCCAAGTCGTTGCGGAACGCCGCGCGATCGACCGCCATGAGTTCCGCGAGGTCCTCCGGAGAAATGTCCAGGCCAGAAAGGTCTAGATCTCCGTCCAGCGGCATGTTTCCGATGGGACTCTCCTTAGCGCCGACCTCCCCGGCCACTCGCCGGCACATCCACTGGAGCACCCGGCTGTTTTCGCCGAAGCCGGGCCACAGCCAGCGGCCGTCGCGCGAGGTGCGGAACCAGTTGACGTAGAAGACGGCCGGTGCGTTCTCGCCCAGGCGTTCCCCCATCGCGAACCAGTGAGACCAATAGTCGGCCATGTTGTATCCGCAGAACGGCAGCATGGCGAACGGGTCACGGCGGAGCGTTTGCCCGACGTCGAGGGCGGCCGCGGTCGTTTCGGAAGCGGCCATCGCACCCATGAAAACGCCATGGTCGAAATCGAACGCCTGGGTGACCAGCGGCACGGTCCGCGTCCGCCTGCCGCCGAATACGAAAATGTCGATCGGAACACCGGCCGGATCTTCCCAGTCTTCGCAAATCACCGGGCACTGCGCGGCGGGGGCGGTGAATCGCGCGTTCGGGTGCGCCGCGACGGAATTCGATTCGGGCGTCCAGGAATTGCCCTTCCAGTCAATCGCGTGATCGCAGGTCTTTTCGATACCCTCCCACCAGATGTCGCCCTCGTCCGTCAGCGCACAGTTCGTGAAGATGCAATTCTCGTCGAGCGTCCGCATCGCCATGGGGTTCGATTTCATGCTCGTTCCCGGCGCGACACCGAAGAAACCGGCCTCCGGATTGATGGCGTAGAGCCGGCCGTCGGCGCCAATCTTCATCCAGGCGATATCATCGCCGATACACTCGCACTTCCAGCCTTCGATGGTCGGCTGCAACATGGCCAAGTTGGTCTTGCCGCAGGCCGAAGGGAATGCCGCCGCGATATGGAACCGTCGGCCTTCCGGACTGATGAAACGCAGGATTAGCATGTGCTCGGCCAGCCAGCCCTCCCGCCGGGCCATGTTCGACGCGATCCGAAGCGCCAGGCACTTTTTCCCTAACAACGCGTTGCCGCCGTAACCCGAACCGAAAGACCAGATCAGGTTCTCCTCCGGAAAATGAGCGATGTATTTCTTCTCGATCGGGGCGCACGGCCATGGCACGTCCTCCTGACCCTCGGCCAGGGGCGCACCCACGGAGTGCAAACACGGGATGAACTCGCCGTCCTCTCCCAAGGCCTCCAATACCTTGGTACCCACTCGGGTCATGATATGCATGTTCACCACGACATAG
>CAZFQG010000118.1:0-19691 GCA_964520785.1 uncultured Planctomycetaceae bacterium | reverse complement strand
ACACTGCGTTTTCAAACACTACAAAAACCTCAGAATATTGCCGCGTGAGGTATATCACGGCGTTTTATTGCCCTACGCGGTGGCCGGTCTGTACGACGGCCGTTATACGCCGCTAAACGTCCCGATCGCGGAGACGATTCCCGAGCCCTCGGCGGCCGTTCTGCTCCTGGCGAGCCTCGCGGCCTTTGGGCTCGTCCGGCGCAAGTAGCCTCCGGAGGCGTTTACGGCGCCCGCGAATTCAGGCGAAATCGGATCCACCGACGCGCCCGCGAGATCGGTGGAGTTTTTGGTCATTCCAGATACGGCCTTCCGGATGCGTTCGGGAGAAACGCGTCCGGAAGATGGAATTAACGCGAGTTGATGTTTTCTCAGGTTCCGGAAGGTCGGTCGAGCACGCGGATGTCGCCTCCAAAGGGTGGGGGAACGAAGCGCGCCTCGACCAAAGAGTTCTATCCACACTTAATACGAGGAGGACGTTGGCAATGAGGACGTTCGTAGTATCCGTCGCGGCCCTAGTGGCGCTCGCGGCTCCCGGTTCCGCCTTCGGCGGACTGATGCAATACTGGACTTTCGACTCCGATTTCTCGAACTCCGTGTCGGGCGGAATCGAGGGGACGGTCGTCGGTAGCGGGGTTTCAATCGGCAATGGCGCCGACGAGTACATTCGAGGCACCGGCTCGCTGAAAATCTCGCACGACACGGCCAGTGGAGACTATTTCAACCTGGTCGGCGCGGCGATTCCGGATTACTATCCGTGTTCCTTTACGATTACCACCTGGTATAAATTCGACGACACCCTGGGTACGCAGCCGACCGACGACAGGAACTTCCTTTTCGAGACGTTCCCGACCTGGAGCGCCGGAGCCGGACTGCGAAACGACGGCGGCGCCCGCGACATCGAATGCTATTTCGAAGGGTCGGACGTCAGTGTCTATGAACAGAACGGGCCGATCGTCAACGACGGCCAGTGGCACCATTTGGCGATGGTTTATGATCACGCCGAAGGAAACGTGGGCTCCATCAATCTCTATTTCGACGGCATTCTAAGCAGCATTCTCGCCTCCAACGTCATCAGGCAGCCCATCGCCGGCATGAACATCGGGAATCACCGTGCGGGAGACGGCGCCCGCAACTGGCAGGGCTACATCGACGACTTCGCCGTTTATAACGGCACCATCGACGACGCGGGAATCATGGGCCTGTACTACGGGACCTACACCCCGGAAACGGTGCCGGTTCTCGCCGGTCCGGAGCCTCCGCCGGCGATTCCAAGCACGCCCCTTCAGGCTTACTGGACGTTTGACAATAATTACCGGAGCGTCGTCAATAACGAGTTCTATGAAGGAATTCCCCACGGCGGTACCTACACGAGTATCACCAAGACGGCGGGTGAATTCATCAAGGGAACCGGCGCCCTTAAACTGGACAGCGGACCGGGAGCCGGCAACGGCACGTACGTCGAGATTCCGCGGGAGGTGGCCGACGTTACGCGCGACAAACAGATCACCGTTTCCGCCTGGTACAACTATACGGATATCAGCGGCGACGGTTCGGACGGGAGACCATACGTCTACGAGACCTCTCCCGGCTATTCTCTCTCGTTCGGTCTCCGCGAGGAGTCCGGTGTTTACGACGCCGAATGGTTCTTCCAAGGCTTGACTCCCGTTTCGGACACCACCGGCCCGATCATCACGCCGGGCGAGTGGAATCACGTCGTGATGGTGTACGACGCCGATGTGGGCCGCGCCCAGTTCTACCACAATGGAGAGCTGCGCGACGATGTCGCCGTCTCGGGAACGTTGGCTTCGATTCAGGGCTTGAATATCGGCAACCACCGCGCGGGGGACGGAGCGCGCGATTTCGACGGCTTCATCGATGACGTCGCCGTCTATCACGGCGTCCTCACGCCGGAGGCGGTCGCCGGTCTCTACGACGGAACGTACACCCCGCAAACCGTTCCCATCGCCGACACGCTGGGCATCTTTCCGGACGCCGAGGCGGTCGAAGAGGGCTGGAGTCTGGCGCGAGTGATAGATTTCCAGAATCCCAACGGTCTGGTCTTCGACGACGCCAGTGGCAACCTGTACGCCGCGCGCCGAGGCCGCGGCGTGGCGGAAGACGGTGTTTACGAGATTGCCCCGGATGATACAACCACGCAAGTCTACGCCGCCGAGAATCCCGCCGCTCTGGTTTCCACCGGCGACGCTCTCTTCGTGTCATTCGATTATCCCGGCACGATCCGCAAGCTGGACCCGGTCGCCCAGACGGATGAACTCTGGGTGGACGGCTTCCGACCAGACATCGATGACGATCCGGTTGGAATGGTTCTCGTTCCGGACGGCTACACCGGCCCCGACTTCGGCGGGCGGGTCTCCGCCGGCAAGATTCTCTCGGTCGACCGCGGCGCCGGCGGCTTCGAGGAGGTCTGGGTATGGTCTTCGGACACCCCCCAGGAGGAGTTCGCCATCATCTCCGACAGCGACATCGCGGACGGGGTCGGTTCCGTCTTCGTCGATCCCTCGGATATCGCGATCGCCAATAATCGGATATTCGTCGCCGACACCGGCGCGAGCAAGATTTTTGAACTTACCGATCTGGATACGGCCGTGGAACTGACCCTCGGCGACGCCATCACCGGTCCGCGGTCGATGATCACCGACCCCAAGACCCAGGACTTGTTCGTACTGACGAGCACCTCGACCGTCGTGCGGGTCGACATCGGTACCGGCGACCTGAGCGTCGTCATCGATGGGATTACGAATTCCGGACAGTGGGATGGTCTGGCCATCTCCGAAGACGGAACGCGATTGTTCGTCGGTGATTTCGGTCTGGATCGGATCTACGAGTTCGTCCTTGCGTCCACCGCCATTGACGGCGACCTTAACGGAGACGGATTCGTCGGCAGCGCCGACTTGGACATCGTCCGCTCCAATTGGGGACAGGCGGTCGATCCCGGTTGTATCTCCTGCGGCGATCCTTCCGGCGACGGCCTTGTCGGCAGTGCCGACCTCGACATCGTTCGCGCCAACTGGGGCGCGGGCACCCAAGCGGCCGCCGTACCCGAACCGTCGGCCGTTCTGCTGCTCTTGGCGGGAGCCGTCGCGGCCGTTTCGGCGCGGCGCCGCAAGTAGTTCGCGTTGCGATCGATTCTCCGGCGGCGGCCTTCCGGGGCCGCCGCCGGCTTTCCTACCTGACCCATGCGTTTCGGATAGAGAAAAGGCGTGTCTTTCATGGCTTTGGTTCAACACCGCCTTTGCGCCCGGCGCAATCGCCCATTCGCGCCGTGCAAGATGGTCGTTCTTCTGAATCTCCTCGCGGCCGCGGTCGCGCAAGGGGGGCTGGTTCAGTATTGGACCTTTGACGGGGACCTCCAAAACGCGGTCTCCGGCGGACTGGCGGCGGTGCCGGTCGGCTCCGGAGTCTCTCTCGCCTCGTCACCCGGCGAATTCGTGCGCGGAACCGGGGCACTGAGGATTGCCCACGACACGGCCGGCGGCGACTATCTGAGCGTGGTCGGCCCGATATTGCCTCAATACAACCCTTCCGCGTTCTCCGTTTCGACCTGGTTCAAGTTCGACGAGACTCTCGGCTCGCAGCCGAACGACACGCGGAATTTCGTCTTCGAGACCACACCGACCTGGAGCGCCGGCGTCGGACTTCGCGACGACGGCGCCGGAAGCAGAAAGCTCGAGTGGTACAGCGACGGGAGTGATTTCGATATATATGAGGCCACGGGACTCGTCATCAACGACGGCCGGTGGCACCACATGGTCATCGTACACGATGCCTCGGCCCAGGATGCGTTTTACCTGGACGGAGCCCTGGTCGCGACGAGCGTCTCCAACGCCCCCATCCAGCCGACTACCGGCATGAACATCGGCAATCACCGCGCCGGCGACGGGGCAAGGAACTGGAAGGGTTATATCGACGATTTCGCCGTTTTTGAGGGGGCTCTCGACGCAAGCGGCGCCTTCGGTCTGTTTACGGGGGATTATACGCCCCAGACCGTGCCGGTCGCCGAACCTTACGCCCCGCCGCAAGCGATTCCCACGGCGCCACTCCAGGCCTACTGGACGTTCGACGCCGACTATTCCAGCACGGTGCATAACGATTTCTACCAGGGACTCCCCCAGGGAGGCGACTTTACGAGCATTACCCATGCGCCCGGCGAATTCATCCGAGGCACCGGCGCCCTGAAGCTCGACAGCGGACCGGCTTCCGGAAACGGAACCTATGTCGATATTCCGCGGGAAGTCGCCGATCCCGCGCGGGATCGGCAGATCACCGTCTCCGCCTGGTACAAGTATTCCGACATCAGCGGCGATGGTTCCGACGTCCGGAATTTCGTCTGGGAGTCGTCCCCCGGTTATTCCCTCTCCTATGGGCTGCGCGAGGAAAACGGCGTCCGCGACGGGGAGTGGTTCTTCGAGGGAGCGATGAGCGACACGAACGGGCCCGCGATCGTCCCGGGCGCGTGGACCCATGTGGTGATGGTGCTCGACCAGGATGCCGGAAGGGTCCAATACTACCACGACGGCGTGCTTATCGACGACGTCAGCGGCGCGGGGAACATTCCGGCGATGGACGGCTTCCACATCGGCAACCACCGCGCCGGCGACGGGAGCCGCGATTTCGACGGCTTCATCGACGACGTGGCCGTCTTCCACGGCATCCTTTCTCCCGAGGCGGTGCAAGGCCTGTACGACGGGACTTATTCTCCCCTAACGGTTCCGGTGAGCGAGGCCTTTCCGCCGGTCTTCGAGCCGGCCCCGTTCGTGGAGGGGGCCTGGACGATGGTCGCCCTTCCCGATACCCAAGTCTACGCGCGCAACGCCGAATTGGCCCCCATTTTCAACGAGATGACCCAGTGGATCGTCGACGCGAAGGAGGAGCGGAATATCGCCCTGGTCATCACGGAAGGAGACCTCACCAACGACAACAACGTCGTGCAATGGGAACGGGCCAAGTCGGCCCTCTCCGTGCTCGACGGCGAGGTGCCATACGTTCTCGTCCAGGGAAACCACGATATCGATTCCTCCCGCGGGACGCTCATGAACGAGTACTTCAAGGCGAGCGACAATCCGTTGAACGATCCGTCACAAGGCGGCATCCTGGCGGGAACCTACGAGGACGGCAAGCTGGAAAACGCCTATTATGACTTCGCGGCCCCGGACGGGCGGAAAATGCTGCTGTTCGCGCTGGAATTCGGGCCGCGCCACGTCATCGTCGACTGGGCCAATGACATCGCCGCTCGCCCGGAGTACGCGGGCCACACGGCCGTGTTGGTGACCCACGCGTACATGTACAACGACGACAACCGGCTCGATTGGGCGACCTATGGTACGTCGCAGGTGGCCAATCCCCACGCCTATTCGGCGTTCGCCCCGGACGTCCACGACGGCCAGGAACTGTGGGACGAGCTGGTCAAGGTCCACGCGAACTTCGAAATGGTCCACAGCGGGCACGTCATCGGCGCCGCGCAGTCCGCCGCGGACGGCACCGGTTACCGCGCCGACGAAGGAGTAAACGGCAACGTAGTCCACCAGTTCCTCTTCAATGCCCAACACTTGGCGCAGGGGGGTTCGGGGTGGCTGCGGTTGTACGAGTTCCTGCCGGACGGCAAGACGGTCCGCGTGAAGACCTATTCGCCTTACTTGGACGCCGAGGGCCGCACGGCCTGGCGCGTCGACGAAGACGACTGGTTCGAGTTTGAATTGTCTCCCCTTTACATCGTCGGCGACCTGAACGGCGATGGATCCGTCGGAAGCGCCGATCTCGATCTCATCCGCGCCAACTGGGGGCGGAGCGTCCCCCTCGGAAGCCTCGCCCACGGCGACGCGTCCGGCGACGGCGTCGTCAATTCCGACGACTTGGATATCGTCCGCGCTCGCTGGGGCAATACGGCGCCCTCCGCCGTACCCGAACCGGCCCTCGGGTTCCCGGCGTTCGCGGGGCTTGCCCTAATCGCCGCTCGGCGCCGGCGCGAGTCGCTTGGAAACCAACCACCACCCTCATTATGAACGACGAGTTTTTTGCCATGAAAAGGAACGGATTTACTCTGGTTGAGCTCCTGGTCGTCATCGCGATCATCGGAATTCTCATCGCGTTGTTGTTGCCGGCGGTTCAGGCCGCGCGCGAGGCGGCCCGCCGCGCGCAATGCGTCAACAATCTCAAGCAGATCGGCCTGGCGTGCCATCAGCATCTGAGTACCTACAACAGCCTCCCTCCCGGCGTCCCCAGTTGCACCGCCAATCAGTGGATCACCGGCGGCATTCAGGTGGGTGGATTCTGCGAGGGCCCGAATTGGGCGGTCAACCTCCTCGGATACATGGAGCGCGTGGACCTGGCAGGGTTCGTCCGCGAATCGATGGAGATCAATTGGCACGCCCCGGACGACCTGCCGAACGTCCCGGTGCAGGCGAAATGCGTCGGAAACACCACCCCCCACTTCTACCTTTGCCCCAGCGCTCCGAAAATGACGCACCGCGTCTCGACCTGGGCGCTGGAATCGATGGCCAAAGGGAATTACGCGGCCAACTTCGGCGCCGGCACCTATGAAGATTCCTACAAGACGCCGTCTCTGGCGGGCGCGTTCAGTTCCGTCATGCTGCCGAACTGCCCCGGCCGGGTGACGCAGGCGGGTTGGGTCGACGATCAAATGGGGCTTTGGAAGATGGGGAACGAGCACGGTAACCGCGTTGCCGATTTTCCCGATGGCATGGCGAATACGCTCCTCGTCAGCGAAGTGATCGGTTACGATGATCCGGCCGACGGCCGCGGCGCGTGGATCGCGCCCACCATGGGAGGCTCCACCTTTACCGCCAGGACTCTGCCCAACGCCTCCGATCCGATGAGCATGGACCGCATCGGGATGTGTTTTTCCGGAATTCCGCCCACGTCGCCCCTGCGGTGCGTCAAGAATCAGGCCAACGGCCAGGTCTGGGCGGCCGCCCGAAGCGAGCACCCCGGCGGCGTCAACGCGGCAATGGCCGACGGTTCCGTCGATTTCTTCTCGAATGATATAGAACTTCACGTCTGGCAGAGACTGGCGACTCGCGCCGGCGGCGAGCCGGGTACCAAGGAGTAGAACCCCCATGAAGACCCAAGCATTCTCGTGGATTCCAGTCGCGGTCGCGGTATTCCTCCTTCTTCCCTTTTTGGGATGCGGTTCCTCCGCGCCGCGCTTCGGGACGACTCCGGACGAAGTGATTCAGCTCGTCGGCTGCGTCCCCGACGCGGCCCGGAGTCCCCAGTCTTTCGCGGCGATCTTTTCCTCGACGTCTCCTCCCGACGAAATGAAGCGGCGTCAGCTTATGCAGTATGTTTTCGTCGCCAGGTCCGCGAGCGTTTCCGGCGACGACGCCACCGTCAAGGTGGAAGTTCGCGAGCCGGTCGACAACGAGACCGTCGGCGAGGTCGAATGGACCGCGGTGAAGGAAGGGGGAGCCTGGAAGCTCAAGGAGACTCCGCTGCCGGCTTCATGACCGCGGCCCGAAAAGGCCGTTTCGCGTCCATCCAGAAAACTCGAACTCGAGAGATATCGCGGGGTCCGCGTCGTGCGACGGCGCGGCCGCCGAATTGCGTTACCTCGGCGGTTTGTCGAAGTCCTCGGGCTTCAGCAGCCCGAAATCGCTGACCTGCCAGGTGAAGCTGCCGGTATCGCCGACTTGGTCGCGGCGAATGGTGAGCGCTACGAAGAACGTTTTTTTACCGCCGTCGGAGGGGTAGGTCACCGCGTAGACGTGCTGAATCTCCATCGTCTCTTGACGGGCCCCATACGCCCGAACGCCGCAGGGGCGGACCTCCGCGTTCTTTCCCAGGGCGAGCACCGCGCGGACGACCGGGTTGGCGATGAATTCCTTCAATTGCTCCTGGAACCGTTCCCCATTCCCGTAATAGGCCTTTAGGTCGCCTCCTAAGTCGTGCCGCATTCTGGGAACGGTCGACAACTGGTGAGCCACCATGGGCTGGTCGTTCCGGAGGGCTTCGAACCAATCGAGTCCGAACCGTTCGGCCTGGCGGCTGAGCAGGCGGTCCATTGTCACCCATCGCGCCAAGCCGGCGCACCCGAAGAACGCCGCCAGAAGCACTCCGGTGACGGCCAGCGACCGGCCGATCATTCGGGGCTCGCTCGCGGCGATCCGCCGCAGGGATACCACGCCGAAAACGGCTCCTAGTAACGCGGCGCCCCAGCCGACCGGCGTCACCAGCGAGAGAAACGACAGCACGCCCAAAACAAGCGATACGACCGCGGTACCGCACACGGGGCGATACTCGGCCACCGAGAGATCGCGTACTTCGCTCATCCGGGATTCGCGTGTCCGGGGTTGCTCCATGACGGCACCCTACTTTCTCAGCGTCTTCGACCTCGTCACGTGGTTCTCGATCTCGGCGCGGCGCGCCTCGTACCGGTCGCGCCATTGACCGTGGGGGTCGAAGGCATTGACGGGGTCGGTCTCATACCCGTTCTTACTCCGGGAACGGACGAAACTCTCCCACTGGCGATCCGGCGCGGTTCCCAGAAGCATCTTCTGTTCGTTGTCGAATCCGCCTCCCATGAAGTTCTTCGCCAAGGGGGCGGTGTGCAAGGTGAAAAGCGTGAACGAAACAAAGACGCATCCGACCAGGACGGCGAGAACTCCGGAACCGATTTGATCGACGATTTTAAGAAACCTGACCTTGACTTTTGAAAGGCGGTCGGTCATAAGGCGAAACACGATCATGCAGACGGCGAAAACCGCCCAGAGCGACAGAAAGTCCCACGCGTAGGTGTAACTCTCGAGCTGACCATCGAGGTAATTGGCTAGGGTCTCGTAATAGGCCGTGGCGATCAGAGCGGCGGTGACCGTATTGATCAGACGCAACGCGGCCCCCCACATTCCCTCCTGGTAAACGAACGCTAGGCAGGCAAGGAAAATGATGGCCATCAAAGCCGGAAAAAGCATGGTTGCCATGGCACTCTTTCGTAAGCTCGAAAAGGACAAATCGCAGGATTGGGACCGGAAACTACTCTTTCAGCACTCGCATGACCTCGGCGAGCGAGGTAATTCCTTTCGCTACCATTAAGACGCCTTCCGCCTGGAGATTCCGGTGGCGGTTTCGCCGAGCGACCTCGCGGAGCTGGTCGGCCTTGGCGCCCTTCGACAGCGCGGTGCGAAACCCTTCGGTAACGTGGAGTATTTCGAACAACCCCGTGCGACCGACGTAACCGATATCCCGACAGGCTTCGCACGGTTCCTCGGGCTGTTGCGGGGGCCGGTAAAAGGCCGGTATCTTTCCCTCGGGAATGCCCATCTGTTTGAGGACTTGGGGGGGTGGGGCGTACGCCTCCTTGCACTCGTCGCACAGTTTGCGGACGAGCCGCTGGCAGACGACGGTGTTCAGCGATCTGGCGAACGAACGCCGATTCGCTCCCAGCGCCAAGACGCGGAGGATCGCCTCGACGGCATCCTTCGCGCGAATCGTCGTAACGATCAAACGCCCGTCCTCGTTACTGATCTCGTCGCACAGAAGATCGACCGTTTCACCGTTGACCAGATCGCGGCATACCATGACGTCGGGTGCCATGCGGAAGAGCCGTGGAAGGATATTCAGTGGCGTTTCCCCCTTGGCTGCGCTGTACGTTTGGACCGCGCAGTTCTCCACCTCGACGTACCGGTGACTTTCCTCCTCCGCGGCGAGAAACTCCCGCGTGAACCGGTCTGTCTTGGTCAACATCACGTGCGTGGAGGTTCGAAGTCCGTGGGCCGGCGGCGCGGAAAGGAGGATGAGGCCCTTCTTGGCGACAAACGCGGCGGCGATATCCTCTCGCATCTTCTCCGGCATTCCCAGGTCTTCCAGCGTCTCGATCCGGATCAGGGGGTCGACCATCTGAATCGCCACTCGCTCGCCGGTCTGAACCCCTTGGCTCGAGAGGCTGCATTCGTACTTGTACACCTCGTGCTTCGCCAGGAAGACACCCTTCTGGCGTTTCTGCCGTTCCTGGGGATTGAGTCCGCACAGAACCTTCAGCGCGGCCAGCAGCAGATCACCGGTTTCGCGGTCGATCCCTTCATGAGTATGCCAGACGCCGTCGATCATGAACCGGACGGCGACCGCTTGCTGGGTGTAATCGAGCATGATGGCCGAGGCACGCAGGTGGAGCGCGTTGGCCAAGAGCTGCCTGGCCTCTTGGAATCCCTCGAGCTGGCGTGCGCGGATCGCCCTGGCTTGAAGCTCGCGGTCATCGGCGCCTCGCGCCTCCAGGGTGACCGGAGGGCCTTTTTCATGCGCCGCTTTTCGTTCGGTGGCGATCTTCACGCCCAACGGTGCGAGAGTCTCCGCGAGCCAGTGGCGGATGTGTTCCGGCGTCATCACGCGTTTATCGTTCGTGACCCCCTTGTTGCGGATAATTATGTACGTCGTCAAAGGGGCGATGTACGCCAGGAACACGAGAACGAGGCCCACCCAGAAATTCGGGATAAGCCAATGCAGGAGGAACGCCCCGAAAAAGACACCGAAGATGATCGGATTCCAGCGAACGTGACTGACGTTCTTGAGTTCCTGGGAGTCGATGCTCACCCAGGTCGCGTGGTAAACCCACAGCAGAAAAAAGAAATAAACGGCGAAGACCTTCGGCAGGCTGACGTACCCCCCCTTGCCTCGCTCGAACTGCGAGGACACCGGCGCCGGTAGGGCCTGGTCCCCGCCCGGGGGGCCCACAGGTTCCGGGTCGTCGGCGCGCGGGGCTCCGGCCGGTCCTCCCCCGTCCGGAAGCGTAACGGCGCCGCCGCTCATCGCGGAGACGCCACCGCCGGAGGGTTCTGGAATCTGCGCCGGCGCGCTGGAGGGGACGGTCGCGGTGATGAACGCGACCGAAACGCCGAAAACGAGAACGAGATTGCGTACCATTAAAGCATTCCGGATTCGCTGACTTCAATACCTTTAAGCGCCATCTTCAGCGATTCCGGGTTGGGCGCCACTTCGAACGCCGTCGCCCGGTCGATGAATTCATGATCGACTAGCCATTTCAGACTCATCGTGAAGCTCTGCATCCCCTCTTCCTTGCCGAGACGGATCGCGTCGGAGAGCTTTTCGTCCTGACTCTCCTGGATCAACTTGGTCACGATCGGATTGAAGATCATGATCTCGACCGTCGGCACGCGAGGGATGTCGGGACGAATCGTCTTCAGAAGCTTCTGCGCGACGATCGCCTTCATGTTCAACGCCAGAGAACTGCGGATCGCGTTGTGCATGTCGCTCGGGAAAAGGTCGAGAATACGCCCGATCGTGCTCGGCGAGGTGGACGCGTGGATCGTCCCGAAGACGAGGTGACCGGTCTCCGCCGCCTGGATCGCCGTCTCGAACGTCTCCCGGTCGCGCATTTCCCCCACGAGCATTACATCCGGGTCTTCGCGGACGGCATGCTTCATGCCGGTCATGAAGTCCTTCACGTCCTGGCCGATTTCCCGCTGGTTAATCAGGCATTTCTCCTCCTGGAACGTCACTTCGATCGGGTCCTCGAGCGTGAGGATGTGTTTGTAATAGTTCCGGTTGATCCAATCGAGCATCGACGCGATGGTGGTCGTCTTGCCGGAACCGGTCACGCCCGCGAGGAGGATCATCCCCTGGTGATACTTGCACAGCTTCTCGAGCGAGGGGGGAAGGTTCAGGTGCTCGAAGTTGGGAATCCAGTTATTGACCTTTCGGGCAACCAGGCCGATATGATCCATTTGGGTCAAGACATTGACGCGGAAACGCCATATCTTATCCTCGCATTGGACCGTGTGCGCGAAGTCGCAACCGCCATCCTCGTCAAAAATCCGCCGCGAGCGATCGTTCATCATCGGGAAGATAAGCTCGACCATTTCCTCGTCCGGAATCGGATCGCGCTTGAGCGGTCGGAGCGTCCCGGCCACGCGGATATATGGCGGCACGCCGACCTTCAAGTGCAAGTCGCTTCCGTCGAGCTTGACGCACGCGCGGAAATACTTGTCGATCGCGAGTTCTTTCCCGTGCTGGAGGAATCGTTCCTTGTCGCTGTCTAACGAAATAACCACAACCTAAATCCTCGATCGCTTTCTTGTTTTCGCCTTGCCTGAATCGCTTTGCGCCCACTTCGTCCGGTCAGTCTTGAACCGTCACAACCGGACCACCACGCCCATGCGTCGCATGATCCGCTTTGTTTCCACGATACCGTACTCGCCGAAGTGAAAAATGCTTGCCGCCAGCGCCGCCTCCGCGCCGCCGTACAAAATCGCTTCGGCCAAATGTGCCGGCGAACCGGCACCGCCGCTGGCCACGACGGGAATTCGCACCGCTTCCGAAACGGCCTTCGTAATCTCGATGTCGTATCCGTCCTTCGTTCCGTCGGCGTCCATGCTCGTCAACACGATCTCGCCCGCGCCAAGCGCCTCGATTTCACGCGCCCACGCGACCGCCTCGAGGCCGGTCCCGATACGCCCTCCGTTGATATGGACTTCCCAGAACTCGCGGCCGTCGCGAATCACCCGTTTCGGGTCGATGTTGACCACGATGCACTGGCTGCCGAAACGACGCGCCGCCCGGCGGACGAACTCCGGATCGCGGCACGCGGCCGAGTTGATCGAAACCTTGTCGCAACCGGCATTCAATAAGGCACGGATATCCTCCAAAGTGCGAATACCGCCGCCGACCGTCAGCGGCATGAAAACCACCTCCGCCGTCCTGCCCACGACGTCCAAAAGGATGTCGCGTTCCTCGTGACTGGCCGTAATGTCCAAGAATACCAACTCGTCCGCCCCCTCCGCTTCATAGCGCACCGCTACTTCGACGGGATCACCCGCGTCCCGGAGGTTCAGAAAATTCGTCCCCTTTACGACCCGACCGCGGTCGACGTCGAGGCAGGGAATCACGCGCTTGGACAACATGGCCGTCCATGTTATTGATAACCTCTTTCGCCAGAAATAGGGCGAATTTCAGGCAAAAGATACTTACATACAGGCGATAAACTCTAGACTTTTACTCTAAACTCCCGGGCACGATTGGTCAACGGCCCGCATTTTGCATTCGCCGTGGTTCAGCCCGATTCCCCGGCCCGATCTTCGCCCGAACCCATTTTCCGCATTATCCGTACAAGTGGAAGACCCACTCCTTCGCGGATGTTGAATTTATGCAACATAGCGAAATAATGACGGCGGCTTGTGGCAAAACGAACTAAGTTTGTTACTAAGACGGGGTCCGGTGCTTGACGCCCCCGCGGCCTAGTCTGCTAGAATGATGGGATAGGTCGGATCGAAGAGGGACCGTAGGCGACGTAGCCCGGGTTGCGCTCTCGACCGCCGAGCGATTGCACGAGTCTCCCGTACGTAGGAGCCATGCCGAAATGAATCAAAACCGAATTCGAGTCCGAGTCTTCACGTGGAGCCTCGTCGCCCTGGTGGCACTGGTCGTTGGATCGGCCGAGACGCGGGCGTGCGAATGGCTGGACAACCTCATGCCGTGGAATTGGTGCCGTCGGGACAATGTCGTTGCCTCCACGACATACACTCCTCCGTACGCATCGGTCGCGGCCGCGCCGGTCGCCGCCCCCGCGGTGAGTACCACCTGCACGTACATCCCTCAGACATTCTACCGGACCGCGTACCAGACCGTGCCGGTAACCTCGTGTTATCCGGTCGTGAGTCGCGACCCCTGCACCGGATGTCCCTGCACGGTGTATCAGCCCGTTACGAGCATGGTTCGCCAGGCACGTCTCATTCCTTATACGACCTACCAGGCGGTCTACACCGCGGACCCCTGCGCGACCGTTACGGCGGCGCCTCCGAGTGCTGATTGCTGTGGGACGTCGGTACCCTACTATTCCCCCTCGCAAGCGGCCCCGGTCTCGCCGATTCCGGCTACGCCGGCTCCGGCCCTTCCGGCCGACACGCTCCCTTCGACCCCGTCCAATAGCTATGATCCGTCCGGTACGCGCCGGAGTTACCAGCCCTCCACGGATCCGAACGCGACGGAAACCCGACTGAAACCTCCGGTTCCTACGCGGGAGGAGGACGACCGTCCCTCCTCCTCCGCGCCCGCCTTGATCGACCCGACCAGCAACACGGCCATGCGGGAAACTCGGCAGGCCGCGTACCTCAGGCCGGTCTCGAATCCCGGCGTTTCCGATTCCGGTGGTTGGCGTGCTTCGAGGGACTAAGAAGTCATTGAATCGGCTCCTTCTGGTTCGAAAACAAGGTCCGGGCGTAAAACCACGGACCTTGTTTCATGCGCGGAGGGAAGGCGGAGGGGGACATGGGTCTTCGAGTAAGTTATCCTGATTCAGCAATAAAAAAGCGACCCCCAGTATGGAGGAGAACTGGGGGCACTTCAAGGAGGGAGGTCAACAAAGGAGGGCGTTACGTAATTGAGGAATTCTCAGAGGAGGAGAGGAGTCAATCGGCGGCTTGCTGTTCGACCGGGGCAAGAGGATCAATCGGCGTTTTCCGCCCGCTTGCGGTATTCATCCCGTTCGCGGCGCGTCGCTTCGAGATCGAACATCAGGTATTTCATATCGAGACGGAGCTGACTCAGCGCGTCTTGAACCAAGTGCAAGATACGGCGACGCCGTCGGGCACTGCTGGTCGCTTTGTCCAGAAGCGTTTCCAAGTCGCGGCGATACTCCAAGGGCAAATCATTGACGGCCTGAGCAAGATCCTGTATTTCCTTGGGCACCTCATCAAAGTCAATCGGCATCTTTTTCGCGGGCTGGTCCATCTTCGTCTCCTGTTGTGTTCTTCGTTGGCGTATTAGGAATTGCAGGTCCCGTGCCGAAGCCGTGAATGAAGATGGGAAAATCCTCGCAACTCGTTCTGAAATAGTGACTTACGTCTCTTCGTGCGAAAGCGATGGAGGATCGCGAATGTTGATTGAATTCACCACGCGGGGCGATTGGAGCGCAATATCCTCCTCTAACTTCTTATAAGGAAGAGGGTTGCGCACAAAGCCTCATTCGAGAGTTGTGTTGTCTTTTCGCACCGTTGACGGAAGAAGAACGAATCGGGCTCGAAGAGAACGCTCCGCGAAGTCCTTGATGGCGGCACGCGCCGGAGCTAGAATCTGCGGTACACCGGTCTTTCGCGGGAAGCGGACTTGACCGGCGCGCGGAACGGCCCGGGCGTGAAGCCGCCACTCCCAGGTGCGGTTTCGGACCGCGATTGCATCCCTTTCCCCTCCCAAGCCGTCTTACACTTATATGCCCCGCACGGCCGACCGTATCCTGATGCTCGTTTGGGAAGGGGCGTCTTTCGACTTGCTGGCTCCATTCGCGGAGACCGGGGTGATGCCTCGCTTGGCATCGTTTCTGCGCGAGTCCGCCCTCATTCGATTGAAACCGACATTTCCCTTGAGCACCGCTTCCTGCTGGGCATCACTTCAAACCGGCACGACACCCCTTGAGCACGGGGTATTGGACGAGCACTACCTGGACCACCGCCGAAGGTGGATTTTTCCGTCGCAACGACGTCCGTTGCGCTGTCCCACGGTCTTGGATGTTATCAGCCGCCAGTTTCCGGAATCGCCGGCGGTTCTGGTCTCGGACGGCGCGGGCGAGCGACTGAGTTGGCCCGGCAAGCCGCACGACTTCGACGCGCTTTGCGAACGGGTCGCGCTGATTCAGACCGCCATGTATCGTGCCGTCTCCGAGGCCCGCCGCGCGGATCACCGGAGGGACTGGACGCTACTCGTGGCGCGGTTCGAATCCCTCGGGCGTCTCGTCTATTCCCTTTGGGACTATCTGGGATTGCCGAATCAACCTGGCGGAAACCGGCAGTGGGTTGGGAAAACCCGCGAGGCATTCCGGACGCTGGATCGTTGCCTGGGGGAATTCCTCAACCTGGCGGAGGAGCGGGGCGCGGCGGTCGTGCTGGTGGGACCGTACGGCACGGTCCCGTTTCGGGATAGAATCAACGTCAACACTTTGTTGTCGCGAAACGAGTTGCTTGCGTGGTCAGGTCGAATTGGATATTTCACCCACCGGTTCGCTCGGCGCGTTTGGCGACTCCGACGGCGGCTGCACATGGAGGCGAGCGACGGAAAACCGCTCGAAGCGGTCCTTCCCATTCAATGGAAGAATACCCTCGCATTCACGGTGCATGGCCGATTCGCGGCGATGGTCTATTTCAATACGGCATTCCGTTTCGCCGAGGGAATCATCCGCACCGCGAAAGAAGAAGAAAAAATCACCGCGACGACCGTTGCCGTCCTCGAAAGCGCGAGACATCCCGTTACGCGAGAGCCGCTCTTTCGTGACATCTTCCCCACCCGCGGCACCTGTGGCCGGGAACCGTCGGAACGGTTCTGGCCGGATGTCGTAGCCGTTCCGGCGATCGGATTTCATGCGCACCACCGGCCGGAGCGGCATTCTCTCCTGGTGCGCCCCGCGGGGCAAACCGCCTCGACGCACGGGGACGAAGGGATGTTGGCGATCAGATTGCCGGGGATTCCGCTTGGAGAACCTCGCGAGGCGGACCTGACGGACATCACTCCGACCGTGCTCGCGATTCTCGGACTACCGAACGAACCGACCATGACCGGCTCTCCTCTCGCCGAATAACCGGAATCTTCAGTGAGAAGACGGTTTCCCATGGGCGTTCTCAACGAAGTCCCCACGTGCGTTACGTCGTGATATTCCGGTTGGCGAAAAACCGCTGACGTACCCCCCTGCCGGCTACAACTCCACCGTCTCGTTCACCCGGGCGCAGGCCGGGAGGGCGTCGAGAAAGAGGCGGCCGTAGGGTTTGGTGCGGACCCGCGGGTCGAGGATGACGACGATGCCGGTGTCGCCGGCGGTGCGGATGAGGCGGCCGAATCCCTGTTTGAACTTGATGATCGCCTGGGGGAGTTGGTAGTCGAAGAACGGGTTGCCGCCGGCGGCGCGGATCGCCTCCAGCCGCGCTTCCAACAGCGGCTGGCTGGGAACCGCGAAGGGGAGCCGCGTGATGATCACGTTTTGCAGCGCGTCGCCGGGAACGTCCACCCCCTGCCAGAAGCTGTCCGTCCCGAAAAGGACCGAGCGGGGGTTCTTCTTGAACTCCTCCACCATCCGCGACCGGGGCATTCCCTCCGCCTGTGAAAGGAATTGGAGATTGCTCTGTGTAAGCCACCGCGAGAGGAGTTCGGTCGTCCGCTTCATCATGGAGTAACTGGTGAACAGGACGAATGCGCGGCCTCCCGTCCGGTCGACGTAGTGCCGGATCATGTCGGCCGCCTTCGCCTCGTAGGCCTCGGCGTCGAGACTCGGATCGGGCATGGAATTCGGCAGGACGATCTTGGCCTGCCGGCGGTAGTCGAAGGGGCTCCCCACGCACAGGGTGTCGCACTGCGTGAGGCCGACGCGGGACTTGAAGAAATCGAATGAATCGCCCCCGGTGGAAAGCGTCGCGCTGGTCATGATGACGCTCGGGACGACATTGAAGAGGTGCTCGCGCAAGACCGGGCCGACGTCGATGGGGGCCGCGCATAACTCGACGCGGTTGAAGCGGCCGCGTCTGGTGTGTTCGATCCAGTAGACGGCGTCCTCCATCCGCTGCTTGTGCCAGATGTCGATCATCCGCGCCAGCGCCGCGACCCGGTTCGCGGCCGATACCAGGTCGAGCTGGTCTTCCTTCTTCGCCAAACGCTTCGCCGATGCATGGACCTCCTTGGCCAGGGCCGAAAGGGCCGGGCTGAGGGTATTCGGCACGATCTCGGGCTCGCGGACGCGGCCGTTGGCGTCCGGATGTTTCTCGAACCACTCCAGCGCGCTGTGGAAGAACTCGTCCGCTCTATGCCCGCAGCGTACGACCATCTTCTGGGGTTCCGGGAGCTTGTGCAAGACGAGCAGTCCCCGGTTGGTGGTTTTGTTATAGAGGCGGCGAAGGATGAAATCGACCTGGGAATTGGCGACGCTGATCCCCAAATGTTCGCCGGCCACCGCTTCGAGGGTGTGGGCCTCGTCGAAGACGACCACGTCGTGCTCCGGAAGGAACCCGGCGCCGGGGCTCTGGATTCTCAGTGCCAGGTCGCTGAAGAAGAGGGCGTGATTGACGATGAGCAGTTGGGCGTGCTGCATCCGCCGACGCGCGGCATAGTAGAAACACGCGGCATGGTGCTCACATGCCTTGCCCATGCAGTTGCTGGTGTCGCTGGCGACCTCCTCCCAAACCGAAGGATGCGGCGCGCGGTGCAAATCGGCGAGAGACCCGTCGGTCGTCTCCTCCGCCCAATCCCGCAGGAGGCGGAGTTGCTCGGCGTGTTCGTCCTTGTCGAAGAGCATTCCGGCGCGGTCCAGCGCCTGGTGCAACCTCCGCAGGCTGACGTAGTTGCCGCGCCCCTTCACCAACACGGCCGAGCACTCGTACGGAATAACGCTGTTGAGGAAAGGGTAGTCCTTCGTCAGGATTTGCTCCTGCAGGCTGATCGTGTGGGTCGCGACGATGACCCGGAAGGGGCGGTCCTTTCTTGCCTCCGTCTTCGCGTCTTTCTTCACGTCCTTTTTCACCGATGCGGTCTGTGCCTCTTCCCTCGCGGCGACGGCCAGCATGGCCGGCACCAGATACGCGAAGCTCTTCCCCACTCCGGTCCCTGCCTCGACGACGAGGTGCCGCTTGTTCGACACGGCGCGCTCGACCGCCGCGGCCATTTCAAGCTGCTCCGGCCGGTGTTCGTAGCGGCTCAAGCGTTGGGCGATCCGCCCTTTGGGGCCGAGGATTTCGGAGGCGTTGAGCATTCGCGGGGTCTGTTGCGCCAATTAACTTTTACTGAAAACTAACAATGAAACCGGTCCGCCCGGGAAGGTTCGCAAAAACGGGGGTACGACGCCGGAAATGTTGTAGGATACCGTAATTGGCCCTATATTAAAACGCGAGCCGGACAGTGATCTGTCGACGACTCGACGTACTTGATTCGTGGAATGGTGCCGTTGCTTCTCTACGAGGGCATCCGACGCCTGAAAAGCTTCCCATGTACCCCTCGCATAAGGGTTGATCGAATGCCCATTGAGTTCCGTTGCCGGCGTTGTGGAAAACTGCTGCAGACTCCGGATGAGGCTGCCGGAAAGCAGGCGAAATGCCCCGCGTGCGAGGAAGTACAACCTATTCCCGAACCCCAGCCCCCCCGAGCTCATGGCGAAGAACATGTCGGATCGGGGCCTGAAGACGACCTCGCCGCGACGGCGCCGGGCGGCGCCTTCAATCCATCACCGGAGCCTCCCTCCGAGGCTCCACGAACGCCCGCTAATCCCTTTCAGTCGCCGGGTGAGTATTCACCCTTCGCGCCGGTTGCGCCGGACGGGGCGCACGAATACCGTCCCAGCATCATCGACCTGGGAGACTGTTTCAGCCGCGCCTGGGCCGTCTTCACCGATCAGTGGGGAATGTGTCTCGGGGTATGGTTGGTGGTCATTCTGCTGAGCTTCGCCATCGGCTGGATATTGGGGATACTCCTGACCGTCGTGACGGCCGGAGCCCAACTTCGCGGCGGAGACGTGCAAATCGTCAGTTATTTCTTCCAGTTCGTCTCGCAGGTCATCAGCACTTGGATCATGATCGGCCAAATCATGATATTCCTGAGGATTGCACGAGGCCAGCCGGCGGATATGGGCATGCTCTTCTCCGGAGGTCCCTATCTGATTCCGGTCGTGATCGCATGGTTTCTCTACGTGATCATGGTTTCGATCGGCATGGTATTGCTCATTATTCCAGGCATCATCCTGGCGC
>CAZFQG010000117.1:8324-19967 GCA_964520785.1 uncultured Planctomycetaceae bacterium | reverse complement strand
CGAAGTCATACAGCGGTACTGCCGTGAACTGGACGAGGCGGATGGCTACATCGTGGTTCACCCGAATTGGTGGGGCCAACCTCCGGCGATCCTCAAGGGATGGGTCGACCGCGTCTTCCGGCAAGGGATCGTCACCGAATTCACGCCGGAGGGAGTGAAGGGCCTTCTCGCCGGCAGGACGGCAGTCGTTTTCACCACCTCGAACACCCCGCGCGACGTGGAGCTGAACGTCTACGGAGATCCGCTGGAGAATCTTTGGAAAACGGTAACCTTCGGAATGTGCGGCTTGAGCGATTTTTACCGCCGAAATTTCGAGTCCGTCGTGATGAGCAACGAGGCCGAGCGAAAAGCCTGGTTGGAAGAGGTGGTGAAAATCGTTCGCAAACGCTTCCCCAAGTAGTCAAACCGAATTCAAGGAAGGAATGTCTTATGTCCGCTGAACCCCCTCGAACCGCCGTCCTCCTCCTGGTCGAGGACGATCCCGACGACATCTGGTCCATCGAGCAGCTCATCGCGGAATACAAGCTCAACGCCGATTTGAACGTCGTCCACGATGGCGAGAGCGCCTCCGCGTTCGTCCGCCGCGAGGGACGATTCACCGACGCCCCGCGGCCCGACCTGATTCTGCTGGATTTGAACCTGCCGCGCAAGAACGGCCGCGAATTCCTCGCCGAGCTGAAGGCGGACGCCGGGCTGGCCGATATCCCGGTCGTCGTCCTCACCACCTCCCAGTCGGAGGACGACATCATCCGGTCGTGCAATCTAGATTGCCATAGTTACATCAGCAAGCCGCTACGGTTCGACCATCTGATCATGCTGTTCAAATCGCTCGACCGGTTCGAACTTCGGCTGACCGTCCGCGACGAGACCCATGCGCCGGACTGACCCGATCTCGGTCCTTCTCGTCGGATTGGATACGCCGGAGAATCGCACCCTGGGCGAATCGCTCCAAAGGGTCGGGGTTTTCGTGCAATTCCGTTCGCTTGCCGGCCCCCCGGGCGACGTATCCGTTTCCGCCGAATGCGACGCGATCCTCCTCGTTTCCATTGATACCGGCGGAGAAGAGTCGACCTTGGCCGCGTATCGACGGCTGCGAGAGGACGACGCCGAACGCCGTGTTCCGGTCGTCATTCTGGCCGCGGCGAAGGAGGGTCCGCGATTCGCGGTTAGCGCGTTCGAGGCGGGAGCGGCCGACTGTGTTCGGCCGGAGGTCGACGTCGCCGAACTGGCGGCGAGGCTGCGTGCCCATGCGAGTCGGTACCGCGAATGCGAAGTCCTCAAGGCGGCGACGATCCGCGACCGGCTTACGGGACTCTTTAACCGGTCCTACTTCGAGGACCGTGTACGAGAAGAGTTTTCCCGAATCGAGAGGTATGGGGGCGATCTGGGAGTCGTCTTGATCGATCTGGACGAATTCAAGCAAATCAACGACCGTTTCGGTCACGCGGCCGGCGACGCGGCGATTCGGCGGACGGCGGAAATCATTCACGGCACCGTGCGAAAGACCGACTTGGCGGCCCGGTTCGGCGGCGATGAGTTCGCCGTGTTGCTCCTGGGCGTGGAAACGGCCCATCCCCATGTCGTGGCCGAGCGACTGCGAGAGGCGATCGAGACCGGAACGAAGACCCAACCGGCGGAGTTTCCGCCCTTTACCGCCAGCCTCGGGGCGACCGCCCTGGCCGGCCGCGTCGCCGACCCCGCCACGCTCCTGGCCGAAGCGGACAGCGCCCTCTACGCCTCCAAACACCTCGGTCGCAATCGCGCGACGCGATTTCGCCTCCACGGCGAGCCGTCGGGGTGAGATTGGAGGACAAGAATCACGCCTCGATAGGGGTGCCGCCGCTCCCAATCGCGAGGCGAATACTGACTCGTGCCGGGTTTGCCGTACGCGTCTATGGTTCCTCCGTTTGCGGCAGATCGGCCAGGCTCTCCAATCCGAAAAGGTCTAGAAAACGCTGCGTGGTGTAGTAGACGGCCCGCTTTGAATTCGGACCGGATCGTTCGATACGTAGCAATTGGCGGCGAACGAGCTGATTGAGAATTCCACCGGAGGGACGTTCGCGAAGTTTGGAGATTGCTTCCGCGGTCAGGGGCTGGCGGTAGGCAACGATGGCGAGCGTGTCGACCGCTGCCTGAGATAGCCGCGTCTGGCGGACCTTGCCGTAAAAACGCTCACGTACCGAACGGAACCGTTCTCGCAGCCGCAAACGATATCCACCCTCTTCTCCGTGGATTTCGTACGGACAGTTGTTCTCGCGGTACTTGGCATTCAACTCGCGCACCAGCTCCGGTATCTCCTCCGGTTCCACCCCGCGCATCAACTCCGCCACTCGGGAGGCTGAAAGAGGCCGATTGGACGCGTCCCCCACGAAAAGCATCGCCTCAAAGATCGAAAGCGGGGCTATCGGACAGCAGGCATCCCCCTCGTCTTCCGGAACGTCCGCTTTGGCTTCGGGACCGAAGTCGTCGGTCTCTTTCCCGCCGTTCAAACCGTTCCGATCCTCGTGAGTCTCACCATTGGAGGGGTCTTCCGGCGGTGATCCGCTACTCGACGCGACGGTGCCCATGGCTCGGGCGAACGCTTCGCTCAACGCATCGAGCGAGATACCCGACTCGTCCGAAGGGGTCATCGAAGGGTCTTGAGGCCTATCAGGCATGGGAAAAGAGGGGAGCTCGCTGGATTCCAGCGAAACCGGCGGCGCGAGAAACTAGTAGGATCCGGCAACGACACAACGGTGCGCTGGTCTTGAATTGACCAAGGAACGGTTATAATACTCCGGTTGACCTTGTCGTAACAGGCCGAATACGGCACTTACGCCCCATGGAACAACCGAAATCATCCGCGTAGGCGTCATTCTTCGCGACTATTGCTTGACATGATTTGGGGGCATCATTACGCTAGATTTAACCCCAGTCTTGGAAATGCTTATCGCCGTAGTGCCAATAGGGGGTGGGTGCTGTTGTAGAACCGTATTGGATAGAAAGTATTGAGTGCGCTCGCCGTGTGCGCGGGCCGCTTCTCCCGGAGTCGGTATGTCAAAACGCAAAGCGGACTATACGATCATTCTTGTACAACAGGGCGTAGTCAGTCCGGACCAGATTCAAGAGGCCCAGCAGTACGCGAAAGAGTCGGGGATGGGTTTGCCGGAAGCTCTGCAGGAGCTTGGCTACGCGACCGGCGATGAGGTGATGAAGGCGATGGCCCAGCAACATGGGCTGGAGTACGTCGATCTCCGCGAAGCGGTCATCCCTCCCTCCACCGTGGAATTGGTTCCAGAGTCGGTTGCTCGGGAAAACGCCGTTCTTCCCTTGAGCGAAGAGGGGAATCAGCTCAAAGTCATTCTTAGTGATCCTCTCAATTTCGAGGTCATCGAGAAACTCCGGTTTATTCTTAACCGGCAGATTGAAATTGCCTTGGCGCCGCGCGACGCCATCCTCGAGGCGGTCAACCGCTACTACGGCCAGACGGTCGGCGAGAGCGCCGACTCGATGTTGCAGGAATTCACCGATACCGCGATTGACTTCACCGAGACCGAGGAGGAGGGAGACCTGGACGAAGATGTCGACGAGGCCAGCGCGCCGATCGTCCGGCTGACCCACCTCATCATCACCGAAGCCGTTCAGCTACGCGCGTCCGATATTCACATCGAGCCCTTCGAGAACCGGATTCGCGTTCGTTATCGGATCGACGGTCGGCTCATCGAACGGGATAGCCCTCCGCGCCGGCTGCTCGGGGCGCTTCTTTCTCGCATAAAAATTCTTTCTCGCCTTGACATTGCCGAGCGGCGACGGACTCAGGACGGGCGTATTAAGGTCACGGTTGGAGACAAGGAACTTGACCTTCGGGTCAGTATCATCCCCACCAGCCACGGCCAGTCGGTCGTGATGCGGATATTGGACAAGGACAGCATCAAGATCGGCCTGAAGCAGCTCGGCTTCTCCGACGAACAATACCAGCTCTTTCGCAATATCATCAGCCGACCAAACGGCATCCTGCTCGTGACGGGGCCGACCGGTTCCGGAAAAACCACGACGCTCTATGCGGCTCTAAACGAATTGAATACCCCGGACAAGAAGATCATCACCGCCGAGGACCCAGTCGAGTACTACCTGCAGGGGATAAACCAGGTGGAGGTCCGGCACAACATCGGGCTCGACTTCGCGCGTGTCATTCGGTCCATGCTTCGCCAAGCCCCCAATATCATCCTCGTTGGTGAAATGCGAGACCTTGAGACGGCTCAGATGGGTATTCAGGCTTCTCTGACAGGACACTTGGTCTTCAGTACACTTCATACGAACGATGCGCCCGGTGCCATTACACGTCTGGTTGATATGGGCGTTGCATCGTATCTCGTGTCCAGCAGCGTCGCGGCCATCATGGCCCAGCGTTTGGTTCGCGTGGTTTGCCAGAACTGTAAGGAGCAGTACTCGCCTGGAGACGAGGTACTCCAAGCGGCGGAGGTCTCTCCGGAGCAAGCTGCCAAGGCCACGTTTTTCAAGGGGAAGGGGTGTAACCATTGTGGGGGGAGCGGCTATCGCGGACGAATGGCGCTGTTTGAACTCATGCCGATGGTTTCGAAACTGCGCGAGTTGGCATTCCAAGAGGCGCCGACCGGCGAGCTTCGCCGTGCGGCCGTTCAGGCAGGAATGCGGACGCTGTATATGGATGGGATCGACAAGGCCTGCCGCGGCCTGACGACGCTGGAAGAGGTTACCCGTGTTGCCAAACTTGTCGACTAACAAAGCCTGGCGTAATCCGCGGAATCGACGCCGTATTCGTACAGCCCCCCTATAGGAAGTGCATTATTTGCGTTTTGTTTGTGTCTTGAGTTTGACTTTCGAATAATCCTAGCGCGGGCCGAGAGGCTCCGGCGTCAAGAATGTGCGGTTTCCCGACGGTCGTGGCGGGAGTCCGCTTATGGAGATAGATTGAATGGGTACGGTCCTCATCGACAAACTGCTGCATACGGTGATCAACCGCGATGCGAGTGACCTTCACCTGACGGTTGGCTGCCCCCCGGTCGTGCGGCTTCACGGGCGGTTGATCCGGTTGGAGACGAAGGAACTCGAACCGGACGACACCGTGAGCTTAATGAAGAGTATCGCGCCGGAACGGTGCCAGCAGGAGCTTCAGGAGGTCGGCAGCTCCGACTTCGGGTTCGCGTTCGGCGAATTGGCCCGGTTCCGCGTGTCGATTTTCAAACAGCGCGGGAACGTGGCGCTGGTTCTGCGGCAATTGCCGCAGAACAAGATGACGTTCGACCAGTTGGGGACGCCGCCGGTTCTGACGGACCTCATCATGCGTCCGCGAGGATTGATCTTGGTGACCGGTCCGACCGGTTCCGGCAAGACGACGACGCTCGCCGCGGCGATCGACTACATCAACCGGATCATGGACCATCACATCATCACGATCGAAGACCCGATCGAGTTCTACCACGAACACAAGAAGTCGCTGGTGAACCAGCGCGAGCTGCACGTGGACGTGCCCAGTTTCCAAGAGGCCATCCGCCGCGCGTTGCGGCAGGATCCGGACGTGATCCTCGTCGGTGAAATGCGTGACCTCGAAACGATCGAAGCGGCCATCACGGCGGCGGAAACCGGCCACATCGTCTTCGGCACGCTCCACACGACCGGGGCGTCCGGCACGATCAACCGTATTATCGACGCCTTCCCGATGAACCAGCAGGAGCAAATCCGCACCCAGTTGGCCACGGCCATGATCGGCATCCTTTCCCAGGTGTTGCTCCCGCGAATCCAAGGCGGCCGGGTGGCGGCGTACGAGATGCTCGTGATCACCCCGGCCATCGCGAACCTGATCCGTGAAAACAAAGTGTTCCGTATCACCTCGGCGATCCAGACCGGGGCGAAGCAGGGAATGCAACTGCTCGACGACCACCTTTTCCGCTTGTGGGAAAACAAGACGTGTACGAAGGAGGAAGTCCTGATGAAAGCGAACCAGCCGGAGCAACTGTCCGCCAAGATCGCCGCCGTGGAGCGGGGGTTTTTCGAGGACGCGGACGAAGCGAAGCAGCGCATGGCGAAGAAAGCGAAGGCGTAGTATTCCGCCGAACGGCGCCCGGCAAACGGCCGGATCCCACTTTTCACCCTTTTCGAAGAGAGACTCATGGCAATTCGGAAGATCGGCCAAATCATGGTGGACCTCGGCTTCATCGACGAGGACCAGCTCGACATGCTCCTCGACGAGCAGCAGCAGCGCCCCGACGAACTGCTCGGCCAGATCGCCATCAGCCTCGGTCTGATCAACGACGGACAGCTCGCCCAGGCCCTCGCCGAGCAGATGAATCTGCCGATCGTCCATCTGGCCGACGTCGTCGTTCCGCCGGAGGTCCTCAACTACGTGAATGAGCCGATGGCCCAGCTCTACCGCGTGATCCCGGTGAGTTTCAAGGACGGGGTGCTCACCGTGGCGACGAGCCAGCCGCAGAAGCTCTCCATCCTGGACGAATTGCGGAGCTTCCTGGGGTACGAGATCCGTTCCGTCGTGACGACGGACAAGGACGTCGAAAAGGCCCTGGAACGCTACTACGCGGTCTCCGGGGAAAGCGTCGAGTCGCTCATCTCCGATATCGAGGAGGACGCCGATCTCGCCGCCGCCGCCGCCGCGCTGGAAAAAAGCGATAAAATCGACCTGACCAGCGTCGAGGCGATGGCCGACAGCGCCCCGGTCCGAAAGCTCCTCAACATGGTCTTCCTGCTCGCCATTCGCGACCAGGCGAGCGACCTCCACTTCGAACCGTTCGAGACCGAATTCAAAATCCGCATTCGCGCCGACGGCATCTTGTACGAAATGGTTCCGCCGCCGCGGCACCTCGCCTTCGCCATCACCACGCGGATCAAGGTCATGGCGAACCTCGACATCGCCGAACGGCGACTCCCGCAGGACGGCCGGATTCAGCTCAGCGTCGGGGGACTCCCGATCGACATGCGGGTGAGCGTCCTCCCCACGATGTTCGGCGAGAGCGTCGTCTGCCGTATCCTCGACCGCTCGGTCGTCATGCTCGACCTCGAAGTAGTGGGAATGGACCCCACTACGCTGGCCCTGTTTCGGAAAGACATCGAGAAACCCAACGGAATCATCCTCGTGACCGGGCCGACCGGGTCCGGCAAGACGACGACCGTCTACGCCGGGCTGACCGAGCTGAACACCATCGAGGACAAACTCATCACCACCGAGGATCCGGTCGAATACGATCTCGACGGAGTCGTCCAGATTCCCATCGACGAGGGAATCGGCAACACGTTCGCCCAGTGTCTGCGGTCGATCCTGCGGCAGGACCCGGATCGGATCTTCGTCGGCGAAATCCGCGACTTGGAGACGGCCGAGATCGCCGTTCAGGCTTCACTGACCGGCCACCTCGTTTTCAGCACGCTCCACACGAACGACGCGCCGAGCACCGTCACGCGGTTACGCGACATGGGCGTTCCGCCGTTTCTCCTTTCGGCCACCCTCGAATCGGTTCTCGCCCAGCGGCTCGTCCGGAAGATATGCCCCCACTGCCGTGAAGAGACGATGCCCAGCGTCGACACCTTGGCCCAGCTCGACTTGACGCCGGACGACGTCATCGGAAAAACCTTTTACCGCGGCCGCGGCTGCGAGTCGTGCAACAATACCGGCTTCAAGGGACGAACGGGAATCTTCGAATACCTCCAGCTCAACGATACACTGCGAGAATTGATCAACGCGGGCGCTTCCACCCAGCAACTACGCGAGTCCGCCGTCAAGCAAGGAATGCGGACGCTCCGCATCTCCGGGCTGGAGAAGGTATTCGGCGGAGTCACCACCATCGAGGAAGCCGTCCGAGAAACCGTCAGAGACGAATAAACGGGCGCCGCGGCGCCCGTCGCGAAAATACCCCCCTTTCCCATACTACAGGTTCAGTCATGCCGACCTATCAATTCGAAGCGATGGACCCGGAAGGTAATGAAATCCGGGACGTAGTCGATGCGCCGACGGAGGATGAAGCCCAAGCGACGATTCGGCAGATGGGCTATTTTCCGACGAAAATCCAGGAGAAGCGGGTCCGCAAAACGGCCGCCGAGAAAAAGTCGGGAAAGGGGAGGGGAAAGACCTTCTCCATGGGAAAGGTCAAGTCGAAGGCCCTGTGTACCTTTACCCGGCAGTTGTCCATCCTGCAAGACGCCGGACTCCCCATCTTGCGAAGCCTCCACATCCTGCAAGATCAGCAGAAGCCCGGCGCGCTCAAGAACAGCCTCATCGACGTTTGCGAGGAGATCGAGGCCGGGTCCACGCTTTCCGAGGCGATGGCCAAGTGCCCCAAGGCCTTCGACCGCCTCTACGTCAACATGATCAAGGCCGGGGAGGCGGGCGGTGCCCTCGAAATCATCCTCCAACGTCTGGCCGAGTTCAAGGAGCGGTCCGAGGCCCTCAAACGAAAAATCAAAGGCGCCCTCACCTACCCGATCGCCGTCATTTCGTTCGCCGTCGGCATTCTGGTCTTCATCATGCTCCGCATCGTGCCGGAGTTCCAGAAGATATTCGACGATTTCGAACTCGAACTTCCGGCCATGACGAAGACCCTCATCTTCGTTTCCGAAACGACGTACTCCTACTGGTACCTCATTCCCGGTATTCCCGTCGGAATTTGGCTCTTCGTCAAGCTCACCCGCAAGTTCGCCTACGGCCGCGAGGGCTTCGACCTCTTCCTCATCAAGATGCCCATTTTCGGGCCCCTCGTCGAAAAAAACATCGTCGCGCGGACGACGCGGACGCTCGGGACGCTCGTCTCCTCCGGCGTGCCGATCCTCGAAGCGCTGAACATCACCAAGGAAACCGCCGGAAACGCGATGTTCGAAACGATGTACCAGAAGGTCTGGGAGGCGATCCGCGAAGGGGAATCGATCGCGCAGCCGATGAAGGAAAACGCGCGACCCGCCTTTCACCCCATGGCGCTGTTCTTCTGGATGTTCTTCATCGCCGGTCCCATCGGCGCGCTGATGTACGTCTTCCGCATGAACCAGCCGATACTCGACGACCTCGTCGTCAACATGGTCGACGTCGGCGAGGAGACGGGAGAACTCGATACGATGCTTTACAAAGTGGCCGACACGTACGACGAAGAGGTCGCCGTCATCACCGAAAGCCTCATGAGCCTGATGGAGCCCCTCCTCATCATCATCCTCGGCGTCATGGTCGGCTTCATCGTCATCTCGTTGTTTTTGCCCCTGATTTCGATCATTGAAGAATTGACTTGATACGCGAAAGCGGCCGAACACGCGGGCAAGGATTCCGCCCGCGGCCGGTCGCGGCCGGTCCGCCCGCGCGGGTCACCGGCCAAACGCGCAACCACGTTTCGGCGTCCTGTCGCCATCGGAGACGAACCATGAATTCCCAACTCATCCGCCGCCGGCCGGCCGGTTTTACGCTCGTGGAACTGCTCACCGTCATTCTCATTATCGGTATCCTGGCGGGGTTGATCACCACCGCCGCGATCGCCGCGAGGAAGGCCGCCATCATCGCCTCCATCCGCATTGAAATCGACCAGATCGAAGCAGCCATGAACGCCTACAAGGAAAAGAATGGCGACTTCCCCCCCGACTTCTTCGGCGTCGAGCGGAATGATACCGTGGGGGTCGCCGCGCGGGCGGAAGTGGTGCGGCACCTTCGCAAGGCGTTTCCGAATTACCGACCGGGGAGCGTCTCCGGCAATACCGGCTCGGATGCCTTCGGTCGCTTCATCGCCGACCTGGTATCCATGGGCTATCTCCCCAACAGCTTCTCCGGGGGAAACTACTCGGATCTGGATGCGTACCTCAACCCGGCCACGGCGATCCCGTTTTGGTTGGGAGGGGTACCGGCGGATTCCGGAACCGATTCCTCGACGAAACTGATGGGATTCGCCGCGAATCCGCGCAATCCTTTTGACGCCAACCCGGCCGCCAGCCGCAAACCCAAGCCGCTCGCATTCGACGAGACACGGTTGGTTTGCGCCGAAAAGATCGGGAACAAAGACAACTATCCGTTCTATCATTACATTCCCGAACGCACCCAAACGCCGTACGTCTACTTCCGGGCCCGCCGCGACGCGGCCAGCGGGAAGATGGAATACGCCGTCAGCGGCGGATCAGGCGCGACGAGCATAATGCCGCTCTATTTTTCCATGAGCAGGGTTCTGAACGCGCCGGCCGGGGGAGACAAGGATGTCGCCGCCCCCTATTTAGAGGAGGCGTGGCAGGCGGGGAACCGCAACAGCTTCGAAGGCTCGCCCGGCGGCACGACGGCGCACATCCGCCAGTGGCACAAGCCGACCGGCGTGCAGGTTCTCTGCGCCGGACTCGACGGAATCTACGGAGAAGTGGCCAACCCAAGCAACCCGGCCACGTTCCGCTTCACCCCTTCGAAAGACCGCGAAGACCTCGCGGCGGGATGGGGATTGATGGACGCGGATTACGACAACTTGACGAACTTCCTGCCCGGACAGATCGAGGACGAAATGCCATGATTTCCGCCACGCACGTTCCAGCGCGCCGCGGTTTTACGCTGGTCGAACTGCTGGTGGTCGTCGTGGTCATCGGCATGTTGGCCGGGTTGGTCTTCGGCGCCGTCTCCGCGGCCCAGCATTCGGCGCGAGAAAACCAAACGAAAGGGACCGTCGCCAAGATCCACCGCATCCTTATGCGGCGAATGGCGGAGTACCGGACGCGCCGGGTACCCCAACCCGATTATACACTGCTGGGCGCGAGTCCCAAGACGCGGACCCGTTTGCAGAGGGCCGGTGATCGCGTGAATTGCCTCCGCGACTTGATGCGGATGGAGATGCCGGACCGGTGGACCGACGTGACCGGCGCGGCGAATTGGACGAACTTCCGCTCCAGCGGAACGCTTATGCCGCCGGACTCGGCTCCCTCGCCCCGCTTGTTGATCGATTCCACCCCCTCGGCGAATGTGTACTTCTACCGCAAGCTGTACGACGCCGCGTCGAGCCTGGATCCCTCGGAGGCCTACGCCCTGATCAACCGGCACGCGTCGGCGGAGCTTCTGTACCTGATCGTCATGCAAGACCCCGAAAATGCCGAGCAATTCCGGTCGAATGAGATCGGCGATCACGACGGCGACGGTCTCATGGAGTTCCACGACGCCTGGGGCCGGCCCATCCGCTTTTTGCGGTGGCCCGCGGGATTCATCCCCGCCAACGGAGCCGACTCGGCGTTCCAAACCGGCGACCCGAGCAAGGATAACGATCCGTTCGACGCGCTGGGCGTCTACAACGCGTTCGCGTACCGGCTCGTTCCGTTGATCTATTCCGCCGGTCCGGACGGAATCTACGATATCAATATCGGTACGGAAGGGGGCGCAACCTACGCTTACAAACTGACCTCGGGAATGATCGACCCGTACGCTCAGGACGGCAACTCGCCACCACGACAAATCGGCGCGCCCCTGGACGGCGACGACGTCTTCACCGGCCGAGGCCCAAACGGCCGGCTCGACCACCAAGACAACATCCATAATCACCAATCCGGCATGTGAACAAAGGCCCGTGGCCTTCATTGATAGCCCCCAACGCGGGCGCCAAGAAATAGCCTTCATTAAGAGCCCTCGAAGAGGGCGCCAAGAAATAGCCTTCATTAAGAGCCCTCGAAGAGGGCGCCAAGAAATAG
>CAZFQG010000117.1:0-8224 GCA_964520785.1 uncultured Planctomycetaceae bacterium | reverse complement strand
CCTAGGGCGTCAGCCCTAGGAACACGAAAGACGCAAAACGCTTATCGAGCCCCAACGGGGCGCCACGCCCGAACCACCCAATCACCAAACGCATTTCGCCCCCTTGGGGCTCCCGAATTTACCGCCGACCATGGATCCTGGGGCGTCAGCCCTAGGAATACGAGAAACGCGAAGGATGATCCCCGATTGACGAATCTCATGCGATCGACCCGTAACAATCCGTCCCGATCCGGCATGACGCTGATCGAATTGCTGGTGGTCATCGGCATCTTGATGCTCTTGACCGTGGCGGTCGTCCCGCGTTTGCAGCCGGCCGCGGAGGAAAGGGCCATCCGCGAGGCGGCACGGAGCATCAATGTCTACCTGTGCGCCGCGCGGAACGAGGCGGTCGCCTCCGGACGCCCCGTCGGCGTCATCTTCCACCGCGACCCCGACCAGCCCGGCGTCTGCCGCGAACTCGAACAGCTCGACCTGCCGGCGGCCTTTGGCGGCCGGAACGAGGACGCCGTCGTGCGCATCCAGGATTGGACCTGGTTTCCCGCCGGCGGCGGCAGGCAATACTACTACTACTCGAAGACCGGATGCGGCCCCGACTACCGCTACGGAACCATCGTCTTGAAGATCCTCGTCCGTATCGACGCCTCCGGCGACGTCTCCGATTTCGGGAACGGCGTCCTCCGCTACGGCGATCAGATTCAGTTCGGCGGTAAGGGTCCCTGGTACACGCTCAAGGAAGACCCCGGCCTGACCATCAAGGATTTTCCCGTCGACGCGAACGGATACATCCAGTTCGGCGGCGTCGGCGCGACCGACGCCAACACCGATGGTTGGGTCGACAACTTCTGGTTGACGGCTATCCTCGAACCCGGCACCCTGGCCCGGGTCCCCTTCCCACTCGCCCCGAGAACGGCGGGATACAACCCCTCGGCCCCCGGCGGCAAGTGGTCTTCGCCGGTGATGTTTTGCATTCAGCCTCAGCCGTACCTCGACACCGCTTCCGGCAACTTCTCCTTCGCGGCGCTGGCTTCCGCGGCCGATACGCTCAAGCTCCCCGCCCTGGCGGCGGTGGACCTTACCTTTTCGGGATTCGATTCGCCGAACCGGAGTTTCCGTCCCAAGGTGAATGATCGTACCCCCATCGTCATCATGTTCTCGCCTACCGGTTCGGTAATGGGGGTCTATACGCACGTTCCCCCCACGAGTTCGATGCCCAACCCGCCCCTTGCATTCATCCGGAATCCCGAGATCATCCATTTTCTTATCGGCAAGCTGGAAAAGGCGACCGACGACGACGGAGACGGCTTTCCGGACGGGGGGGAGGACATGCGGTACAACGTCGAGGACTCCAACCACTTCTGGGTGTCGCTCAATCCCCAGTCAGGGAACGTCGTCACGACGCAGGTCGCGGCCAGCCCGACATACGGCGCCGCTCCCTTCCGGAGTCTGCCCAGCGACGCCGCCAAAGAAACCTACCTCCGCGAGTCGCGCGAGCTGGCGCGGGCGTCGCGGTCGATGGGAGGACGCTAAGATGAAACGCCACGGTTTGAGCCTCCTGGAAGTCCTGGTCTCCGTTTTCATCCTCACGTTCGGGCTGTTGAGTGTGGTCGCCTTGATTCCGGTCGGCACCCACAACATGCTCGAGGCCAACAAGCTCGACCGGGGCGCCGCCCTCGCCAGGGCGGCGATCCGCGACGTGAAGACGATGGGCCTTTTGGACCGGCACCGCTGGTGCGACGCCGAAATGAATTCATCGACGAGCAAGATCGCCGATGTCGGTGGTTGGGCGATCCGTCGGGAGCTGACGATCAATTACGCAGCGCTCCCGCAGCAGCCGATGGTCGGTCAGGCCTTCGTCCTCGATCCGCTGCAAATCACCCATTTCTGCGAGGTGACCGATCCGGGCGACCCCAGTATGGATGACCGGGTCCAATTGCTGAAGCGGTTTCCGTTCCTTCCTCCTGGGAGCCAAGCACAGAACACGCCTTTCCTTCCAACACTCGCGCGGTTGTCGCTCCTCGATTGTTTTTGTGTACCGAACACGAGAATGGACAGGCAGCCCGCGGCCGTTCGGACGCTCAACGCGGAATACTACCGTCGCATGTTCACCTGCGCGGACGACGCCCTGCTGCACACCCCGGAGGATGCCTCCGCGCGGCCGTCGCAGATATTCACGCTCCCCGGCGCCGGCGGCTTCACGACCAGTCACGAGATCGCCGACCCGGCGGCGCCCCCCTCGGGTGCCGCGGTCCCCTTGGTCCGCGAGAGCGACGGGCACTATTCGTGGTTCCTCACGGCGACCCCCTCGGCGGATCAGATTCCGGCCACCGCGGCCGATCTGAGGAAGGACTTCCAGCGTCACTACACGGTCTCCGTCGCGGTCTGCTACAAGCGGAATCTGGCGTTGGATATCAACGCTGACGAGGAGGTTCCGAATGAGCGGTGGGCCTCTGTGGAAACGCGTGGGGTCTCCGGCGGGAACGCGCGGCTGTATGTTCCCTCGTCCGGATCGATGGCCCGAACCGCCTCCTATCTGGAACTGAAAAAGAACCATTGGATTCTTCTTTGCGGGGATATTCCGGGACCCCCATCACTCGGCTTTCGGCGGATCGCCAAGTGGTACCGCATCGTCAGTCTCGACCGGGAGCCGACGGAGGAGACGATCGGGGGAAGGAAGTACTGGACCCGGTACGTCACGCTCGACGGTCCCGACTGGCCCTTGAGAAGTGACCCCGGATCCATGACGACATACGCCTACATTCTGGACAGCGTCGTCGCGGTCCACACGACGGAGTTGGAAGTGGAAGATTAGCCGGTAATCCGCCCACAACCCCGGCGCCAAGAAATGGTCTTCCCCGAGAGCCCGCACCGCGGGCGCCAAGAAGTAGGCTTCATTAAGAGCCCTCGAAGAGGGCGCCAAGAAGTAGCCTTCATTAAGAGCCCGCACCGCGGGCGCCAAGAAATAGCCTAGGGCGTCAGCCCTAGGAACACGAAAGGCGCAAAACGATTATCGAGCCCCAACGGGGCGCCACGACCAAACCACGACCCTCATTTCGCCCCCTTGGGGCTCCTGAATTTACCGCCGACCATTGGTCTAATGCCCCGTTGGGGGCAAAAACGCTCAGAACAAAACTAAAAGGGGAGAGAAATGGCACAGTCGTTTGTTGCGTTGTATATGCACATCGTATTCAGCACCAAGGACCGAGAGTCGTACGTCCAATCGAACATGGCCGATCGGTTGTATGGAAACATCGGCGGCATATTGCGGAACAAGAGCCAGACTCTCCTTGCGGCCGGAGGAATCGCCGATCACGTCCATCTGCTGGTCTCCATCGACAAGGTGGTGGCCGTGTCGGACCTGATCCGTGACATCAAGGCGAATTCGTCCAGATGGATGCACCAGACGTTTCCCAATTGGACGGGGTTCGCGTGGCAAAGAGGATATTCGGTGTTCTCGGTCAGTCAATCCAAGGTGAACGATGTTAAGAGATACATCCAGAACCAAAAGGAACATCATCTCGGACGCACCTTTCAAGAAGAATGCCGCGAGTTTTGGAAACGACACAGTATCCGCTTCGACGAACGCTACTGCTGGGATTGAAAAGCCCCCCAACGGGGCGCCACGACCGAACCTCCAACCTCATTTCGCCCCTTTGGGGCTCCTGATTTTAACGCCGACCAATGCTCCTAGGGCTGACGCCCTAGGCTATTACCTAACGCCCCGTTGGGGCTGAAGAGGACGCCGAAGCCGAAAACGAGCCCGCACCGCGGGCGCCAAGAAATGGCCTTCCCCGAGAGCCCGCACCGCGGGCGCCAAGAAGTAGCCTTCATCAAGAGCCCTCGAAGGGGGCGCCAAGAAATAGCCTTCATCAAGAGCCCTCGAAGAGGGCGCCAAGAAGTAGCCTAGGGCGTCAGCCCTAGGATCGCGAGGACCTTATCATGACATCTCATCGACATCTCCGATTCCGCGGAAGATCCCGCCGCGGTGCCTTGTTGATGTTCGTATTGGCCATGTTGGCCATGTTCGGGCTGATCGGGTTCACCTTCATCATGATGACGAGCCACGCTCGGCGCGGCGCCCGCGCATTCGCGCGGATGGACCGCAACGACGACCGTCCGGACGAGTTGCTGCACCGTTCGGCTCTTCAGGTCTTCCGCGGCACGAACAACCGCGCCTCCGTTCTCGGCCCCCACGGCCTGCTGGAGGACTTGTACGGCAACGCCGTGGCGAAGGGATCGGTCGTCCCCGGCAGTGCCGTCGCGGTGGCGCAGGGCCAATTCGTCAACGTGAGCGTCACCGGCCTCACCAATCTGTACCGATTTCCCGGGCGCGTCCTCACCGTTACGACCGGCCCTCTTTCGGGGCGAAGTTTCCGGATTCTCGACCAGGGGACCATGCCGGCTCCCTACCTGCAGTTGCTCAACGAGGGGGGCAGGTTGAACGTCGCGAAATTCAATACTCATACGGAAGCGAGTCCGTTCATCATCAACGGCGCCCCCTTCAGCGGCACGGGGTTCGGGTTCGACTCGGCCGCGGTTCCGGCCGCCGGTCCGGCGCTGAGGCAGCGCGAGACGATCTACACGGACGGAGGCGGCGTTCCCGTTGACGGGCCTACGGCCCTCTTGCCCAACGCGAAGGCGCACCGCGTCGACAACCCCTCGGCGAACGAGGATTACGACGCGGTCGACTACCAGAACATGCTCTTGGCGATGCAGTTGCCCACCGGCCAGAATGACGGGATCAGCGTTCCCATCCCGTCGCTGCATCGGCCGTCGCTCGTCAACTATTGGATGCACCAAATGGCAAGCGACCCGGCGCTCTTCCCGACGTTGAGCGGCACGTCGGGATTCAACCGCGTCTTCCGGTTTATTCACTCGAACACCATTCCCGACCCAGCCGAGCGGGAACGGGTCGTCGACTTGAAACGCAAGATCATGTTGCGTCCCTTGACGGAAGACCATCCGAACTTCGACGGCGGGAACCCGGATTTCAATCCCGGGGCCAACGTGTTTCGCGGTTACAATCCCCTGTGGGACGGCCGGTTCGTCGACGCGGCCGGTCCGGCGGGTTTCCCGGACGCCGTCTGCGACTATCGCTGGGACGTCGATAACGACGGCGACGGGGTGGAGGATTCCATCTGGGTCGACCTCGGTCTTCCCGTCCAGCAGACCGAAGACGGCCGCCTCGTCAAACCGCTGGTCGCCATTCTGTGCGTCGACATGGACGGCCGGTTGAACCTCAACGCGCACGGCAATCTGCACCAGGCGAACCCGGAGAATATCCCGAATTATTACTCCGCGAACATATTCGGCCGCATCCCGCGGGGGCAAGGATACGGTCCGGCGGACGTGAATCTACTGCCGCTTTTCCTCGACCAGTACCAATCGCTGCCGGCCGGCACGCCCGACCGGTTCAACGCGACATCCCTGGCGGATTCCTTGCGGGATTACCGCCGGATATTCCTGGGAAACCCGGCCGCGGCGGCGAGCGACCCCTTCCCCGATCCGGTCTGGGCCTTGGGTAACCCGAAGGAGTCCCCCGGGTTTCAATCGCCCGGCCGGTATGGATCGCCCGGCGGCACGGCACGGCCCGGCGTGGCCGGTTTCGACGACTACCTTAGCCGGAACCGGTGGTTCGCCTACGCGACGGTACCCAACCCGGCGAACCTCTCGCTCGATCCGCGGGCGTTTTTCACCGGTTTTAACGCGCCTTCTTCGTTCAACACCTCCAACAGCGTCCTCAGCGGTTACGGTTCCCCTCCGGACATCCAGGGAAACGGCGCCGTCGCGTGGAACCCCATGATCGGCGCTCCACAGTATCTGAACATGGGATTGGCGGGTGATCTCGAGCCGGTCGACGACCCGTACGAGATCAACCTCAACCGGTCCGGCGGCGCCCACGACGCCCCCTTTTCGCCGGGCGATCTGGAAAAGCTCCTTTGCATGTACGACGCGACCGGAGTGCCGGAGGACGGCCGCCTGTTGTCGATGACCTACAACACCTCCCTGGGCCGTTCCATCCTCGCCGACAATCGAACCGAAGTCACGACCGAAAGCTGGGATATCCCTTGCCCCGGCCTGGCCGTTTACGATGTTTCCAGCGGAACCAAATACTCCCATGTCGCCGAACTCGCGATTGCCAAAGGATGTCCCCCCGCGAATCTACGGCAGATTCTCTCGCCGGAGGTCCGCGCGGGGCTTCGCATGAATCTGAATTGCGCGTTCGGCAATGGTATCGACGACAACGACAACGGCGTCGTCGACGAACCCTGGGAAGAGGTCGGCGGCGTGACGGCGTCCATCTACACGCAGGCTTCGGACGCGTCGCGCGTCGCGCAGCCGTTGGATTTCGACAACAACGGCGTCTCGACGACGAACGCGGATATCGACCCCAGGCAGTACGTCGCGAGATACCTGTATATTCTGTTCACCCTCGTCATGGGCGATTGGGTCGATCCCGCCTGGGCCGACGAGTATCCGGGCTGGAGCGACGCCGAATGCCGCGCGCACGAAATGGCCCAATGGGCGGTGAATATCGTGGACTTCATGGACCGCGATTCGATCATGACCGGTTTCGAATATGACCGGACCCCGTTCGTCGGCGGCTGGAACGTCGACGGCGATCTCTCGACGAATGAGGGGGCCCACCGGGGCGTGGTCTGGGGATGTGAGCGGCCGGAGCTGCTTATCTCGGAGACCCTGGCCTTTCACGACCGGCGCACGGAAGACACCGACGCCGACCCCTCCGGAAAAGACGTCTCCGACACGGACGACCCGGACGAGACGTTCGATCAGAAACTGCGCCCTCAGGGGTCGTTGTTCGTGGAACTTTTCAATCCCACGCCGCCAACCGCCACGTTTGCGCGCGAATTCTACGAGTATGACGCGGCCCATTCGACCTGGGGGATCAACCTGAGGAAGACCGCGGGGACGTCGAACTCGCCCATCTGGCGGATGGCGATCGTCGAGGCGGACCCGGATGATACTCCGGCCACCAACGACGACGACCTGGATAATCCGGGAATCGCGAAACCGGATATCCTTCGCACCGTCTATTTCACGCCGTACGCGGGAACTCCCCAGGAGACGGCGGCGAATGTTCGCGTGTACAGTCCTCAGGGGGGAGGGAACCTGCCACCGCTGGCGCTCCTTCCACCGGGGCGATACGCCGTCGTGGGGCCCGGCGATGATCCCGGCCGAAGTACGACCTACCTCGGATTTCGTTCCTACCCGACGCTCCCGGTGGAGAGCTACGTGGACAACAATGCGCGGAGAATCGTGCTTCAGCCGAGCAACAACCCCAACGCGCCCAACCAGGTCCGGGTCTATTCCGACGGCACGAACGACGACCTGAACGGTCTAACGATATCCAACCCGATCGCCGTGGTCATCAATCCGGCCCCGGTGGCGGGTTCGAGCAACCACTTGCGGATGAGTATCTCCGAACCGAAGGACGGATACAAGCCGTATACCGGTCCGAACCAGTATTCTCCGCCCGAAGACATTCCACTCGACCGCAGCGCGAACGGCGCCCCAGAGGTGGGACCGCCGGCGGGCGGGCCGGGACAACACGTGATCGAGATGTTCGAGGCGGTCCACACCGACGGAACCACGCCGCGTCTTCGCGTCATCCACTTGCAGCGATTGGCGAATCCCCTGCTCCCCTATAACGAGCATACGAATCCCTATTTGACCATCGATTCCATGCCGGTCGACCTCACGTCGTTCAACGGCGTAACCGCCATGGATGAAACACCGTACGGTGTCGCGAGTGGGGACAATGCGTTTTACACCCGCGAACGAGGCGAATGCGAGGAAGGCCTGCCGGACCGCGATCCCCTCGGCAAACCTCAGAACGAACGGAAGAGCTACAACTGGTGGCCGCAGCAGGTGAACGATTCCGCGTTGACTCCTTTTCACGGCCCGACCGCGGACGCGATGCCGATCGGCACGTCGCCGGTCAACGGACTCGGGTTCTTCAGCGCCCGCTTCGCCCACACGTTGGGCTATCTGAACGAAGGTTATGGTCCTCCGTCGCCGGGCGATCCGAGTAACGGAATTCCGGCCGGATACCCACGTTTCGGCACTCCATGGCTGGTCTGGAATAACCGCCCGTTCGCCAGCCAGTACGAGCTGCTGAAGGTGCCGGCATACCGTTCCTCGCGAGTGTTGGCGAAAGCGGAGATCGTCAAACCGCTCAATCAATTGACGCCTCCCGATCCGGATG
>CAZFQG010000116.1:0-20341 GCA_964520785.1 uncultured Planctomycetaceae bacterium | reverse complement strand
GGGGGCCAGGGCGTGGAAGCGGCGGGACGCGGGCGTTTTCATCTCCGTCTCCGCTCTCCCCGGTGATCTCAACGGCGATGGTCTGGTCGGTTCGGAGGATTTGGACCTCGTCCGCGCCCACTGGGGAACCGCCGACGCAGCGGCCGACGCCACGGCCGACGGCATCGTCGATTCGGCCGATCTGGACGTCATTCGCGCCAACTGGGGTGCCGTCTCCGTCGTCGCCGTACCGGAGCCGGGGGTATGGCTGCTTCCGGTGTTCGGCGGGTTGACCCTGGCCCTGCCGCGAGAATTCGCCCGGCGCCCTTGCCGGATGCGTTTCGCGCCGACTTACTGAAGAGGTCAGGAACCCCCAGCGTTATGAACCCTATGGGGGTTTAGCACCCACAGCTAGAGCTAGTGATGGCGTGACTACTTGAAATCCGCGGCGGATTGGGGCATCATGGGGTATCCTTGGGCATCGACTCCTGCCCCATGGCGCCGGGCCGACGACGTTCCGGGAAGTCGCTCCCGATATACCCCGACACCCCCCCCCTTAAGGAAATCCCATGTCCCACACCCCCTCCAACCGAAAAAGTCTCTCCTTGCGCGCGCTAGCCCCCTGGGTCCTCTATCCGTTATTCGCGGCGTTCGCGGGCGAATCGGTCGGCGAGACCCCCCCTGCCTGGCCGCGGTTCCACGGGCCGAACTACGATCAACGTTCCACTGAGACGGGGCTGCTCGGGGAATGGCCCGAGGGGGGACCCGAGTTGCTCTGGAAGATCGAAACGCTCGGCACCGGCTACTCCTCCATCGCCATCGCGGACGGAATGATCTACACGATGGGAGACCGGCCCGTTCTGAAGGACGGCCAACCGACGGACGAAAAGGCGCAGTACGTGTTGGCGTATGACCTGCATACGCGAGAGGAACGCTGGGCGACCCCCATCGGCCCGCCGCACTCCGACGGGTCACGCTCCACGCCGAGCGTCCGCGACGGGCGCGTCTTCGCCGTGGGGACGGAGGGGGATGTCGTCTGCCTGAACGCGAAGGACGGAACGCTGATCTGGAAGAAGAGCCTCGTGGAGGATTTCGGCGGCAAGATGATGTCCGTCTGGAAATTCAGCGAGTCTCCCCTGGTCGACGGCGACCTGGTGATCTGCACGCCCGGCGTCGCCGACGCCGCTTTGGTCGCCCTGAATAAGAGCGACGGCGGCCTTGCGTGGAAAACGGCGATCCCCCCGTTGGGAAACAAGGGCAAGGAGGGGGCCGCGTATTGCTCGATCGTCCCGGTGGAAATCCACGGCGTGAAGCAATACGTCCAAGTCATCGGGAAGGGGATCATCGGCGTGGACGCCGAAACCGGCGGGTTCCTCTGGGGATACAACGATTGCATGAATCCGGTGGCCGCGTGCAGCAACCCGGTCATCCGCGACGACCTGGTCTTCGTCACGACCAGCTATGGAACCGGTTCGACGCTCATTCGAATCGTCAAGGACGGAGACACCTGGTCCGCGGAGAACGTCTACGAACTCTCGGGCCGGGAGTTCGAAAACCACCACGGCGGAATGGTGCTGGTCGGAGATTATCTCTACGGCGGGAGCGGCCGGAACCAGGGGGATCCGACGTGCATCGAGTTTGCCTCGGGGAAGATCGCCTGGCAGGAAAAGGCGCCCCAGGGGGGGTCGGCCGCCGTCATCTACGCCGACGGCCGCGTGATTTTCCGCTACGAGCGGGGCCTCGTCGTGATGTTCGAGGCATCGCCGGTTGGATATCGCGTCCAAGGCGAGTTCACCCCCCCGCGGCCCGAGTCGGCCGGAACCGCCTGGGCGCACCCGGTCATCTTGGACGGGAAATTGTTCTTTCGGGATGATACGTGGCTATTGTGTTATGACATCGCGAAGGAGTGATGGAAGCGGCAAAAGGCACGACACATAGCTAATAGGTCGATAATATGAGTGGAAGCCCGGTGATGAGCGAGCACTGCGTGAATGGTTCCCGGCGGCGGTTCTTGGGAGCGGCGATGGGGGGAGTATGCGGGGTTTCGGCGATGAAAACCCTGGTCGCGGCGGAGGCCGCCTCGGAGGCGGACGGCGCGCCGGGGTTTCGATACGCGCTCAACATGGGGACGATCCGGGGGCAGGGGCTGGACCTGGCCCGGGAGATCGACGTCGCCGCGGACGCGGGGTACGACGCCATCGAGCCGTGGCTGGGCGCAATCCGCGGGTACGTCGAGAAGGGAGGGACGACCGCCGATTTGAAGAAGCGGTGCGAGGACCGGGGCATTACCGTGGAAAGCGCGATCGGCTTCGCCCCCTGGATGAGCCCCGACGCGGGTCAACGCAAGGCGGCGTTCGAAGCGATGCGAAGCGACATGGACCTGGTCGCGCGGATCGGCGGGACGCGGATCGCCGCCCCTCCGGCCGGCGCAACCTCGGCGGAGAACCTCGACCTAGCGGAGATCGCGCAGTGGTACGCCCAACTGTTGGAGTTGGGGGCCGAAATGGGAGTCCGGCCGCAGTTGGAGCTTTGGGGACCCTCCAAGACGCTCCACCGCATCGGAGAGGCGGCCCATGTCGCCGCGGAAGCCGGACGAGACGACGCCTGCCTGCTGCTAGACGTCTATCACATCTACAAAGGGGGCTCCGATTTCACCGGTCTGGGGATGCTGAACGGGCGGCGGATGTTCGTCTTTCACATGAACGACTACCCGGCGGATCCTTCGAGGGAGAATATCTCGGACGCCGACCGCGTCTACCCCGGCGACGGGGTTGCTCCTATGGGCATCATCCTCCGCACGCTTTACGAGACGGGGTTCCGCGGGGTTCTTTCGCTGGAGCTGTTTAACCGTGAATACTGGAAGCAAGACGCGACCGCGGTCGCGAAGACGGGGCTCGCCAAGATGAAGGCCGCCGTCGAAAGGGCGTTTTCGTAGCGGAAGGAGATTTTCATGACGAGCTTTTCGCGATATCCGCTTCGAACCATCACGGCCCTGGCCCTGCTCCTCTCTTGGGCTCCGGTCGACTCCACCGCAAGCGCAGAGCCTCAACGGCCGAATCTGATCATCCTGCTGGCCGACGATCTGGGCTACTCGGACATCGGGTGTTTCGGAAGTGAGATTGACACGCCCCATCTGGACGCGCTGGCCGCCGGAGGGCTTCGGTTCACCTCGTTCTACAATACGGCCCGGTGCTGTCCCACGCGGGCGGCCCTGTTGACCGGCATGTATCCCCACCAGGCCGGAATCGGCCGGATGGTCCGGGACGAGGGCGCCCCCGGTTATCGCGGCCGACTGAACCCGACGACCCCGACGATCGCGGAGATGCTCTTCGAGAGCGGGTACCGCACGTACATGGTCGGGAAGTGGCACGTCACGCCGTTCGATTACGCCACGCGAGAAACGCCGGATGTCGGCAGTTGGCCGCTTGCGCGCGGGTTCGAGCGGTTCTACGGCACGCTCGCCGGAGGCGGCAGCTATTTCGATCCGTGTTCTCTGATGGACGAAGGCGAGTTTTGCGCGCCTGATCCGGAGGCGTATTACTACACCGACGCGCTGGGGGAGCGCGCCGCGAAAAACGTTCGCGAAAGCGCCGCTTCGGATCGGCCGTTTTTCATGTACGTCGCGTTCACGGCGCCCCACTGGCCGCTGCACGCGACGGAGGAGGACATCGCCATATTCGCCGGGCGCTACGACGCGGGGTGGGACGAACTCCGCCGGACGCGGCTTGCGCGGATGAAGGAACTCGGCGTGGTCGACGACCGCTTCACGCTGACGCCGCGGGATCGCCGAGTAAAGGCATGGGAGGAAACGCCGGACCACGCGTGGCAATCGCGGCGGATGGAGGTGTACGCCGCCCAAGTTTACGCGATGGACCGCGCGATCGGGCGGATCGTGGAGGCGCTGAAAGAAACCGGACGGCTCGCCGACACGTTGATCCTCTTCCTGGCGGATAACGGCGGGTGCGACGAATTATTGCGCCTGAACAACGCCGAGCAGCGCAGGCACTACTACGCGAATCCGGTTCCGAACCTCCGAACCGGAAACGATCCGTCCCTTGCACCGGGACCACGGGATACGTTCGCCAGTTACGGCGTGGGATGGGCCAACGCCTCGAATACGCCGTTCCGCCTCTACAAGAAACGCATTCACGAGGGAGGCTCCGCGACGCCGCTGGTGGTCCACTGGCCCAAGGGAATCCGCGCGAAGGGTGAGTTCCGCCGGCAGGTGGGCCACGTCATCGACCTGATGCCGACCTGCCTCGATGCCGCCGGCCTCACGGCGACGCGGAGACGGCGCGACGGCGCCCCTTTGGCCCTCGAAGGCAAGAGCCTCCTCACGGCATTCGACGACCGGCCGCTCGAGCGGGACGCCCTTTACTGGGAACACTTCGGCAACGCCGGTATCCGCGAGGGGGACTGGAAACTCGTTCGCGAAGGCGGCAAACCGTGGGAGCTGTACGATTTGAACCGGGATCCGACCGAAATGAACGACCTGGCCGCCGATCACCCCGAGAAGGTCGCCGCCCTCGAAAAGAAATACGACGCGTGGGAATCGCGATGCAAAGTGGTTCCGCGGCCGGGGAAGCAACGGTAATGGCAAGTTGGGCCGGAAACGTGGCGAAGCGATTGCGCGGGTCGGGCAGGTTTGACAAGAGTTGGCCGGTAGTGGAAAGGGCATGCAAGGAAAATTCGGTGATTCATCGAGAAAGATGGCGACGCGACGGCTCCACTTCCCTCCGCCGTTCCGTCATTGGGCTGATTGGGCTCTTCTTTCTCAAGTCGATTCCACCTTTTCCCGATTTCACGACGGCCGCTTTTAGTCGCTGGAACGCTTGGACTCATGCGAATGCCTAAGTCCCGCCTCTCTTTCCAATTCCTCCGGAAGACCGCGCTGGCGCGCGAGACGTGGTACTATTTGGCCGTCTTGCTTTGCGTTCTTGGCGGAGCAATGATGCGCGAGGTGAATCTGCTTCTGCTGATGGCCGGAATGCTCGCCGGGCCGTTTCTGCTGAGCTTCCGCGTGGTCGTCGTGATGCTCCGGGAGATCGAAGTCCGCCGCGACTTGCCGTCGAGCGTCGGGGCCGGCGATTTACTCGTCGTGACGGTGACCGTGACGAATCCGCGGAAGCGGCTGGGGTGTTGGGCGATCGCCGTCGAGGACGTGATCGAGGGGGAAGACGCGACGCCGCTGCGTCCGACGAGCTACGTCTCGTTCATTCCGGCGGGTCAGTCGCGAGAGACGGTTTACCGCGCACGGCTGTCCCGGCGGGGCCTGTACGCGGTCGGCCCAATCCGGATTTCATCCCGGTTTCCCTTCGGATTGGTCCGCCGCGCGGAAGTTCGCGCGGAGACCGCCCCTCTGGTCGTGTCCCCCCGACTGGGCATGCTCACCCAGCGGTGGGTCGCGCGGCACCGGCCGGCCTTCGAGGGTTCGGCGCGGCGGCACTCGAAGCATGGGAGGGTGGAGGGGGAATTCCACGGAGTCCGTCCCTGGCGGACCGGCGATAACCGCAGGTGGATTCACTGGCGGAGTTCAGCGCGGCACGGAACCCTGGTCGTTCGGCAGTTCGAGCAGCCGCGCGATCACGATATCGCGATCTTCGTCGATCCATGGATGCCAAAGAACCCTTCAAAAGACGACCTGGACAACGTCGAGCTGGCGGTGAGCTTCACCGCGACCGTCCTGGCCGACCTGTGCCGCAAGGGAGGAAGCAATATCACGTTCGCGGCCGTTGGAGAAAGTCGCGTTCAAAACGGTTTCGCCTCGCACGGATTCCTGCAAGAGGCGATCCGTTCGTTGGCGACGGTTGGCGGGGTACACGAGGATCGTCCGGCCCGGCGGCTGGCGGAGGTGCTCGAGCGAATCGAGGCGGGAACCGAGATCGTCCTCGTGACGACGAGGCCGACCGATCCGTCGGACACGGCGCGATTCGCGCCGCTCTGGGACGATCCGGCCCTCCGCCCCCACCTGTCACACGTCCGCGTCGTGGAAACGTGCGCCGCCCCTTCTCAGCCGCGGCACGCGTTGAGTCAGTATTTCACTTGGGACGGTACCGCCATTCCTTAGTGCTCCGTCAACACTTAGATTTTGTGTTGGCAGCACGCCGAAGTAACGCAATCGTCCGGATGAAACCGAAACAACAACCCCAATTCCTACGTTTGACAAAGCACTAGGGAACGCCATGCGACTGGAACGCCTGCTTCAAATCAACGTCGCCACGCTGGCCGCCCTGGGAACGATTCTCCTGAGCATGGGCCAGAACGAGGGGGGCCTGCCGGTAATCGTCGTCCTCGCGGCGGCGACTTCAGTCGTCGTGACCGACATCAAGCAGTGGTTTCATCTCAATAAGTTGGTGGCGAACGTCGCGGCGCTCATCGCCGCCGGCTTCGCGGCCCGGCATCTGAGCGCGTCGTTGCACGCGGTTCCCCTTTTGGCGATCGCCAGGTTCCTCATCTACTTGCAGGTGATTCTGCTATTCCAGAAGAAAGACGTGAGGCTCTACTGGCAACTTTGTGCGCTGAGTTTCCTGCAGGTCGTGGTGGCCGCCGCGTTCAACCAGGGTTTCGTTTTCGGAGTTCTGCTCGTCGGATACCTCTTCATCGGGCTCTCCACGCTGGCCCTCTTCTACCTGTTCCGCGAGGATCAAGCCGGACGTCGGGTTCAAAGCGAGCCGGCCGAGAAACCATCCGAACCGTCAGTTCGCCGCTGGCCTTTGGCGGCCGCCGACGCCGTCGTCGTCGGTCAATCGGCGCGGGTCCGCGGAAAACAGGGCCTCGGTTGGGAACTCTACAAGCGTCTCGGCGTATTCAGCGTCGGCACGCTCATCCTCACGAGTGGTACCTTCTTCGTGGTGCCCCGCTTGGGCCGGACGGCGTGGCGCGGCGCGATGCTCGTCGAGCAGAGGACGGTTGGGTTCTCCAGCGAGGTGGAATTGGGCGAACTCGGTACCGCCGTGGAAAACCCCGACGAGGTCGGCCGCGTCGCCCTTGTCGATCAAACAACCGGTGAAACGCTCCGCCCCGGCGGCGGCCTGTACCTGCACGGGGCCGTCCTGACGACCTACCAGAAGGGTTTTTGGAAGGAACCGTATACCTGGGCCGACCCCGTTCGGGAAATGCGCGAGCGCACCCTTCCCGAGGAGAACGGAATCACCCGGCAGAAGATCGCGCTCGAGCCGCTCGACACGGGCGAAATCTTCCATGTCCGACCCGTCTACATCCAAAGCCGCCGGCCCGACGTTTACGAGGATGTCCGCCGGGAAAAGCTGTTGCGTCCCAATGATCTTGCCAGGAGCCGCTTCTCGACGGAACTATTGACGACCGCGTTTGCCGACGGGCGTCAGTCCCCTTGGACGCCCGCGCGGGTCGATTTCGCCCGGTCGGAACTCGTTCAAATGCCGGCGGGTCCGGATGGAGCGCCGGGGCTGCCTTGGCTTCGCGGCACGGCCGAGCGGTGGCTGACGGAGGCGGGAATCCCGGCGGAGGATCCAATCCGCGTCGCGCGGTATTTGGAGCACAAGTTGCGCGACACCGGTCTTTACAAGTACAGCCTCGAAGGTCAACCCCGCGATCCGAACGTCGATCCGATCGAGGATTTCGTCGCGAACAATCGAGCGGGGCATTGCGAATACTTCGCGACCGCACTGGCTTTGATGCTGCGCAGTCGGGGAATTCCCTCTCGCGTGGTCGTGGGGTACCGAACCGAGGAGTGGAACGAAGTCGGCGGATTCTTCCAGATCAGGCAACTGCACGCCCACACGTGGGTCGAGGCCCGCTTCGCGCGGAGAGACATCCCCCCGGACGTGGTCGCGAATCGCGCGGAATGGACGGACGCGAGAGAGGGCTGGCTAAGACTTGATCCGACCGCCGGAACGGGCCCCGCCGCCGTATCGGTCACCGAGGGCGTGCTCTCTCCTATCACTTCATTCCTGGATCGGATGGAATTTCTGTGGGACAACTACGTGATGGAGATGGATCAGGGACGCCAGAGCCGCGCGATCTACAAGCCGCTGAAAGACTGGGGTAATACCGTGCTGGAACACCTCCGCGATCCTCGGCGGTGGGGCGATTTGGCGGCGACGGCGCGCCGCGCGCTCAATCCGGCGAACTGGAACATCGAGCAGTGGTTCAGTTGGCGCGGAGGCGTCGCCGCCGTCGTGGCGTGTTTCGTCTTCGTCGGGTTGTACCACGTCTTTCGCGTCCTGAAGGCCCGGCTGACCCGCAACCTCAGACGCCGACGCCAGGCGCAAAGAGCTGCCGCTCGAGCGGCACAGGTGGAGTTCTACCGCCGTTTCGAAATGCTCATGGCCAAGCGGAAATTCTCGCGAGAGACGACGACGACCCACAGGGAATTCGCGCGGCGCATCGCCCAGGTGCTCGACGGAGAAACGGGGCGCACCGACGCCGGCGCGCCGGCTCGCGAAGTCACGGAGGCATTCTACCGCGTCCGCTTTGCGCACCGCCCGCTCGAACCGGCCGAGCGCGCGCGCATCGCGGCCGCTTTGAGCGACCTGGAACGAACCGTAGCCCGGGGAGGTGAAGGACCGGCTTAGTTCCCGGGACCCGGAACGTAATCCGGCACGCCCGAGACGGGGCCGCAAGACGTGGGGCAGGCCGGCATGGCACAGCCGGAGGTCACGGGAGGACACGGCGGGTAGGCATAGACTGCCGGATCGCTATACTTCGACCCGCGGTTCCAGAAATTGTCCCAGCATTCGCAACCGGTCAACGTGACCGTCACGGCCGATAGGACCGTTAGCATGAGTAGTTTCTTCATAACATTGATCTCCGTAAAAAGGCGTACGCTCCATCGCCCGATGAATCCATATCATCGGCGTACTTAACTCTACAACACGTTTTTTGATGTGCAAACGCAACGGAGGTTTTTTTTTCTACGAGGCGTTTTCTTTTTTTTCGCGAGCATGTTGATTCAATGCTACGATTTACAGATGCATGATGCGTCTTTGAGCCTCGATAATCTCCTTGTAAGCAATTCCGGAGCCGATCGTGAGAACCCTCCCGCACCCTGTTCCCATCACGTTATGCCTAGTCGCCGCGCTTCGTTGCCTTTCGCCGTCCGGCGCAATCGCACACGAACGGGACGAATTCTGGATCATCAATACCCGCTACGTGAACGAGACCTCGGTTCGTGCCCACGGCGCGGAAGCACTCCGCTTCCAGAAACGAGATGAAAACGGATCCGCGCGTGCGTCAGCGGCGGATGAGTTCTACGCCTCGCTCGATCCGTCCGTCCCGGTGGTCGTATACATCCACGGGAACCGTTGCGACTACTGCACGGCAATCCGTGAGGGCTACGTCGTCCACCAGGTCGCGCGGTGCCGATCCGACGAGATTCCCTGTCGCTTCGTCGTTTGGTCCTGGCCCTCCGAGGAGATTCCCGGAGGCCCCCGGCACGACGTCCAGGTAAAGGCGTCCCGCAGCGACGTCCAGAGCTACTACCTGGCCCGGTGGCTGGAATCCATGGACCCGGGGATTCCGGTCGGGATGATCGGTTACAGTTTCGGGTCGCGGATCATCGGAGGGGCACTGGAGTTGCTTGGGGGAGGTTGCGTCGCCGGAAGGGCCCTCGACCGGGCCGAAGAACGGCCGCGAAGGCTCCGCGCAGTCTTTATCGCCGCGGCGATGGATTTCCACTGGCTCGCCCCGTGCCGTCGCGACGGGTTGGCGCTGGAGCAGTCGGACGGCATTCTGGTAACGAAGAACGCGTGTGACCCGGTTCTGCGATGGTACCCGCTAATGTATCAAGGATGCCGCGGCAATGAAGCACTCGGCTATGTCGGCCCTTCCTCATCCACCTACGGGGGCGTCGCCGCACAACGGCTAAGAGTGCTGGACGTTTCCGGACAGGTGGGAAAGAGCCATTCCTGGCGCGACTACCTCCGCTCGCCCACCTTACGGCACTACCTTGCCCACTACCTTTATCTCGAGCCGATAGCCTCGGATGAAAGACTCACTCGAGCTCCTTGATCGCGTCGCTTCCATACCCCCCGTTGCTAGGGTAAGAGACACCTGAATTGCGCGAGAATAATAAGAAACGGATGTATCTTGTGCAGAATAGCGTCGCGTGCAACCGAAACTCCAGACAAAAACTCCTTTGGCGCTCTTGATTTTTCTACCCGCCGATGCCATCATAAGGGCTGTCGATTCTCGGTAACGTGGGTGAGTTCGAGCGCGCTCATCGGCGTTTGGCGTTTAGACGACTCGGAAAACCGGAGGTATCTGGCTATGGTCGCTGTGCGGTGCAAGGACTCATCGTTAGAAACAATGACGCGTCCTCCCCTTGGAATTCCAGTTTCGACGAGGCGGAGGCATGGTTTTACGTTGGTCGAGCTTCTGGTCGTCATCGCGATCATCGGGATTCTGATCGCCTTGTTGCTCCCCGCGGTTCAGGCGGCTCGAGAGGCGGCCCGCCGGACGCAGTGCATCAACAATATGAAGCAACTCGGCGTCGGTTTGCACAACTACCACTCCGCGACGGAGCAGTTCCCTCCCGCGGGGCTAGCATACGGATGGTGCCGGTATCCGGAATACAACAAGAATACGTTGATCTACAACATGAACGGCCTAATGATTCTTACGCCGTACGTCGGGCTCGATCCGATCTGGGAAGCGTATGATCCGGACGCGGCCGCGTGCGCGAACGTCTCGGGCGCGGCGAGCGGGTGCAACGCGATCCAGCCGTTGGCCGGCGACCCGGTCGCCAGCGGTAACGCGGAGGTCGTCTCAAAACAGATATCCCTGTTCACGTGTCCCAGCGAGAGTTTCGATCCTTTCCTGGGAACGGATCGTCACTATGGAATCAAGGAGGGGACGAACTACCGCGGCGCAAAGACCTGTTACGACTTCTCCGTGGACGGAAGCATGGAGACCGGATACCAATGCCAGAGCTGGTCGCGGGCTCCAAGCAACAAGCGACGGATGTTCGGCGAGAACAGCAAGACCAGCGCCCGGGACGTCTCGGACGGTCTGGCGAACACGATCGCCATGGGCGAAACCTGTTTCGATATCTACAACGGCGAGACCTCTCCGTGGGGATACCGGGGTTGGGTCCATGTGGGTGTCGATTTTGGATATAACGGCATCAATACCTGGAGTTCTTATTGGGTGTTGCTCCATGACGTCGTACGCCCGGGACGGCTGGGAACGTGGGCGTCCGCGGGCAGCCAGCACCCCGGCGGGTGTCACGCCCTCATGGGAGACGGTTCCGTCCAATTCCTGTTGGAGACGACGGACATGAAGGTTCTCGAGGCGCTCTCCACCATCGCCGGCGGGGAGATCGTGACGGACGCTTGGGATTGATCGCGGACGCGGGGCCAACTCCCTTTCGCGCCCGCGCGGCGAATCGAAGGCGAGCGGCTTTTTCCGGCGGTTAACGAGTACGTATGGATCGGCAAGAGAGAAGCGGGAATGCACGGAAACAAGATATTCTTTTTGGTCATGGTTCTGACTGCGACCGCGGCCGTCGGCGGGTGTGGCAAAAAGGACCCGAATCTTCCGGACTTGGTGCCGGTCACCGGCACCGTCAAGCTGGATGGGCAACCGTTAAGCGAGGCCGTCGTCTTCTTCAGCCCGGTCGGGGAGACCCGGGGAACGCAGGCCTTCGGCAAGACGGACTCGAGGGGCCGCTATAGCCTCAGTTCGCGCCATATGGGGGAGGGTGCGCCCGTCGGAGAGTATCGGGTAACCATCGGCAAGGCGGTTGCGCCGGACGGTTCCACCGCCGGCGGAAAGAACTTCGACCCCATGACGACTCCGACAAGACAAATCCTCCCCGCCAAGTACAGCCATCCCAGCTCCACCATTCTCAAAGCGACCGTGCGGGAAGCGGGGGACGATATCGATTTCGAGTTGACGTCGAAGTAGGACTCCGCCGCCGCGGGGGCCCCGTCCGTTCTCACTCCTGGGTCGAGGCGTTGAAATCGGCCGTCTCTCGCGTGGTATCCGGCGACTTCGGACGCAATGGAATCCCATCGGTCCCCTCGTCGGGCAGGTCGGCTTTTTCGGCTTCGTGGCGTTTCCACCACTCCCGGGCAGCGTCGTCGTTCCACTCCGCGGCGCACCGGCAGGCCAGAAGAGCCTGCTTCAGGCTCGACGCGTCCGCGTAACGTTCCCGCGGATCCTTCGACAGACATCGCATGATGACCGCTTCGAGATCGCCGGGGACCGACGGCGCTACTTTACTGGGGGGGAGCACATCCTCGTTCGCGTGGGCTCGGAGGACTTCACTCACGCTGAAACCCACGAACGGCGGTTCGCCGGTGACGAGGAAATAGGCGACCGCGCCGAGCGAATAGATGTCGCACCGGCCGTCGACCGACTCGTAGGAAGTCACCTGCTCGGGAGCCATATACAAGGGGGACCCGCTGAAGCCCTCCCTTCGCGGCGCGGCGCCCCCTTTCGCGGCGCCGTCCGTCTCTCGGACCAGGCCGAAATCAAGCAGTTTCGCGACGTCGTACATCCCTCCCTTTTTGGCGGCGAAGATATTAGCCGGCTTGATGTCGCGATGGATGAGTCCCGCGGCGTGCGCCTCTTCGAGCGAACCGCACGTCTGAGACAGAAGATAAACGGCCCGGCCCGGCGAGAGCGGCCCGTATCGCCGAACGAGCTGTTCGAGCGTCAACCCCGGCAAAAACTCCATGACGTAATAGAACGTGCCGTCTTCGGTGCGGCCGTAGTCGAAGATTTCCACGGTGTTGAAATGGGAAAGCCTGGCGGTAGCGCGGACTTCTTTTTCAAAGCGGCGGACCACGTCGGCGGCGGCGGCGCTTTCCGCGCGAATCAGCTTCAAGGCGCAGGGCCGCTTGAGCATGCGATGCTCCGCGTGATATACCTCTCCCATTCCTCCGGATCCGATCTTCTCCTTCAGCCGGTATTGCCCGAACTGCCTCGCCTTGAATGCCTCGTGTCGCACGGTGCCGATGGTGTGCGCGCCGAACGCGGCGATCACGGCGGCGACGAACGGGAGTGGGAGGGATTTTTCGGTCTGGGCGGAAGTGAGGATATCTCCGGCCCCCGGCACTCCCCAACATAGGAGAAACATCACGAGGTAAGGCGCGCAGGCCAACGTGAAGAGAACCAGACATGCCCGTTTCCAGGGGTTCGGGATGAAGATGGCGTAGGTGAAGAGGACGATGACGAACGCGGCGTGAAACGCGTTCTGCGAAGCCAGCGCCGAGACCTCGTCCCCTTCGCCGATGAACCACGCCATTCTCGAGTACATCATCACCATCAACTGCACGGCGATCGCCGCGAAGACGAACAGCTCGACCGCGCGGAGTCGTCCTAATGAGAATTCCCGTTCGCCACGGAGCACGAACAATACGGATAAGAGGAGGAGCAGTGTGAGACAACGGAACACGAAAAACGGAGCACCGCAGGGCAGAAGGAGGATGAACGACGCGCCGAACGCGACCGTCATCGCCAGCGTCGCCGCTCGCAACCGTCGTCGCAGCAACTCGGCCGTTTCTTCCGCGAATCCTCGACCTTGGCCTTCAATCAACCCGACTTTCGCTCGCGACACCCCGGTCGACGCACCGCTATCGCGGTCCTTGTCCGGGATATAAGCGACTGTCGGTTGTGAGTCATCCATGGAATGGGGCCAGGGGAACGCGGAATCGCGGCACCGAGCGACATGAACCCTTCAGCGGGTGCCCAACGAAAGGCCGCCGACCACGTCGTCTCTCGCCGCTCGAAAAAAAGCGGAATATTCGACCCTTTCGAGTATAATAGTATTTGGTTCGCGTGTCAACGATCCAAGATTTCCTGGACATCGCCACATCGCCACATCGCCCGGGGCCAGGGTGGGTATTCGGCCGGATTGTTCCGTACGGCCGAGTCGGACGAACCCCTCCAATGGTCTTTTCATCTCGCTGGATTCGAGAATCCAATTCCCAAATTCGACTTCGATTGCGGGTCTTGTCATCCGCAATGGCGTATCCGGCATCGCCGAGTGGTATGCCGCTTCCGGCGAGGCGGCTACCTGCCGTAGTAATACCGGAATCGGCCTTCCGGAGCGACGTCGCCACGGAGGTAACGGTCCTCGATGGGTCCGGTGAGGGAGACGTTATCGGCCCATTGGAACTCAATGGAGAAGTCGTTTCCGGCGAGGCCCAGAGTCTTCCTGGGGACGGCCAGATGGAGCCGATTCCCTTCGGCGCGATAGGGAATCGTGGCGATCTTCATCCAGGTGCCGCCGTCCTTCCGCTCCAGAAGGGTCCGTGCGGAGTCTTCGTGGTCGCGGTTGACCAGGAACGAACCGCCCCCACGAACGTCGACCGCCAAGTTCATCCAGTGCTCGCCGGCGGAGTCGGTCAAGGGTTCTCGAGTTTCGGCCAGGAAGTAGACGTTTTCCGCGTCGTGGGCGACCTTGAAGGAAACGAGATCGTTGCGGCCGCTCGTCTCGGTATAGTGGAGATTTCCGCAACCGGGGAAATCGCGGGGGAGCGTTTCGAATACGTGGTCGCGGTAGACGTGCGAGACGGCGTCCCACTGGTTGAAGGGACCGTCGATGGCGATCGTCTTCTCCGCCGCGGTTTGTGATCGCCGCGGAAGTCCCTTGAACCGCCGGATATTGGCGACCATCTGATAGTAGTAATTGTCGCCGTACCCGCCGCGCATCATCTCGACGTCGCGGCTGAATTCGGTGTCGTATTGGTCGCAGAAGATCGGCGGGTGGGACATCTCCCCCAGCCGCATTGCGATCCACTCGTTCCAGCCGGTGATGAAGACCACCTCGGGATCGAGTTCAAAGGCTCTCTCCCACTGCTCCTGGAAGTTATGGCCGTGGAGATAGGCGTCTTTCGAGCGGTCCATCTTGCCATTGTGGAAGCTGCGCCCGCGCGCGTGGCCGGTGCTCATCATCTCGACGCGGCCGTCCTTCTGGTGGAGGTTCTGACCTACCGAGACGTTGACTTGTTCCGGTTTTTCGGGATCGGTGTCGTAGGAGTAGACCTGGGGGTAGATCGCCTCCCAGTGCCACGCGTTGTGGGTGTTGACCAGTTCGAACGGCCAGTGCGCCTTGCGGAGCGTGAAGAAGGCCTTGAGTTCGTCGTCCGCTTCCTCAGGATCGCAAATCAACAGGGGCTTGCCTTGCCAATGGAACCACGATTCACGGTAGCGGCCCGGCTTGTAAAGACGCTCCCAGAGGTGTCTTGCCGTGCGTCCCGCGGCCGTGTTCGTCATGAAGGTGATCTTGGGGACGGCCTCCCTGGCGGCGCGAAGTCGTTCGAACTCCTCGCACAAGGCATCGACGACATGGTCGTAGGTCACCGCATTGGTCGCGTCGAAAACCAGGAAATCGACTCCCGCGTCGGCCAGTAGGTAGGCGTGACGGCGGAGAACCCAAGGGTCGTGGCTGCGGTAGTACCCGAAAAGGGGTTCTCCCCAGAAATGGTATTCATGGATCTTACCCCAAGGGGGGCTTGTCGCCAGCTTTCCCGCATCGGGGTTCTCCGCGAGAATCTTCGAATTATCCAAGACGGAAGGAAGATCGAGCCAAAGGAAGTAGAATATGCCGACGTACTTTTCCGGCTGAAACTCGCGGACCTCGCCGGCGACGGGAAGGCGGCGGCCCAGGGCGTCGACCGCCGGCCCGGCAAATCCTGGAACCGACTGGCCGCCGGCCGTGGCACGCCATGCGGTCGAGAGAATCAGAAGAACGATGGCAAGCCAAAGGTTCCGTGGCGTTCTCATGGTCTTCGTCATGGTCTTCCTCTCGGGGAGGTTTATGGGTAAGGCTACGGGCTTGAATGCAAGCTTGGAAACATCAGCGGGAAAGGTTCCGACACCCTGTCCCGAGCCGGCGTACGGAGTATTTGGAAGAAAGAGTTTTGACATCACTTTCGGTCGTCGCCTTCCCTCTCGCGATCGAACCGAAGCAGCCCAGCGATTGAAGAGGGTGGACGCCTCCCCGCTCGGCCGGAAAGGGTCTAAGCTCTTCCATCACCTGGTCCCTGCTTGGCCGTTGCGCCAATTCGTTCATGCCGGTACCTCCACGATTGACATCGTCTCTCCGCCGGGTTTCACCTCGATCTCGCGCCGCCGCGGCGTTACCTCGTCCGGCACGCCGGCCCGCGCCGGCGAGCGGCTGAGCCGGATCTACCGCATTCGCGCCGTTACTTTCCGCGACGATTGGCTGGCCGTGGTGTGCCGGCAACCATTGCCGACACGAACTCGATTATGACTAATCGGCCAATCTGGGTCAACGACAAAACGGCCGAATAGAGCAGCAGGGTGGGAAAGCCGGACAAAATGAGCAGGCTGATCGTGGAGGCGTTGACTCGCCTCCCCCGCTTGTCTATACTCTCGAATTCGCCAACGAAACCGTTCTGTTCCGATTTTCGGGAGTTGTCCATGTACCTTTCGCCGATTGACTGGACCATCATTATCGTCTACCTCGTCGGGTGCATCATCGCCGGGGTATGGATGAAGCGCTACGTGCGCGGCGTCGAGGATTTCGCGGTCGCCGGTCGCGAGATGGACATGAATATGGGAATCGCGTCGTTGGCGGCGACCGAGTTCGGCATCGTCACCGTCATGTACACCGCGGAACAGGGTTTCACGGGGGGGTTCACGGGAGCGATGCCCGGCATACTGACGGCCGTTGCCATGTTCGTGGTCGGCATGAGCGGTTTCGTGATTGATCCGCTCCGAAAAGCCGGCGTCATTACGATTCCGGAGCTTTTCGAGAAACGATTCGGCGTGCGAGTGCGCTGGCTCGCGGGGTTGGTAATTATCCTGGGCGGCGTACTGAACATGGGGGTGTTTCTACGCGTGGGGGGTGAGTTTATCGTCGGCGTGACTGGTCTGGGTGGGAGACAATCGGCGCAGATAGAAGCGAGTGATTTGCCAAGCGATCCCATCCCTACGGAAACCGGTCTGGAGGTTGATTCGGCGCCGGAAGCGTCGGCCGTGAACAATGATGCGCCGCTGGAGGCGTCGGCGGATAATGCCGTCGCGCACGGCGAAACCGATCCGGCCGACACGACGTTTGGGTGGGAGATCAAAGGTTTCTGGGGGACGGTGACGTTCGGTCCCCTGGAGCTGACGATGATCTCGCTGCTGGCGATCGTCCTGCTCTACACGGTGCTCGGCGGAATGGTCTCCGTGCTGGTGACGGATTATATTCAGTTCATCGTCATGAGCTTTGGAATCGTGTTGACCTCTATTCTGGTCATTACGCATTTCGGTTGGTCGAATATCTGCGAGAAAACGTGGGAAGGGCACCGGAACGCCTGTCGGTTGGTTTACGTGGATACGGTGAACGACGAAATCCGCATCTCGAAGCCGGATGACGCGACGCAACCTTTCGACGAGCCCGTCGTGCTGAAGATCGATGAAGTAAAGGAACTAATTCGGAAGAACGCCACGGCCGGCGCCGGCGGGAAAATCGACTACATCGCCGGCCTAGACCCCAACGACCTGGCAAGACTGATCAAGTCGCCTCCCAGTGAACCCGAGGAGCTTCTGATCGCCCGCGGGGTTCCCACGCGATTGAATGACGGGTCCGCCGGCCAAACGATCGCGATGACCAACCCAATGGATCCGTTTTGCAGGCAGGGGGTCGGCTTCTGGTGGATTTTCTGGCAATCCCTGCACGCCTTGGCCGTCGTCACCACCTGGCAGACCACGATTTCGCGGGTTCTCGCCGCGAAGGATTCACTTACCGCGAAGAGGATTTATCGCCGGACGGCCTTCTTCTGGGTCGGTCGCTGGATGTTGCCCGGGTTATGGGGGGCGGCTGCTTTCGTATTCTTCTATATGCAGGGCGGGCTGCCGGCCGAACTCAAGCCGATTGAGGCGATGCCCCACTTCGTGAGAGAAGTGCTGCCGATCGGAGTCGTCGGAATCGTGCTGGCCGCGATGCTTGCCGCGGAGATGTCGACCGACAGCTCCTATCTCCTTACCTGGGCTACCGTCATTTACAATGACCTCATCATCCCCTTGCTGCGGTTCCCTCTTTCGGACAAGGGGCGCCTGTTCCTTGTGCGTTCGCTGGTCGTGGCGATTGGGGTCTTTCTGGTCTTCTATGGATTGGTCTACCAAATTCCCGGGAATACGTGGGATTATCTGTCGGTTACGGGGAACATCTATTTGGCGAGTCTTCTTGCCCTTCTGACGGGGGCTCTGTACTGGAAAAAGGCGAATAGTTGTGGTGGGTACGCGGCTATTATCTTGGGGGCATCCGGCCCCCTGGCTTTCCTAGTCGTGAACGTGGTGAAGAAAAACGAAGCTTGGATGACTTGGTTTGAGTCGGTTCTGGGTGGAACCGCGTACGGCGTCCTCGCGCGGACGTTTGAATTCCTTTCCATGCCGGAGACGGCCGGGCTCGGCGCGTTCGCCCTTGCCTTTGGCGGTATGATTGTAGGATCGTGGATTGGGAATGCTTTTGGAATTGGGATTTGCGGGGAGATTCCGACCGCCGAGGGAGAAGAACGTGGAAACTCATAGTAGCGGGATCGCATCGGGATTCCGGTTGATCAGTTTAACATCGCGGACGGTTTCGAGTGGAAACTAGAGGCTGAGGGAAATAAAGATGACGCAGCTCCCCTTAATTGTCTGGGTTTGGACTTTCCTGATCTTCATCTCCATCGCGTGGTACGCATTCTTGTTGGTCTACGTGGGAATTCGAGGCGCGAAGGAAATCGGACAAATGGCACACAACCTGCGTGCAAAAGGCCTTCAGCGGCAGAATGCGGAACGAGAGGCAAATTGAGCCAGCCGTGGCGAAGGAAAGATTGAATCACCGATTTTTGCGATACCACGACCTATGCCGATCCAAAAATCACCCATTGCTCGGCTTCGGGAGGGTGCAACGACGGCGTTTCGGTCGGCGAAAGGATTCAGGAACCAAGCAAGAGAAGCCACCTCCCCCCGTGAGGGGTAAGTACTGGCGCGACGATCGGTTGGCAAGGACCGAGGCGGTTCTCATGATCGCGAGGGAGCCTTTGGCGACGCGGAAATTGGCCCAATTGGCCGGACTGGAGGACGGTACCGAGGCGCGAACGCTTGTCCGAAAGCTGAACGGCCTTTACGATACCGAAGGGCGGTCCTTCCGTGTCGTCGAGGTGGGAGGCGGGTTCCTCGCGATGACGCGACCGAAGTTTGCTCCGTGGCTTCGAAGGTTGCACGGAACCCAATACGAGATACGGCTTTCCGCCCCGGCCATGGAGACTCTGGCCGTCGTAGCCTATAGACAACCGGCCCTGCGCGCCGATATTGAGGCAATACGCGGTGTCCAGTGCGGTGAGATGCTTCGTCAGTTGATGGAGCGCGATCTCGTCAAGATCGCGGGCCGCTCCGAGGAGTTGGGACGGCCGTTCCTTTACGGAACAACAAAGTATTTTTTGCAGGTATTTGGTCTTCGCCATTTAGACGAGCTTCCGAGACTCGATCAGTTTACTTTCGGTCCCATTTATCCAACACAGTCTCTTGAAAACAGGGAGGAATGCCCGGTGACTACCTTAACCAAGACCCAGCCGTCCGTTTCAGCCTTCGTGGAAGAAGATGCCCCGCTCCTCGAAGAAGACGCCGCCTGCGCATACGTGGACGACAACGAAGAAGAAGCTGATGAGGAATTCGAAGAAGAGGAATACGAAGACGACGAGGAGGAGGAATACGATGATGATGAAGTAGATGATGATGATGATGATGAGGAGGAGGAGGAGGAGGAGGAGGAAGAAGAAGAAGACGATTTTGAGTATTACGATGACGAGGAAGACGAAGAGGAACTGGAAGAAGAGGATGAAGAAGATGAGGACATCTGGGAAGAAGTAGAAGACGACGACGAGGAAGAGGAGAAGGATGAGGACGATGATGATTCCAGTTGGGAGGAAGAATGGGAAGACGATGAGGAAGATGAAGATGAAGATGAAGATGACGACGAGGATGAGGATGAGGAAGTCGAGGACAGTTAATCGTTGAATATCTTCGATAGAGCCGGCGGTGCTCGCAGTCGGCTCGACCTATCCACTCCATGGAGGGGTGTGTAGAGGGGTATTGTGCGGTGGGCAGCCTTCACTCTCGCCTGGCTACCACGACGGAGTGATTTCTTTTTGGCACCCGTCGAAAAAACGGCCGTTTGCGAAGCATGTTCTTCGCGACGTCCCTTTCTCAAACCGCGCGACTCACGGAAGCGATTTCGGGATGAGTTCTTACGGGGCGAACCGCGAAAGGCACGGCGCCGCCGGTCGGCATTGCCATAGGGGCGGGCCTTGTGCCCGACGGAAATCAGCCCGGCAGGGGGGGACGGCGAATCACCGGCAGATTTTCAAAGAGCAGCGAAGATGGTGCCGTTCGGGGGGGGCGAAGTCACTGTTTTATCTGGCACATATATCCGATATTT
>CAZFQG010000115.1:0-20390 GCA_964520785.1 uncultured Planctomycetaceae bacterium | reverse complement strand
TAATCCGGTGATCGCAATCCTTCGAAGCCAGAAGTCGATTCGCCATTTCCCGGCGGGAACGCTTAAAGCGGGAACGCTTAAAGGGGTCGGGAGTCTTAAATCTGGTTCGAGTCGCGCCAAGCGGTCGATTTCGTCGTGACGGGTGATCAGGGAAACCATGCCGTGAATTCTGCTTTGGGATGGAGCGTGTTGGAAGGGTGACGTCTACGGCATCCATTTTAACCATGTTCGAGGCGGAGTGCCAAGTGGGATTTCAAAAAACCCCCGCAAAAAACCCGGCCAGTGGCACGGCCGGGATGATTGCGTTAATCTAGAAAGGATGGGGAATATAGGATGTGACTTCAGCAATTCCGGCTAGTGCTTTGTCAAACGTATTTGTCAGACGTAGGAATCGGGGCTGACGTTTCGGGTTCATCCGGGCGATTGCGGCACTTCGGCGTGGTGCCAAACCGTAAAACAAGTGTTGACAAAGCACTAGTGCTGTTTCGCGCGGTTCCGCCGGCCCGAGGTGCCTTGACACCTCTTGTCCCATTTGTGTCGGCCCACTCGGGAGACGCAATGGAAGTAGCGGATTGGCGGATTCCCTCAACGCTCGCCGTAGGAACAGAGGGCGGCTCCTGACACGACTCCGGATTGCTGGCGAGTGATAAACGAGCTACAATGGGTTGAAACGATGCCGGGCTTCCCGGTGTCGACCACATCCCCTTGCCATGCCCCAAGTTATGGATCACCGCAAGATTGTCCTTCTCGGTCTGTGCCTTCTCCTTTTCCCCTCCGGTCTCGTCAGCGCCGGTGAAACGGCCGTCCCGGCCGGCTGGCTCCCCGCTTGGAATACTCCGGCTCTTGCCGACCGGCCGCTTCAAATCGTGCATGGCCATGTCCCCCTTGCCCGGGCCAATCCCGAGGGGATGGAGTATTATCTCCAGCGGGGACTGGGAGGACTGGTGCTCAACGTGGGGTCGAAGGACTATTTGGAGGATGCGGCCGAATGGGACAAGGTCGAGAAGCTGGTCGAGGCGTGCGTGGAACGGGGGATGGTCGCGTGGATTTATGACGAGGACGGCTACCCCAGCGGCGCCGCCGGCGGACGCGTGTTGGAGGTGAATCCGCGGTTCGAAGCCCAAGAGCTGATCTACGCCCCCGGTGGCGATCCGCCGTTCGCGGTCCGGGCGGCATACGAGCATTCCCACGCGGCGAACAACTTCTACGCCGCGCGGCGGTGTCCGAACTTGATCGACGCGGAGGCCATGAAGACGTTTATAGGCGTGACGCACGAGCGGTATTGGAAACGGCTTGAGCCCCATTTCGGCAAGACGATTCAAGCGTTCTTCACCGATGAACCTTCGCTGATGGCGGTGAATCTGGGCCAGTTGCCGGAGGAGGTCCGCAAGCGGGTCCACGTGCAGGATCCGGTGGACCCGGCGGTGAAGGACTACCCGTCGGTCCCCTGGTCGGACGATCTGGCGGCGGAATATCAAAGGCGTTATGGCGAAGACCTTCTCGAGCGGCGCCGCGACCTCTTCGAAGGGGACTCCGAGGCGGCGAAGCGGACCCGGAGGCGGTACTGGAGTCTCATCTCCGACCTGATGGCGGAGCGGTTCTTCGGGCCGATTCAGAACTGGTGCCGCCCCAAGGGGGTCGCCTCCTCGGGGCATTCGCTGTGGGAGGAACGGATCATCCACCACGTGCCGCTGTACGGCAACGCGCTGGAATCGCTGAAACGGATGGACTGGCCCGGACTGGACATGCTGTCCTCGAATCCCGGCGACGTCATTCATGTTGGATGGCTGACCGCGGGGCTTCCGAGTTCGGCGGCGGTGCTGGGCGGAAATCGCCGCGCGATGACCGAGGTGAGCGATTTCATCCAGAAGATGGGCGGCCAGGGTCCCGCCTCCGTCGAGAAGATGCAGGCGACGGCCGCGTGGCAGGCCTGCTGGGGCGTGACGGAGTTTACGCTGTACTACGGCCCCGAGGACCGCCCGCCCGAACAAACGAAGGCCTATGGCGATTTCGTCGGCCGGCTCAACTCGCTTCTGAAGGGGGCCAAGATCGAGCGGCGCGTCTTGCTGTACTACCCCATTCGCGACCTCTGGGAGGAATATCGCCCCGTAGCCGGACCGATCAAGGATGAAGAGCAGACCCCGAGAGCGCGGGCACTCGCGGCGTCGTTCCTCCGCGATGGCCAACTCCTCCAGCGGAACCAAATCCCGTTCAATCTCGTCGACCACGAAACGCTCGAGGACATGACCCTCGGCGACGACGGCGCGCTCGAAACCGCCGGTCATGCGTTTGAGGTCCTGCTGTTGCCGGAAGGGGTCGTCCCGCCGGAATCGGTATCCGAGAAGCTGAAGGCCTTCGAAACCCAAGGGGGTCTCGTCGTGCGTGGCCCGTGGAGCGTTGAGAATCCGGCGGACCAAATCCGCCGGGCCGCCGGACTACCATACAGGATCACCCCGGCGCGTGAAACCGTCTGTCTGGGGCATTTCTCCCGCGACGGCCGGGACATACTCGTCCTGGCCAACGTCTCGGAAACGGCGTACGAGGGGGTGCTCGCCGGAATTCCCGAGGCATCCGCCGTATCGCTGCTCAATCCGACGGACGGCGGGATCGCCGGCGCCGAACCGACAGAAGGCGGCATCCGCCTGGAACTGCCTCCCCATGAAACGCGCATCGTGGTCTCTTCTTCCAAGTAGACCTCATTGGTATCACGAAAAAAGGGGCTGCCACGAACACCGATTTCGAAAGGCCCACTTCCCATGAATAAACCGAGGCAAACCGTTCGAATTCTGCCTTGCCTTATCGCGATCCAAGTCGCGTTCGCGGCAACCGCGGAAGCAGAAACTCCCACGCTTCGTATCCTTTCGCCCCACTTGGCCGTCTCGCGCGGCCCGATCAACGTCGGAATCCTGCACGACGGCGAAAAGGCCCTGCTCTTCGACTGCGCCGAAGCGCCGTTGGAGGCGGACTTGAAGGATTTGGGAGTCTCGAAGGTCGAGAGAATTTGCTTTACGCATCACCATCGCGATCAAACCTGCGGCGCGGCGGATTACGTGGGCAAAGGGGCCGAGGTTTGGGTGAGCGAGGCGGAGAAGCCCTGGTTTGACGACGTCGCGTCGTTCTGGAACGATCCGGCCAAGCGGTGGGGCGTATACAACTTCCACCCCCACCGGCTAATGCGCGCCGAACCGCTCCCGGTGGCGCGAACGGTCAAGCCGGGCGAGACGTTCTCCTGGGGACCGGCCCGGATCACCGTCCTGGCGACGCCGGGGCATACGGACGCCGCGGTGAGCTATCTGGTGAAGGTCGACGGAATCGCGGCCGTCTTCTCGGGGGATACCCTTTACGACGAGGGCCGGATTTGGGACCTGCACAGCTTGCAGCACGGCAACCGTTCCGGATCACATACCGTGGGGGATTATCACGGGTTCTTGGGTGCCCGGAGGGAGCTGTTCGAAAGCTTGAAAACACTCGCCGGTGCGCAGGCCGATTTCCTGATCCCCTCGCACGGAAGTGTCATGGAAGGAACCGAGAGCATCGCGAAGGCGTGCCGGGCCGTCCGAGAGCGGATCGAGGCGTGCTACGACCGGTACGTGGCCGTTTCGGCGCTGCGGCACTATTTTCCCGCTTATTTCGCCGAGTTCGCCGGCGCCGCGCACCACATGGAATTCGCCCCGCACAAGGAGGTACCATCGTGCCTAAGGCATTTCAGCACGACCTGGATCCTCATTTCCGACACGAAACACGCGTTGGTGATGGACTGCTCCGGCCGGGGGGTCGTCGATCAGGTGAAGAAACTCCTTGATGAAGGCGAGATCGAGAAGGGCGACGGGATATGGGTGACCCACTATCACAACGACCACACGGCCGGAATCAATGCTCTGAAGGAGGCGTTGGGTTGCCCCGTCCTCACGGACGAGTCGGTCGCCTCGGTCATCACCAACCCACTCGGCTGGCGGCTCCCCTGCGTGGACGCCAACCCCATCGCCGTGGACCGGGTGAAAAAGGACGGCCAATCGTGGGAATGGCACGAATTCACGCTCACCGCATACACATTCCCCGGACAGACGCTCTACCATGCGGGATTGTTGGTGGAGGGACACGGCGCGAAGATGTTCTTCGTCGGAGACTCTTTCACGCCGGCCGGGATGGACGACTATTGCGCCCAGAACCGGAACTGGCTCGGCGCCGGCGTCGGATTCAACCGCTGCCTTGATCTTCTCGAGCGGCTCCAGCCGACGCATCTGTTCAACCCCCATGTCGATCCGGCTTGGGAATTCTCGGCCGAGCAATACGCCTTCATGCGGGAGAACCTCGCCAAACGCGAGGCGGAATTCGGCGCTTTGTTTCCCTGGGAACACGCGAACTTCGGCATGGACGAATGGTGGGTGCGGTGTTTCCCCTACGAAATCCACGCTGCGCGCGGCGAGACGGTGGAATTCGAGGTCATCGTTACCAATCACGCGACCGGGCCGAAACCGGCCGAATGCCGCGCGGTGCTTCCCTCGTCCTGGAGCGAGGAGGGTGCCCGAGCGCGGACGCAATGGAGTTCCGTCACGGTTCCGCCCAAAGAAGACGGGCGGATGCCCGTTGCCTTCGTCATCCCGAAAGAGGCCGAACCGGGGCGGCTTGCGATACCGGTGGATATCCGTTTCGGCGGACGAGAGCTGCCTCGGTTCACGGAACTGGTCTTGGAAGTGGAATAGTGCCGCCAATCCGGAGGCGGCGACAAAGACGCGCAGATCGGTTTGGCGACTACCGCTACAATACTGGGGTCTCTCCCCGGGACGGTCGCCCCGTCGGTTGTTTCCGAGAGGGAGTATGATCGAGTTCGCGGAAGGATAAAGATAAGAATGAAGCTAATCATCGCAATTATTCAACCAAACCGTTTGGAAGCGGTAAAGACGGCCCTGGCCGAGGTGGAAGTGTTTCGGATGACCGTCATGGACGTGCAGGGATTCGGCCGGCAGAAGGGTCATGCGGAAGTCTATCGCGGCCATGAAGTTACGATCAATCTGGTCCGCAAGGTTCAGCTCATGATCGCCGTCAACGACGCCTTCTTGGAACCGACCATCCAGGCTATTCTCAAAGGGGGACGAACCGGCGAAAAAGGCGAGATCGGCGATGGGAAGATTTTGGTGCTTCCTTTGGAAGAATGCATTCGAATAAGAACGGGAGAACGGGGCGGGGAGGCAATTTAGGGGGTGAGATGGGAATTTGGAGGTTTTTTTCCGGCCGGCTGGAGTCCGAGAAAGCACGAAACGGACTTCAAGGCGGGGTCTTCTCGCCCCTTTGTCGAGGTTTCGGCAATCGCTGAGCCACGTAAACCTACCAATAAATCCCCCTGAAAGAGTGGTTTTTTGATGGAATATGCCCTGTTCGAATGGCACGAATTTAACCCAAAATGGCTATACCTTGAGAAGCTCCGAAAAATTTGCCGATTTTTTGGCCTGAGGGGGCGGTAGGCGCTGGACAAACCGGGAATTCTTAGTACAATCGGGGTTGTTTCGTTTGGTCAGGCTCTCTGGTTTGGGTCGAGAACGAACCCTGTGAAATCAAAGCCCTTCGTACTACTGTTTGTCTGTTTTAGGAGATTCATCGATGAAAAAAGTTGCTCTGTCTCTGATGTTGGTCGCGCTGATGGGTGCGGTCGCCAGTGCTGAAATGCTGGGGATCAATTCCTATGAGCAAGGCGGGTACATCCTGAACGACCTCTCGGTCCACACCGACGGGGCCCCGTGGCTTAGCTCGTTGCTGTACATTGAGTTGGAATCCGGCGCGGTCTACCAGGACCCGGCTTATGTCGCGACCGAGGCCCTCAAGTGGATGCGACTGGGCACGAACGAGCTCGACAGTTGGTTGAACTTCAACGTGTCGCTCTTCGCAGATGCCAACGAATTGGCCGGCCAGCCCGGCATGTCGGGTAACGCCGCGAATGCCGCCGTTAGCATAACCTTCATCTCCGACCTCGTCGGAGGTCAGGTTCCGGCATGGGACGACCTCGCCGCCCGAATCGCGATGACTCCGGATGCCAGCGGCATGTGGGCGTTCCAGGTTGGCGTGAAGGACGCTGAGAAGGCTACCATCATCTACAGTGGGCCGATCGTGGCCGGTGCCATGATTCCCGAGCCGGGCACCGTTGCCCTGTTGCTCTGCGGCCTCATTGGACTGTGCGTCCTTCGTCGTAAGTAAGCGATTATCCCTCGAGCAAGCGGCTCGAGTGACTATCGAACGGATTGATCCATACGGTAGTCAGGTGGTTATAGAATGAAACCGAACGTGTCCGTTTGGACACGTTCGGTTTTTTGTTGCCCCCCGCTTCCGCCCCCAATGCCCCTTTCGTCCGGTTGGCGTCTCCAATAATGAGCCCCCGACAGCGAACTACCATAAGGTACGCTTGTACCATTGGCAGAATTACCGTTTCCTGAACTCGTGGAGAACAAAGATGTTCCGAAGTAGAAGGATGCGACGGGGCCGCTTGCTCGCCTTCGTCGCCGTGTGTGCCGTTGCCGCGACCGCGGCCGTTTCAATAGGTTCCACCGCGCTTGCGGAAGAGCACGTCTTGGAGTTGATCCCGGAGGACGCCCTGGGATTCGCCGTCGTCAAGAGCGTCGACAATCTCGACGCGAAGGTTAACGCATTCGCGAAGGCCGCCGGGCTGCCGGTTCCCCCGGTCTCCCAATCGTTGGGCAAATTCCTCAAGATCGACGGCGGAGTTAAGATGCAAACCCCTGCCGCCGCGGTCGTCATGGCGGGTGCCACCACAGACAAACCGGCCATCTTCCTGCTCATTCCAACGTCCGATATCGAGGCGCTCACGGCGAACTGGGAGCCCGAGAAACGAGACGACGGGATGTGGGCCGTCCAGGTCGGCCCCCTGCCGTCGCTCTGCGCCGAGAAGAACGGTTATGTCGTTCTGGGGGATGTTGACGAAGAGGCGGCCATGAAACGGCTCCTCGCCTCGGAAACGAACATAGTGGAAGAAACGACCCCCTGGCATGAATGGGGAGCCGAACAGGACGTCGTCGCCTTCGTATCCAAGGCCGGTTGGAAGCGGGCCTACCGGGAGATCGGCGAGTTGATGGACAAGGGGATCGAATCCATCCCCGACGACTCGCCCCAGGGAAAGCAGACTCGAGCCGGTCTGGAGGTCTATCGGGGTCTTTTCAAGTCGCTCGGAGCCGAAGTGGAGTGTTTCGCCGTCGGCGTGACGATCGACAAAGACGCGGTCCTCACCATGACCAACAAGGCGAAACTGGTCGAGGGGGGGGCGATGGAGGCGTCGCTGAAGCGGATGCCGCAACCGCCGGAGAACCTCTTGGTCGGCCTGCCCAATGAGCCGTTCTTCTTCGCCGCCGCCGGCGGAATCGACAAGGGGGTCATGGAGGAGATGATGAAGTTCTCCTTCACCATGATGAAGGGCATGCCCGGCATGATGGGCGGCACCGACGAACAGAACCGCCGCCTGATGGAGATGTCCATGAAAACGGTGAAGGATATCACCGGCATGGGGTTGGTTTTCGGGATTCCGGAGGAGGGCGACCTCTTCCTCGGCGGCATGGCCGGCGCGGTGTGGACGACCGATACGGAGGCCTACAGGAAGACCTACACCGAACAGATCGAACAGATGGCCGAACTGGCCAAGGAGGTCCCCCAGGCAGCCTGGTTCAAGGACATGAAGATGGAGAAGACCGACATCGACGGCGTTTCCGGCTGGAAGATCGCCTTCGACCTTTCCTCCATGTTCGACATGATGAAGGACGATCCCCAGGCGGCGGAAATGCTGAAGCGGATGTACGGCGAGTCGGAAGTGATCACCTCCTACTTCGCCCTGGGCGGCAAGGAATACGTCGTGTACGCCTACTCGCCCGAGGCGTTGAAAAAGGCCCTTGCCGCCGTGGAAGACGTTAAGAACAGCCTCGCCGCCTCGAAAGAAGTCGCCCAGGTCAACGGCAAACTCATGAAGAACCCCGGCTGGGTCGGATACGTCAGCCCCACCGGCATGATCGCCATGGTCAACTCGATGATGAAGAGCACCGGCCAGCCGATCCGGCTCCCCGAGTTCCCGCCGACCCCCCCGATCGGCTTCGGCGCGAAGTATGACGACGGGATGTTCACGAAACAACTCGTCGTCCTGCCGAAGACGGTCAAAGACGCCGTCTTCTACGGGCTGATGCTCCAGGCAAACCCGCCGAAGCCGGCGACCGTCCAGTAGGTTGCGTTTACGCGGCCCGGCGTTTCTAATGGTTGATTGACGACACCCCGGCCCTCGCCGGCGACCCCCGTCGCGACGAGGGCTGGCTTTTTTCGTTCCTTTCCCCATCAGATTCCGCCATGTTCCGCCGCCATCTCTCCCTCCTCGCGTGTCTATCTCTTGTTTTCTCCTCAAACGGTCTATTAGCGGCCGAAGGACCATCCGAATCCGCTCCGGCCGACACGCCAGCTTCTCCAGCGTCTCGCCCAGCCTGGGTTGAAAGCGATTCCTGGGCCGCCACGGACGCCCTGGGGCGGGCTCTTCCCTCCCATGCCGATGCCGGTCCGCGGCGTACCGGAAAGCACGTCGCGTTGTTCTACTGGACCTGGCACGTCGACGGCCAGGTGAAGGGAGAGCCGGTCAACGTGAATCTCGTCACGACGCTCTTCCCAAAGGCGATCAACGATTACGAGCATCCCATCTGGAAACGGCTTGGAACCGGCTATCACTGGGATGAACCCCTCTTCGGTTATTACAGGGCGACCGATCCTTGGGTCCTGCGGAAGCATGCCGAGATGCTGGCCGACGCCGGCGTAGACGTCATCGTCTTCGACGCCACGAACGGCAACTTGACCTGGAAGAACTCCTACGAGGTCTTGTTCCCCGTCTTCGAGCAGGCCCGGAAGGACGGCGTCCGCGCGCCCTTTGTCGCGTTCATGCTGCCGTTCGGCCCTTGGCCCCATTCGCTGGAGTCGATCACCCAGTTGTACGAAGAGGTCTACAAGCCGGGCCGGTTCAAGGACCTCTGGTTCCAGTGGAAAGGAAAGCCGCTGATCATGGCTTATCCGGACAACGTCCCGGAGCCGATCAAATCGTTCTTCACATTCCGACCCGGGCAACCGGTATACAAGACGGGACCCGAGCGGCCCGACCACTGGGGCTGGCTGGAGATCGCCCCTCAACACGGCTTCGTAAAGACCGAATCGGGCGGTTTCGAGCAAGTGACCGTCGGCGTGGCCCAAAATGCGACCGATACCCTCTGGCCGGCCGCGATGAATGATCCCGACGTCTCCTACGGCCGAGGTTATACCGTCAAACATGGCCAGAACCACTCGCCGCAGGCCGTCGCCAGCGGGCTCAATTTCCAGGAGCAATGGGACCGCGCGCTGGAACTGGACCCCGAACTGGTTTTCGTGACCGGCTGGAACGAGTGGATCGCCGGGCGGTACAAGGAGTGGCAAAAGACGGAAAACGCCTTCCCCGACCAGTTCAATGCCGAATTCAGCCGCGACATCGAACCAATGAAGGGGGGTTTCGGCGACAACTACTACTACCAACTCATCGCAAATATCCGCCGGTTCAAAGGCGTCGACCCACCGGAGAGGCCATCCGGTCCAGTCACGATCGCCCTCGACGGCGACTTCGCGGACTGGGATGCGGTCCGGCCGGAATATCACGACTATCGCGGCGACACGATGCACCGCGACCACCCCGGCTATGGAAATCGGCTGGTCTACGTCAACGCGACCGGCCGCAACGACATCGTCCGCGCGAAGGTGGCTCGCGACGCCGAAAACGTGTACTTTCACGTGTCCACGGCCGAGCCGATCACGCCGCCGGAGGGCAGCCACTGGATGGTGTTGTTGATTGACGTCGACCGCGACAAGAAAACCGGCTGGGAGGGGTACGACGTGGTCGTCAACCGGATCGCCCCGGACGGAGAGAGCGCGTTCTTCGAAGTCAATGCGGGCGAGTGGAAATGGCAGATCGCCGGAACCGTCCCCTTTCGGGTAAACGGCTCTCAAATGGCACTGGCCATTCCGAGGGCATTTCTGGGCGACGACGCGGAGCCGCTCGACTTCGAATTCAAATGGTCGGACAATGTCCAGAAGGGGGGCGATGTCATGGAATTCTACCACGCGGGCGACGCCGCACCCGGCGGACGGTTCAATTACCTCTTTTCCGAGGGGCGATAAAGCGTCCGCTCGCTGACAACGCATTCCGCGGGAGCCCGGCCCCCGCGGCGTTGCCGGGCGAGCCGACGTGTCTTGCGATTTTGCTCATAAAAAATACTTTTTTAACGTCTGCTTCGCGTGTCCAGGGCTTGCAATGGACGTTTCGACCTATTAGATTAGTATTACTGTTTGTTCGGGTTTTATGAGTTAGATAGGTTTTGTGCTTCAGGAGCATCGTGAAGGCCCTTTCGGCTTTTCCCCGTGGATGGGCGAGATGCGGTGGTTCTGGCGGAACCGGCGGACGCAAAAGGAGGAACAAGAGGAATGTGGATGCAACGCGGCGCGATGCAATGCTCCGACATTCCCCTTTGGTCGCTTCATCGCGAAAGCGCGCCGCGCGGTCCCGGGCGCTCGCTCGTGTCACTCGTTTGGATTCTCGTCTTCCATGCAGAAGTGCGAGGGTGCCGCTGCGCGCCGTGTGGGATGCGTTCCGTTTCCTGATTCCGTCGTTGCCAAATGGATGTCGATTTTTTCCTTCGATAATGCTGATGGCTCGAAAAATCATGACTATGTTGATCCGCCGCCGAATGTCGAACTCGACATGCCGGTTCGGGAGCTTCCGCGACACGCGGAATGCTGCGCCAAACGGTTCGCTCAATCGGCGCAGGGAAGCAGAAGATGCCCAATGCGCATAAACCGCCATTTAACTGGACAATCCAATTCCTCGTAACTCACCTTTAGCTTGTGAAAAGGAGAATGTTGATGAATCGAAACATCACACGAAACGCACGGCGCGGCTTCGGCCTCGCCTTGGTGGCGGCCTTCCTGTTGGGAAGCCTGCCGGGGGCGCATGCCGTCCCCATTGATCCGGGAAGTCTCTCGGGGATCACCGGCTGGTACAAGGCGGACGGCCTGAGCGGTTACAGTGAAGGCGACGCCGTAACGCTCTGGAGCGATTCCGGGCCGAACGCCTACCACATGGCACAGGACAACGTCCTGATCCAGCCGACCTACGTCGCCGACGCGGCCAACGGCATTCCCGGGGTCCATTTCGCGCGAGGCCAATACCTCAACGCGGGGGACGTCGAGTACCAGGAATTGGGTCTTTTCGGGATGACCGTCATCGGGGTCGGCCTGCCGGAAGGAAACGGCGCCTTCGCCGCGAAGATGGATTTCCGAACCGAAGGCCGACAATGGCGGTTGACCAGTCAGGGTTTTGACGTGCAGGCCGAGCCCAGCTCTTGGGATGCGACCAACCTCGCGCCGATTCCCAGTGCCTCGCAGGACTACAACTGGCAGGTCGTCGGTGGAACCTGGACGAGTGGGACGACGAAGGGCTTCCTCAACGGCGAATTCGTCGACCAGGCGGAGAACCCCGCCTACATCATGCCGGACACCACGACGGAGGTCCTCATGGGGGCCGCCAACGCCGGAACCGGGAACCTGTTCGCCGGTTACATCAGCGAGTTGCTGTTCTTCAATCGGGCCTTGAGCGACACGGAGATGGCCGGCGTCTCGGAGTATTTGGCGGAAAAGTACGCGATCACCCCCGGTGTTCCAAGCGATCCCTCGGAGAAGCGGGTCAACTTCCAACCCTCGGGGTTCTCGACCCCGGCCGGATACATGGCCGACACCGGCGCGGTCTACGGCCCGCGCGGCAGTGAGCAGTATGGGTGGACGCAAAGCGCGACCGGCCAGGCCCTGGCGGCCACTTCCGGCCAGGTTCCGGCGGAACGGACGGTCGATGATCCGCGTTACGATTCGCTCATCTACATGCGCAACGACGACTTCAAGGCCGACTGGGAGATTGCACTTCCCAACGGGTACTACTGGGTCCGGGGCGTCTTCGGCGACCCGCGGGTCGGACAGGGTACCGGTATCCAGAACATGGTCATCGAGGGCCACGACGTGACGGACCCCACGCCGGTGTATGGAACGACCGATACCGGCGACTGGGACGAGCATTGGGGAATCGTCGAGGTAACGGACGGCAGGCTCACCGTCGGCGTTGGCGAGGTACTCATCGGTGACGATCCGGTGACCGGCGAGCCGGTCTTCGCCCCCGCTTCCGGCAAGATCAATACGTTCGAGATTCGCCAGCGCGTGGTCCCGGAATTCGCGATCACGTTCGCCCCGACGTCCTACTACTACGCGAACCCCGGTTATCTCCGCGATATCGGTTCCGCATACGGCCTACAGGAAGACGGCTACACCTATGGCTGGCTGGACGCGGATGACAATCCGCTTGACAATACGGGCGCCGCCGCGGCGTCCGGCGCGATAAACCAACCGGGACTCCCCCCTGGTGATGGCCGGTTTATCACCCATATCGGACTCGGCGCAAACAAGTGGGAACTGGAGATCGAAAACGGGACCTACAACGTCGTCGCCGTCTTCGGCGATGGGGGCGCCATCAACGACGTGACGATCGAGGGAGTTCCATTCGTCGATGTCGATCCTCAGAAGGGGACGAGCGACCAGGACGTGTTCATGGGGAACGTCAACATTACCGACGGCCGATTGACGATTCAGGGCGCCGACGGGAACACGCTCGCGAGGATCATGTACCTCGAACTGGTTTCCACCGCGGCCGGACCGGTGACCCTCCCCGGTGATCTGAATGGGGACGGGGTGGTCAACTCCGGTGACTTGGACCTGGTCCGCGGACACTGGGGAACGACCGACCCGGCCGGCGACGCCAACGGCGACGGGATCGTCAACTCCGGCGATCTGGACATCGTCCGCGCCAACTGGGGAGCCACCCTCGCGGCGGCCGTTCCCGAGCCTGGCGCGATTACCCTGTTGCTACTGGCCGGCCTGGCCGCGGTGTCGCGGCGAAGGCGGGCCTAGCCGGGATTTCCTTTCCTACCGTTGCATGAATATTCTGTATAGGAGAATACACTGATGAATCAAAAACGATCATTTCTCGCCTCGGCGGCCGCGGTGGCCGCCCTTTTGGGCCTGATCGGATCCGCCGCGGCGGCACCGATGGCGCCCGACACGCTCAGCGGGCTTGCCGCCTGGTTCCGGGCGGAAGACATTACCGGCGTGGCCGATGGTACCGGCGTCAGCGAGTGGACCGACAGCGTCGCGAGCATCACGGCGTCGCAGGCGAATCCGGCACTCTACCCCACCTACTACTCGAACGCGGCGGGGACCGGGATGCCGGGGCTGCGGTTCAGCAGCGACAATCTCAGCGCCGGGGACATCGAACTTCACGGCAGCGGCGGCATGACGATCATCGCCATGACCCAACCGGAGAACATGGGATACATCGCCAGCAAGTTCGCGTACACCGCGGACGGCCGCGCGTGGCGCATCCGGCCCGACGCGTTCGACTTGCAGGAAGTCCCGAGCAGTTGGGACGCGACAAACTACATCAGCGCCATGCCCAGCGCCTACTATCAGTCGCCGATGGTGACCGCCGGACGTTGGACTCCCGCCGTCTCGACCGAGCTGTACAGCAATGGAACGCTCCTGGGTTCCGCCCCGGTTCCGGCAGCGACGATGGGGGATACCGCCTCGGTCGTCATGATCGGCAATCAACAGGCCGGCGGCACTCAGGCGTTCGTCGGTTTCATCAATGAGTTGATCATCTTTAACCGCGCTCTTTCGGATACCGAGATGACCGGCGTTCAGGAATACCTGGAGGAGAAATACCAATGGACTCCTCCGGAACCCCCCGTACCGACCGTTCCGCGATTCTACGCCGACGTGAACTTCCAATCGGCCTCGGCCTCCTCGACCTTGCCGCCCGGTTGGGTTGCGGATACCGGAGGCGTGTATGGAACGAAAAACGGTTTGACTTACGGCTGGTCGCGCGACATGAGCGCGTACGCGCAGAACCCCCAGCCGGGTCAATTGCCGGCGGACCGTCCCTTCACCGATCCCCTCCTGGACTCGATGATCTACACCTCGGCGGGTGGAGATTCGGCCGTCTGGGAAATAGAAGTGCCCGACGGGCGTTATTGGGTCCGCGCCCTCTTCAGCGAGCCCCGCGTCGATTTCACCCCGGGCGCGCAGACCGTCCAGATCGAGGGGGTCGAATTCCGAGATCCGGCTCCGTATAACGCGCCGACCCAGACCAGCCGGTACGTCGAACATTACGGCCAGGTGGAGGTGACCGACGGCAAACTGACGATCAACTCCCCCATGTTCCAAATCGGCGAGAACCTCCAAACCGGCGAGCCGATCTTCGGCGCACTCAACTCGAAGCTCGCGGCCGTGCAGGTTCATGAGGCGAACGTCCCGGACATCGCCATCAACTTCCAGTCTCCGACCGGCCTGGATATGTTCGGCATGATGCAGGATGTCGGCAAGCCGTTCGGCGACCGGGGCAACGGCTACACCTACGGCTGGGTCGACGATTTCGGTTCGCCCATCAGCGTGGAATCGGGAATGCGTTGGCGCAACACGAACATCAGCGTGCCGGGCCTTCCCGCCGACCCGCGTTGGGCCACCCTCTCCCACATGACCGGGCACCGCTGGGAAATCGAACTGCCCAACGGCGAGTACAGCGTGATCGCCATCCTCGGTGAGCCGGACGTCGGAAGCACTTCGACGAACATGCTCGACATCGAGGGGATCAGCTTCAACGACCCGGACCTGAACCAGAACTGGCGTGGCGAGGCCGATTTGTACATGACCCGCGTGAACGTCACGGACGGCCGCTTGACGCTCGACGACCTAGGCACCGGCTGCAAGCTGATGTACGTGGAGATCACCGCCGTCGGTGGTACGGCCGTTCCGGAACCGGCGACGCTGGCATTGCTGGGCTTGTTGCTCGGCGCGGCGGTGCTAAGACGAAATCGCTAGAATGCTGATGCGGCGTAGAGCCCCGAACGGAGCCGCCGTAGAAAACAACCCAGCCCGGGGTAATCAACTCGGGCTGGGTTTTTTCATTCAGTCGGACTTGAATCGCCGGCTACAGACTCCATCCCTCGCGATACTCCCGGCGGATGAATTGATCCGCTTCGGGGCAATTCACGGCCTTGAGGTTCGTCGCGTCCCACTCGAGCTTCTTCCCCGTCCGAAACGCGACCGTAGCCAGCAGGTTGTTCTCGATGAGCATCCCGGAGTAATCGAAGTTGCACAACGTCGGTGTCCCGGTTTTACGGCCGTGAAGCCATTCTTCGTAATGACCGCGCGACGGGCCGATCCACGGTTCCAATCGAGTTCGGCCGGCGGCTCGTGCGTCCCTTGGGGGGGGTTGCCGTCCGCCGGACCCTGGCGGCCGCACCAGACGTGGACTTCACGGACCTCGCCGATCGCCTTCTGCTGAATGAGTTCGACCACGCGGCGGTAGTTGTCCGTGGCATGAATCTGCGTTCCCATTTGCGTGGAGAATCGACAAAGCACAATCACGATTCCGAGCCGGCGGACGACCGCGGCGGCCCGGCCGGTTCTTCAAGGATTCATTATAGAAGATCGCCGTTGGGTTTCCCACTGCGACCGGGGTTTGGCCCGGACGGCGCCTCTTCCGCGGTAACGCCCCGGTGGAGTCGTCGCGGAATTTCCGCGAGAACGTGTTCCGGCCCCGCCCGGATACTCCACAGGCGACCTCAGCGCCGCGCGATGATCTTCTGGACCTTACCCCCCGAGAGGACTCCGACCCAATAGACGCTTGCCCGCGCGAAAGTCCGCTGTCCCTTAAGCAGCATGACGCGGCCGCGCTCGATCTCGGCGTACAACTTGACTTCGATTTTCGAATCCGCGCTGACCAGGGAGTTGAGTTCGTCGGCCATGGAACGCGATACGACGAAGATCATGTTGTCGCCCGTCACCTTCGCGGGGAAGACGGTGTCGTTCGGGCTGATTACCGACACGACGTACCCATGCTCCGCGTCTCGCCTGATGCCCCCGCGGACCCATGCGTTGTTGAAGTAGATGCGCTTTTCGTACCACTTCTCCGGATTTCTATTGACCTCTTCCATGGGAATGGAGAGATTCGTATCGAATGGAAACCCGGGAGATTGTGGGACGGCGCGTGCCGCCTCTTCTCGCTTGATTCCGATTTCCTCCGTCAACGCCTCCGCCAGGGTCCTTTTCCAAGCGGCGAGGAGCGCGGGGTTTTCCAGCGGCATCCCCCAGTCTTCATCCCAGATTTCTTCCGGGAGGGTGTTGTTTCGCGAGAACTCTTCCAATGATTCGAGCGGGAACGGTTTCCAGAAATCCCCGGCGCGCCGAGTATTGAGAGCCGCCTCCACGTCCTTAAGGAAATTCCCGGCGCAATCAGCCTTTGCGCCGGCAGCGGCGTCCAACTCCGCCTGGATCAGGTTGAGGGCCTCTTCGTTTCGCCCCTCCTCCAGACAAGTCAGCGCGGCTTCGAATACCGTTTCCAGTTCCTTCCTCCCCTTCTCCCAGGTCCTGGAATAGCGTAATTCCGCGATCGCCGCCCTCAGAACCTCGGCACCGGAGGTGTCGGTGGCGCCGGGAATCGCCGCCGCCCTCTTCGCGCAGTCCTCCGCCTCGTCAATCAAGCCGGCACTCAGGAATCGCTGACCCTGTTCCGTGAGCGACCGCGCAGTGAGATTAGCGCGTTCCTCGGCCGAGGGGCCGCAGGCCGAAAGCAGGATCGTGAGAATGGCAATCAGCTTCCAACGCATGATGGGGAATCCGAACCCTTCGGTGGCCTACTGCAATTCCGCGCTTGCCGAGTTTCGTCAAGCCCGGCCGGACAACGTCCACCGGGAAGTACGAACACCTCTTCCGGGGATAGACCAAGAATCGCGAGGCTTCCGAAGACGAACGTTTTCACTCAAGCGGCGGCTCAGTTCGCGCGGAGCCGTGGGTCAAGGCGAAGGTAGATCGTCCGCGGTTCTCCCGGCTCAACGACGGCCGTCTGGCGCAAGAGAACCGTTTCGTCAGGACCACGGATTATAACCTCATGCGGGCCGGGTGTCAAAATGAGTGCCTTCGCGAGGTTTTCGACCCGCTCGCCGTCGACCAGAACCACCGCCCCGCGCGGCGCGTTTTCCACGACGATCGACAACCGGCCCGGCGGTTGCCAGGTGAAGAACCGATATCCGGCGTAGCCGACGGCCAGAACAATGCCGAGGATCACGAGGTTCATGAACCAGTGACGACTTAAGGAGTTCGACCGGTTCGGCTCGCGGTGAATGGGAACGATCGGGCGGACGGGGCCACCGCGCCCAGTGGGGAAGGAGCCTGTCGATTGGGGGAGGCGAACCGCCTCGTCCGGAAGCTCCGCGAGCGGTCGGGACGATTCAATCTCGGTGGCGAGTTGAAGGTCGTACGTCTCCTTGCTCCGCGGATTGAGAAGGCATGCCCTGGCCGCGGCGACCTCGTTGAGCAACCGTTCGGAAAGTTCCACGTGCTTTCCCAACCGCATTCCCTTGAGGTGAGCCATACGCTGATCGGCGGCCGCCTGAATGACGTCCGGGTCCGCCTCGAATAGGTTGATCCCGAGCAAACGGTAGTGGTTCGGCGGCTGTTCCGCCGGCGCGATACCCAACCATTTGTAGTAGGGATCAAAGCCTTTGCTCATTCGACGTTTCTCAAAAGGTGCTTGCACGTACGAGACTTCAAACGCTGAAGCCGGGGCGTCCCTCCGCGAGAGACGGGCTGGGAACCTGTCTGACCAAGCAAGTCATGTCAACGGCTCGGTGCGCGGCGGACCGGAACCCCGGTCTTCCGGAGAGCGCCACGACCGATTCGCAAGTCGCGATGCCGGAGAGGAATCTAGTCGAAGACCCCTTTTCCGAACGCGGTGACGGAATCTTGCGATCCGGACTTCTTCGCATGGGCCGTATGCGGGCCGCGCGGCTGCTCGGCGCGCTGCACGGTTACCCCCGAATACGTGGACTGTTTGGTCGGTTCCTTCCGGTACGCCGCCTCTTGCTCGAAATCGTCGTAACTGCACACGTACCCGGGTTCAAGGGCGCGGCGTTTTTCTTCTTCGAACGCCTCGATGACGTGGGTTTGGATCATCTCCCGGCAATAGGAGTTGATCGGGTGCGCGATGTCGGCGTACAGCTTGGCGCGACCTTCCTCGTCCAGAACGGTCTGATCGCCCGGCAGTTGGTTGCCGCACTGGTTGCAGTACGCCGCGCGCAAATGGTTCTTGCACCCGCAACGGTTGCAGTGCGAGGTGAGTTTCCTGCTGGGCATGGCCACGAAGGGTCCCGTCGCGCCCTCGATGATCTTGAGGTCGCGAATGACGAAAGCATCATCGAACGTGATCGAGCAGAAGGCCTTCAAACGTTCCCCGGGCTCATCCATGAGCTTGATCCGAACTTCAGTAATCTCCACGGCGATTCTCCTTATCGGCGCTTGGAAATAATCAAGGCAGTACTGGAACGTAAACGGCCGCACCCAGGCCGGTCTTTTCCAGACGGCGCGCCAACCTCCGGGCATGCATGGCGGAACGACACAAGCTGAAGTAGCAGGTACCGCTACCGGTCATGGCGTGTCCGCAACAGTCTTGTCCATCCCAGAAATTCTCCAGCAAACCAATCCAGTGACACAGTTCTCGCGCAGGTGCCTGCAAACGGTTAAATAATAACCGCCCGCTGTCGGCCGTGCGACCCTTCCGAAGCGTTTCGAGGATCGCCGCGACCGAGCGCGCGGCGGTCGGAACGCGACAATGCTGGTAGACCGCCGGTGTCGAGAGAGATGCCGGGGGGCGAGCCAGAACCAAATGTAAGGGGCCTATCGGGCCTATCGGTTCCATCCGCTCACCGCGACCGCGGCACACAGCCGACCTCGCCTCTAAGAAGAACGGGACGTCGCTCCCTAAAAGGGTAGCCAAGTCGAAAAGTTGTTGACGCGAGCATCCCAACTTCCAGAGGGAATTCGCTCCGCGTAGTGCCGCCGCGGCATCGCTCGAGCCGCCGCCAAGGCCACCGCCGACGGGAATGCGCTTCGTCAAATGCACATCTACGCCGAGCCGAACGCCAAAGCGGCGCCGGAGCAGCTCCAACGCCTTTACCACCAAGTTGCCACCATCTTGGGGAATAAGTCCCAGATTTGAGTTTCCGGTCCCGCCGCGTCTCCCCGGTAAGTTCCACGGACGATGTACCACTCGACAGTGGAAGCTCAACCGATGATCATCTCGAACACTTAACCGAAGGGTATCATATAACCCTACCGGCACCATGACTGTTTCGACTTCGTGAAACCCGTCCGAACGTTTGGATTTTACTTCAAAAAATAGATTCACTTTTGCGGGAGTCTGCACGACCAGACTCTTTCCACCGCGATTGTGAGAGTCTTCCGAAGCTGTCACCGTCTCAGCAGGTTCACTCCAAGCAGGTTTACTCAAGCAAGGTCTTTTCCCTAAAACGCCGCAACCGGGTTGAAAACACCTCTGTCAACTGAGCAACGATTATACCAGCCCAACCGCAAACGTCAAGGCGGGGTCGGGGTATTCAGCCCCCTCTCAGGCAGTTTCTGCCAGTTTTTTCTCTCGAAAAAAATATCGATTATTACTATGGAACAAATACACAAACTGAGAGGTCTACTTGCCAAGCGAAGCAATAAAACGGTGATTCGTTTTGCTATTGTTAGCGGTCAAGCGGAAAACGCGGACGAACGCCCACGAAAATTGACCAAATGAACAAACAGCCAACAAAAGAGCATGTGGCGGAGCCGGAAATGGTCCGCCACATGCTCAGAAGAAACAATCCGGAACAAATGACCCCCCTCCTTTGAGTGGTTTATCAAGGCTGGCGGGAAAGCTATTCCGGCGGCTTCCGCAACTGGATCCACTCCGCGTGGAACGGACCTTCGCCCGGCTTGTCGAGCCTGTGGAACGTGTGCGCTCCGAAATAGTCCCGCTGGGCCTGCAAGAGGTTCGCCGGGAGCTTTTCGCTTCGGTAACTATCGTAATATGCCAGCGCCGTGGTGAAGGCGGGGGTGGGAATGCCAAGGTCGATCGACGTCTTCACGACGTTTCTCCACGCATCTTGCGCCGCTTCTACCTCTTTCTCGAAATAGGGATCCAGGAGCAGGTTCTCCAGCGCCGGGTTCTTGTCGAACGCATCCTTGATCCGTTCGAGAAACACGGCACGGATGATACAGCCTCCCCTCCAAAGGAGGGCAATGGGGCCAAAGCTGAGGTCCCAATCGTGTTCCTTCGCGGCCGCCTGCATCTGAACGTAGCCCTGCGCGTAGCTGCATATTTTCGAAGCGTAGAGCGCCTTGCGAATCTGCTCGATGAACGCCTTCTTGTCCCCTTCGTACTTGCCGCAGGGACCGCCGAGTTCCTTCGACGCTCGAACCCG
>CAZFQG010000114.1:0-20813 GCA_964520785.1 uncultured Planctomycetaceae bacterium | reverse complement strand
AAACGCGGATATCCGATACGAACCTACAGTATATCCGGTTTGGGATGGCTATGCAAGACGTTATGAAAAAAATGCGCGCTAATTTGCGTATTAAGTAATTTACATAAGATGCGCAAATCCTGCCGCCGCGAACAGAATTCTCCCCCACCCGCGAATGCGCCCGGATGATCCCCTTTTCCCAAACGAAGACGGCCCCTATAATTTGATCTCAAGTTGCAGCCGTCACAGGTCGAATAATTGTATTATCCTATCCTACATGACCTGGCTGGGGGGTCATATTGGACTACAAGAGTGGGTTTCGTTTCTAAAAGCCCAATCGAGTGATCATATAGGGCGCCGTGGCCAAGTGGCTAAGGCAGTGGATTGCAAATCCATCATCCCCGGTTCGAATCCGGGCGGCGCCTTTTATCTTTCGCTGAGGCAACTCTTCCTGAGGCAGATACGGAAGCACTGCCATCGACGGGTGGCTGTTGGCGGCAATTCCATCGATTGGATCGGAACGTACTGGACGGCGGCCGCGGGATCGTACAGCATTGACTTGGCGGGCGGCGATGACGGGACTATCTTCGCGACAAACGGGATTCCGACCGTAATCGGACAGACCTATCTGCTTCGCTTCGCGATGGCCGGCAACCTGGCTGGAGGTTCCACCACGAAGACGATGGTGGTCAGCGTCAATGACCTTGTTTCCCAAACGTATACGTTCAGCACGGTCGGGAAGTGGCGGACGAATATGGGCTGGGTGTACCATTGTTCATCCAGTACATGAACGAGATGGTCACGTGCAACGACCAGATGGAGGACAATCTGTCCGGTCTCGCTCCGAACGAAAAACTGAGGGCATCATATACTCGCGGACGCAAGGCAGTTGACGAGTGCCCAGGCGATACAGGTTGAACTCCAACGGATATCAGGTATTTGGTGGATGTCGTATCAGGCCAAAGCGGATATCAAGGCGAAATTGGAGCAGTGGCGGGAACGCTTTGACACGCTAAACGCCAGCTTTCAATTCTGCTTTGCTCTACGGGGGTTTCATCGGCTCGGGCCGATTCCGCGTTCTTTCACCCAGGGGAGAAGGCGATAACCGCCGTTCTTCGGGGGTTCAGCCATGGGGTCGGCGGCGAGAGAGGGCTTCTCGGGAGCGACGTCGTCCGGGGCGAAACCGAACGCGGCTTGGAACCGCGCGAACTCAACCATGGGGTACGACTCGCCGGCGACGAGGACCATGACCCCCTCCGGCTGCCACCAGACGTTGTTCGAAAGCGCAAGCCCCTCGATCGCTTCGCGCGACCAGCTTGGCGCGTAGAAGGCATTCTTCGCCGCGCCGTAGAAGACGTTATCGCGAATGACGATCCCCTCGGCCCGGGCGGGACTGGCGTAGAAGCACAGATGCCGCCCGCTGGGATCGGGACGTTGGGTGTGTCCCCAGCCGGCTCCGGCGTCCATGCAGACGTTGTTCTCGAAGACCACGTTCTTGGTGAGAGACGCCTCGGGCCGATTCCAGTACTCGAAGGAATACTCGCAATTCCAGATGACGTTGTTTCGGTAGACGATGTTTACCTGTTCGCACGGGGGTCCGGAGGCCTGGTTCGTCAGGGCCGCGTCGTAGATCTCCCACAGGCGGCACCCTTCCACGAGGCAATCGTGTGCGGCGTGCCAGAATTCCACGCCGTTGCCGAACCGGACCGTGTGCGTCCCGCCGCGCTGGTCACCACCGCCGATATATCCGAAATCGCAGTTCCGGACCGTAATGAACGCCGTCGCCGCGCCGCCGATGCCGTGCGCCGCGCCGTACTTCAGCGCCAAGTTCTCGTACGTGACGTAGGCAGCGGACGATTGGTCGATGATGTGGATCCGCAGGGCGCATTCGATTTCGGTATGCGCCTCGGCCGGATTCTTCTCACAGCAAAGCGAGACCGTGTGGCTCTCCTCGTCGTACCAGTACCGGCCCGGCTCCTTCAAATCGGCGGGTTCCCACACTTTCACGCCGCACGAGGCCTCGCCGTCGAAGATGATATTGCCCACGTCGTGGGACAGGTATTCGCCCAGGTTGCTCTCCACCTCGGCGAACGTCACTTCCGCCAAACGCAATACGGCCCCCTCGGGAAGAACGTCTCCGAGGAAAAACGTCAGCCGCGCGGACTCGCTCGTGGTATCGGCGACGTAGAACCGTTCGAACTCCTTCCACTCCCCATCGACCCGCAGCTCTTTCGGAGGCATGGCCGGCGAATAGTGCGTCCACGGCGGGCCGCTCTTCATCAAGGTCGGTGTCTGAATAAAGACAGGAACCGTACACGCCGCGCGAAAACGGACCCGGTAGACCTTTCCTTCCGCGATGGGAACCGGGGAATGGCTGAGCTGGATATGGTTGCTCCGTGCGCCGGGTTGGACGCATCGAATGGCGAGAATACGCTTGGAATCGGCGTCCTCCTCGGCGGAGACCGCCGTTGCCGCCCCGGCCTCGGTGTGGCAATGCCAGTCTTCCAGACAACGAACCTCGCCGGTCGGTTCTCCTCTCGGGGGCCCGCCGGTCGTCCAGATCCCAGGCGCGGTCCGTCTCCAATGCTCGGGGCGGTTTCTCGATACGGAACCCAGCAGAAGCGGCTTGGGGCCTTCGCCGAAGTCGGCGTAGCGGACGACTCCGTCGGGGCCGCCGCTCTTGGGCCGCAGGGAACCTCGCCAGACGTCGCCGCGACGGAAGAGAACCGAATCCCCCGGCTGAAGCGCCGCGGAATTGACGCGCCCGAGCGTCTTCCAGGCCAACTCCGGCGAAGTACCGGGGTTGTCGTCCGCGCCGTTTGCCGCGACGTAGTAGTCGGTGGCGACGGCCCGGCACGGGAGGATGGGGAGCAATGTCACCGCACAGACGACGAGAAGTACGAAGGATTTCATTCCAGGACTCCAAGGAAAAAAAGGAACAGGGCGTAAGGCGCCCTCATGGAAAAGGGGTAAACTCGATGACACACGCCCCTTCCGGCGCCAGTTCCATCGTGAGCGGTTCGGTGGCTGGGTCGGGTGCCGGTGCGATCGGGGAGCGGCCCGATTCGTCGATCCGGAAGACCTTCGGCCGGGGGGAAATGCCGTAGTAGCGCGTGTCGAGAGGCATTTTGAACGAGACCCGGTTTTCCGTAACGTTCGCCAGCGCGATCGCCACGCCGCCGTCCGCGCCGCGCCAGGCGCCGGCCAGGACGGCCGGGTGCGACTTCTCATACGAGGTCAACCGCGAGCCCTGACCCGCGTAAATCGAAAGCCGTGAAAACGCCGAGTCGACCAGGGGAATGTCCAGCTTCGGCGGGCGGAGAAACTCCCCCTTGGCTAGATACGCGCCGGCGAGGCGCCGAATCCGAGCGAGTTTCATCGCGAACGCCAATTCGCCCGGACGCGTTTCGAAATGGCTTGGGAGGAAATTCGCCAACGTCGGCTGATGCCCCCAGACAAACGCTCTCGCCTGCTCCAGCCGGAACTGGCGGGAGAACTTCGAATCCAGCGGCGCCAGCGGCTCGGCCGGGGCGAACTCGGCCGGCCAAAGCTCGTCGTAAGGGGGCATGGAGAGGGATGAGTAGTTCCCGAAAGTCGTCGCGTAAGGGTGATAGACGGCTTGAAAGAAGGGAATCACCTCCCAAGGGTCGTTGAGTGCCCGGTACCGTTCGCAACTCAGTTCGAGGGTCAGCATGAGGTCGAGATAGGGCAGCCACGCCTCGCCGCATCCTTCGCCGGCCAAAACGATGGGGCGGTCCCCGTCGCACCGCCGCCGCAGGTCTTCGGTGAGCGATTGGAAACCTTTGAGCCACGAATCGCCTCCGCCGCGCGGGTGGCCGTGGTTCGGATCGTAACATCGCGGCTGGATGCACGCCTGGTCCATGTAAATGCCGTCCACTCCCAGGTCGTCGAACGCCTCCTCCGCGATCCCCGCGTATTTGTTCCGCCAGAAGGGAGTCGCCATGCACATCGAGACGAGGGCCTGCTTGGTGAACGTGTTGTATACCTCCGGCCGAATCCTCCCATCCGCACCCTTGACGGCAAACTGCTCGGCCCCCTCCTCCTTCCAGCTCTTGGTGCTCAACCCCCACGCGCGCTGGTTCATATAAACCAGCATCCGCACTCCGTCCTCGTGCGCCTTGGCAACCGCCGCCTTGAACGGCTCGGTCCCCTCGCGCGGCGGCAGGTATTCGGGAAAGCCGATGTCATAGGGGCAGCCGTGCCACCAGTGCCACAAGACGCGGACCGGAAGCCCCAGTTCCTTTTGCAGAGCGGCGGCCGGGGGAAGCACGCCGGGCGAGTGGCCGCGATTCCACGTCCACATCCCGGTATCCAACACCCATCGTGGAACGAGTCCCCGGTTCAGTCGGCTCTCCTTCGCCCAGAATTGCCGCGTTCCCCACTCGCGGTATCGCTCGGCCGCGGTAATCCAGTCTCCCTGGAAAACCCCGAGAAGGGCCTCGTACGGTAGAACATAACGAGTCTCCTGGGCCGCCGGATCGGCCGGTTGGTGGGCAACCGTAAAATCGACCTCGCCGCCGGGAGCGCCGGCAATGACGAACCGCTTCCGCGCCACGCCGGGGTCTTCACAGGCCACGTACAGCCCATTCCCCTGATCCGCGTAGTATGCGATGCATTGCAGCGAGAGAAAACCGGGATACTCCCACCACAAGGCCGTCCCCTTGCCGTCCGGGCCGGCCAGATGGTCTCTGGGATTCGGCAACAAGTGACCCATCCACAGCGGCACGGCCAACCGCTCGTCCTCTTGCCGCCGAATGCCTTGCACTCGCGGAAACGCGATCTCCTCCACGCCGAATCCTTCAGGCAGGCGAACCGAAATCCCCCAGCGGCTGTTCGGGTCGCCGTCGCGAAGCCGGATCGTGGCATCCACCTCGCATTCGGAGAACCCCGGCCGCTCGAAACGGCTCCAGATCAGCCGTAGTCCGGATTCCGCCGGTAGTGGTTCACACCTGAAGTCTTTCGCGTCGGCCGGCTCCAGTCCGGCCTTCCGCCCGGCCCCGTCGACGAACCCGATCCGCCAGAGTCCGCCGCGCGGCTCGCACTCGCCGGCATGGTTGTGTGCCGAACCCAGGTCGACAAGCTCCAACAGTCGCCCGTCGCGCCGGTCGATACTCACGCGGACGATGCCGTTGTCGGCGGACAAGGTGCGGAGGGGATGTTCCGGCTCGTCGCACCTTGCACGGGGGGTATCGTCTGCAACTATCAGGCAGGCAACGGCAAGCAGAGCCAAGAACCTGCCCGTTGCGTCTTGTTGACGGAGACGCCCGTCAGTTCTCGTTGAATTGGATGTCACGATGGGTTCTTCTCGCCGTACGGTTCTTCTTCATCCGTTGCCGACCGAAACTGCCGGATTCCCTCCATTGTAGCAACTCGCGGCGGCTTAGTCGCCCCATCGTTCCATGGCGTCAATTCCTTCGTGCGGGAGAGACATCGCCGCAGATTGCCCGGCCTTGCGCGTGCCGCGGCACGGTCGGTCGGAGTTTTCCAACGACTTGTTCGGTGAGAATCGCCCGGCGATTCCGCCCACCCTTATGCGGCGGAGGGCGGGGTGGGGATCTTTTTTCCTTTGAGTTCGTAGACGTATGCCAGTATCTCGGCGACGGCGGCGTATTCCGCCGGGGGGATGGGTTGATTGACTTCCACGTGGCGGTAGAGGGCTTGAGCGAGGGCTTTCTTCTCGACGATGGGGATTCCGTTCTCCAGGGCCAGCTTTCGAATCCGCTGGGCGAGGACGCCGGCGCCTTTGGCGACGACGATAGGGGCGTCCATCGTGTCGGGGTCGTACCGCAGCGCAACGGCCAATTCCGTCGGGTTGGTCACCACGACGTCCGCCTTGGGAATCGCGTTTTCCATCCGGCTCATCGCCAATTGTCGTTGCACCACCCGGCGGCGCGCGGCGATTTGAGGGTCCCCCTGAAGGTTCTTCAGCTCTTCGCGGAGTTCTTGGTGCGTCATTTTGAGGTCCTGCTCGTGCTTCCATCGCTGGAAGGCGTAATCGAGCAGCGCGAGAATCAACAGCATCCCGCCGATCTTCGCCGTCGTCCAAAACATCAGACTCAACGTGAAGGTCGCGATCTTCAAAACCGGCTCTCCGGCCAGCGCCATGATCGCGCCGAAGTCCTCGTACAACACGACGTAGGCCGTGGCGCCGATGACCGCGATCTTGAACAGACCGAAGATCAGTCTCATCAGTCCCGGAAGAGAGAACATCCGCTGCAACCCCGAAAGGAGGTCCAGACGCTGGATGTCCGGGACGAGCCGCTCCGGGTTCCAGAGAAATCCGACCTGCATGACGTTCACGAAAGCGGCCGCCAGCGTCGCCAGTCCCAGGAGGGGCAGGAGCGTACGGCCCAAAGCGAGCATCGTCACGTTCCATTCGCGGACGGCCCATCTGACATCGACGTTCAGCACCGGCTCGCCGCCCAAATGGGACTTCGCGTGTTGCCACAGGTATTCGAATAGGGGCGTCGCGGTCATGTGCAACACCAACAGCGCCGCGAGCAGCAGCACGGCCGACGCGAGGTCCTGGCTCTTCGCCACCTGACCTTTACGCCGGGCTTCCTCCCTGCGGTGGGGAGTCGGATCGTGGGTCTTCTCTCCGTTTTGCTCGGGCATTACTCTCTCGCGCTAATTCGATCTTCCGCCGCGATTACGCCGTCTTTTCCAATTCTCGTCCGTTTTCGTCTTCTCGCTCACGTTGCACCGCCGCTCAGGCTATCCTCCGACGAGTGCTCGCATGACCATCCGGATCGTCGGTTCCACTTCTTCCTGAAACACCCAGACGGCGACGCCGAGGGAGAATCCCATGATCCCGAGGCTCAGCATCGAATTCAGGCCGAAACCGACGGCCAAGATGTTCAACTGGGGCATCGTCCGCGCGATCAGACCAAGGACGACGGTGGAAACCAGCACCGCCGCCACGACCGGCGCGCCGGCGCGGAAGCCCAGATGAAAGCTCTGGTTGAGGATCGTCGTGAACGTTTCGCCGAGCGAGACCGGAACCTGCGCCATCCCGGGCGGAATCGCGCGAAACGTGTCGAGCAGGCCCATCATAAGCAACCGGTGGCCTCCGATACATACGAATACGGCGACCGCGACCAGATAGTACATTCTGGAGAAGATCGAGATGTTTTCGCCCATGGCGGGGTCGAAGACGTCCGCGAGCATCAGCCCGCTGACGCGGCCGATCACCAGCCCGGCCAATTGGATCCCACTGAAGAGAACGTGTATTCCCAGCCCAAGACTCAACCCGATAAGCAATTCCGAACCGACGAACGCGAGATAGTTGAAGATCGACCCCGGGTAAACGACCTCGACGTGCCACTGCGACGGCATGATCAACAGCGCGATCGACGCCGCGAAAAGCGCACGGACCTGCCGGGGGACCTCCTCGGATCCATACACCGGCGCAGTCACGCATATCCCGCTCACGCGGACGAAGACCAGCGTGAAGAGCAGAAACTTGCCGAGATCCAGTTCCGCGATCCAGTTCATGGGGGAGGAATTCCGGCGGGTTCGCAGAGAGGCCGCCGCGGGCCAGGGATAATGGATGAATAGGTGGTCGTTCGGAAGTCGATCGGGAACGCGGGCGCGGGGGGCCCGGGGCGTGTTTCGGTCGAATTCGACGCTCGGATGTTCATCGCGGATCCCCTCTTACAACATTCCCGGGATGCCGGAGATCAAGTCCTTCGAGTAGTCGACCAGGCGTGCCAGCACCCAGGGGAGCGTGAGGCCGAGGACGACGACCATCGCGACGATCTTGGGAACGAACGCGATCGTCTGCTCTTGAATCTGCGTGAGGGCCTGGAGAAGACCGATCAGCAGGCCGACAAGCAGGCCCGCGGTGAGGACCGGGGCACCAATTAGCAGGGCCGTCCAAAGCGCGTGTCGTCCCAGATCGACGGCTTGTTGTACTTCCATGGTTCATCGTCCTTCTTCAAGGCAACGCGAACGGCTACGTGTAAAGCTGGAAACTCTCCATCAGCATTCCGACGACGAGGTACCATCCGTCAAGCAAGACGAAAAGCAGCAGTTTGAAGGGGAGGGAAATCATCGCCGGCGGAAGCATCAGCATTCCCATCGATACCATGACCGCGGCGATCACCATGTCCACGATGACGAACGGAAGATATATTTGAAACCCGATCAAAAACGCCGTTTTCAGTTCGCTGAGCATGAAAGCCGGAAGCAATACCCTCAAAGGAACTTCCTCGTAGCTTTGCGGCTCCTCCTCGACGTTCGCGTAACGGAGAAAAAGCCAGACATCCTGCGTATTCCCGGTCCGTTCGATTTGCAGGACCATGAAGTCCCGGATTGGTCCTATCCCGTTCGTCCACGCTTCCTCGCCGGTGATCTCCCTATTCGTGTAGGGGACGACCGCCGTGTCGTAAACCTCCTTCCAGACCGGCATCATGATCAACAGCGTCACGAATAACGACAGCGTCGTGATGACCTGACTCGGTGGGAGCTGCTGTGTTCCGACCGCCTGACGGACGAGACTCAGAACAATGACGAGCCGGACGAAGCAGGTCGTCATCATCAGAATGGCCGGAGCCAGGCTCAACACCGTCAGCAGCAGCATGACTTGCAGGGTCGAACTGAGCCCCTCGGGACTGGCCCAGCCCTCTGGCCCGGCGGAGAGTCCTTCGGGCAAACTCAGTTCCAGCGGCTGATTGGCGAAGCTGTTCTCCGAGGAAGCGGAACCGCCATCCGCGGCGGAGGCGCTCCTCGAAGCTTCGCCGCTTCGTGATTCCTGCGCCGCCGCGGGGGCCCGGAGGCCCGCCAGGCACCACACCACGGCGAAAAACACCAATCCGCCGTGCAATGCCGTGCGGACCGGCCGATTGGAGAAGCGACCGCTTTGGACGATGGCGTCAGGCACTCGTACGCTCCAGGTCACGGAAGGCCTTCTGGAAAGCAAGCGAGGCACTGCCCGGAAGGGCTCGTTTGCACAGACCGATCAGGTGTTCCACCTCGACGGGGTCGTTGATTTCGGCGAGCGTCTCCACGTGTTCCGGGGAGACGGCGACTAAGACGACCTTGTTTCCGAAACGGATGACCTGCATTTGCCGGTTGCCGCCGAGTGGGGAACGCCCCAGGACCTCGACCGCCTCTCTTGGAAGAGCGCTCGGTACTCCGCCGCCGGAACGCCGCATGAACCAAGCGAATACGAAGAACAGTCCCAGAACGGCCGCAAGGCTGCTCCCCACGGTGATCCAACCGGAGAGTCCAAACCCACCGGACGATGCGGACGTCTCGAGCGATTCGCCGGATCCGTCGGGCCGGCGCAGGGGAATGGCGTTGGCGGACCGCAGAAGCTTCGGCTCGATGATTTCTCCCCCCGAAGCGGTATCTTGATCCGGAACCGCCTCCTCGTGCGAGACGTTCGTCACGAGTGGGTCGGTCTCCTTCGCGGCGCCGGAGTTCGTTGCCGACGACGGCGGTGAATCGGACGACTCGACCGCGGGCAGCCGTTCCTCCGGAGCTGAAGGATCGCGTCCTTCCCAACCGGAGTTGGGTTTCCCGATCGCCGGCGCCCCCTTTTGCGCATCGAGCCAGACGCGGGTCATTGGCCCATCGTTCGGTTCCGGAACGTACACCTGCGCGCGGCAGGGGACCGCCTGCGCGGTCATCGCCGCGGCCAGAAGAAGACTGCCGATTCGTGCGGTCGGAGGCATCCTTGCACTTCCTCGCTACTTAGGGGATGAAAAGGTCTACGTTTTTCCCGATCGTTTCTCAGGCGATCGCACGTTCCGCGACGAGTTCCGTGACCCGGACGCAGAAATTGTCGTTGAGGACGAGAATCTCCCCCCTTGCAATCAGGCGTTCGTTCACGAAGATATCGACCGGATCGCCCGCCAGTTTATCGAGGGGGACCACCGCTCCCCTCCGGAGTTTCAAGACGTCTTCGATCTGAAGCTGGGTGCGGCCGAGTTCAATCCGTACGTTCAGCTCGACGTCGCGGATCACGTCAATGGTGGCCATCTCCGACGATGGCGGAGCACCGCCGAACGGCTCCAACTCGAAGGGTTGCACGCCGGGGGGAAGCCCGTCTTCCGAAGGAGAATCGAGCGACCGCAAAGCCCGCTCCGCCTGATTGAAAAGGTACTCCAAATCGCCGGGGGCGATCCCTTCCGCCGAAGCCGCGGAGCCCGCCGCCCGTGGCGAAGGAATTTCATCCGCGCTGACCTGAGATTCCTTCGCGGATTCCGAGTCCTTGGACGCAGCCGGTTCATCCCCCTTGGAGTCGGGTTTGTTTTCCAGGCTCGCGGCTAAGAGCTTTTCGATTTCATCTTGCCCCAAAAGCGCATCGCCGTCTTCTTCCATTTGGGGGGCAGATCGGGTTTGGGGAGCGGCGTCTTGGTTTTCAGCGTTTTCGCCCATGAGGGAATCCTTTCCCAATGATGCCGGAGGGCCGTTCCTCGGCGTGTCACGGCGAACCGCGTGGTTCCACCATGCACGGCGAAGCCTATTGTTCCATGAAAGAGAAGTCGCTGAAAATGATCTCGCGCAGACAGTCTCTTCCAAAAAGGGTCTTAGTTTTCGCTAAAATCTTCCTTTTGATCAAGCCCAACCCGGCGTCCGTGAGGTCGGTAATCTCGGATTTTCGGAAAATGGCCAGCACTTGGTCCCGAAAACGGTGCCTTTTTTCTTCATAGAGAACACTGAAGTCCTCAAACTGAGCCTTGTCAACCGCCCCATAGAGGTGGAAATCAATCCGGAGCGTGGTGTTCGAGGTCGGCTGGAAGGTCGTTAATGCGAACTCACCCAAGTCCACCTCGACCAATTGGGCCCGCTCTTCCGAGAGGGGTGACTCGCCCAACTCGGTCACGATTGACTCGAGCTTGCTCGGGACCTCATCCGCGATCTTGGCCGGGGCTTCCTCGGCCTCCGGATGTTCGGACGCGCCGCCCCCCGTACTGGGGAAAAACAGGATCATCCCCCCCATTTCCAGGCAAATCACGAGAAGAATGAAGCCAGCTACCTTGAATTTTCGAATAAAACCCATTGAATTTTATGCTGCCTAGGTTTCGTGATGCGTCAGGTTGCGGTCTTATCGAATGCGCGGTTGTGACAGCGAAGCGGCCGTTGCCGCAAGGTGGCCCCGCCAGAGGGTGCGACCTAACAAAGTATAGGTCAAGGAGGTGAACGAGAGCGATCTCTCCGACGCGAAAGGCGGCCGGCGCGCAAAGCTTCGGCACAGGCGAGCCCCGAGGCGAGACGCGGTTGAACTGGGGGAACGGCCGCCCGGCCCGGCTCGGTCGCCGGGGGGACCTAGCGCATTTGCCAGACGGCCATACGGAACATGTCGCGCACGTGGCGATTGGCTTCGAGAACGGCGGCCGGTTCGAATCCGCAGTGCGTAAGGCAGTTGGCACACCGGGGGTCCTTCCCCGGGCCGAGTGATTCCCAATCCGTCGATTCGAGTAACTCCGCGTACGTACCGTAGTGCGCGTCGGTGAGCAGGTAGCAGGGTCCCTTCCATCCTCGGATATTCCGTGTCGGATTCGCCCAGGCGGCACAGGTCAAAGCGCGCCGGCCGGTGAGAAAATCCATGAAAATGGGCGACGCGGTAAGTCTGTGGTCTCCCAACAACGCTTCCGCCTCTCGGAATCTTGCATGGACTTCTTCCCGGATGAGAAAGAGGTCTTCGGCCGGCTTTCCGTCGTCATCCTCGACGGCGGCATACCCGAAAGCCGGGGAGAGCATGAATCCATCGACGCCCAGCTCGCTGAGATAGCCGAACAGAACGGCGATCTCGTTCATGTCCGTCCGCTTGTAGACCGTCGTGTTCGTATAGACCCGGAATCCCAGTCCTCGGGCCGCGTTGATTCCCCTGACGGCCGCGGCGAAAACGCCCTTTTTGCACACCGACACGTCGTGCGAGGCCTCCATGCCGTCGAGGTGAACGTTGATGTAGAGTCTCGGGTCGCGCGGCAACACGGCCGCCTTCTCTTCCAGAAGCAAGCCGTTGGTGCAAAGATAGACGTGCTTCCTTCTCCCGAGAATCTCCGCGAGAAGTTCCGGGAGATCGCCATGGATCAGCGGCTCCCCTCCACAAACGCTGACGACCGGCGCGCCGCATTCATCAACCGCCGAAAGGCACTCCTCGACCGTCATCCGTCGATGCACGGTGTCGGCGTATTCGCGGATCCGTCCGCAACCGGCGCACCGCAGATTGCACGCGTGAAGCGGTTCAAGCATGAGGACCAGGGGAAACCGCCGATTTCCCCGAATCCTTTGCCGCATCAGATAGCCGGTAATGCTCCTCGTGAGCGAAAATGGAAACCGCATGGGTTGGTAACGTGAACGGAGGAAGAACTGAGGTTCTCGGAAGGGCCGGCGCCACGGCCGGTTCGGTATCGATTTCCATGCGGAAAAATCCTCTCCGCCGGAAACGGGTAGTAGACCAGAAATGTCGGTGCACGTAAACGCCGGTTCAGAAGGCCGTGGGGGTGGATACTTGTTTTTTTCCGGGTTTCGGCTATAGTCGTGAATATCCATCGCGCGTCGCCCGACTCGGTTACCGGGTTGCCCGTCCGACCTTTCGCGCCGGGCTGACTCCGCGAAGCGTGTGGCACGAACGCCGCTGGAGGGGCAAGCGAGGCGATTGCCGTTTTTTATCTTCACCCGTGGATTATTGATGCCTGGCAACCTTCCGGAACAGCTTGGTCCTTACGAGATCATCCGCGCTTTGGGTCGCGGAGGGATGGGGGTGGTCTACGAGGGGAGGGACGTCGACAGCGATGAAAAGGTCGCCTTGAAGATGCTCCCTTCGCGGTTGGGCCACGACGCCGATTTCCGTCGCCGTTTCGAGGCGGAGATCGAGACCCTCCGGCGGCTGCGGCATCCCAATATCGTCCGGCTGCTGGGCTTTGGACACCAGGGAGAAGAGCTGTTTTTCGCCATGGAGTTGGTGGAAGGCCAAAGTATCGATCAGCTCATCAAAGCGGGCCGCCGGTTCGACTGGCCCTCCGTGCTGCGGTTCAGCAAGGAACTCGCCCAAGCCCTCAAGCACGCCCACGACCGGGGAATCATCCACCGCGACATCAAGCCGGCGAATATCCTCGTTTCCGTGGATGGCGTCGCGAAACTGTCCGACTTCGGGATCGCGAGGCTTTTCGGGATCAGCCAGATGACCTCTCCGGGGAGCGTCATCGGAACGGTCGATTACATGGCACCGGAGCAGGCGGAGGGGCGCCCGATCGACCCCCGCGCCGATTTGTGGAGCCTGGGCGCCGTGATGTATGCCTGTCTGGCGCGGCGCCCGCCGTTCCAGGCCCGGTCCCTCGCGGAAATGCTCCGGAAACACCGCGAGGAGCAACCGATCTCGGTGAAGCGGCTTGTCCCGTCCGTCCCGGTGCCGTTGGCGCAGGTGATCGATCGGTTGCTTCAGAAGTCTCCGGACGATCGCTATCCGAACGCCCTGGTCCTCCTCCGGCAGTTGCGTAGCGTGGAAGACACCGTGGAGATTATTCCGGGTGTGTCGGAAGACCCGGAAGAGAGCGATTTCGAACTGGGGCCCGCGTCGAAGCCTCGGAACCTGCCGCGAACCCGTTCATTCGGAAAGGAGATTCCGGTTGGGGAGACGCGCGACGCGGCGGTCGGACCACCCGTTCCAGGACCGCCCTCGGAGGAACCGGAGCTGACGTGCGTTTCCGAGGACGTGCCCCGAATGGCGGAGGTTCCGCCGGAGCAACGGACCCGGACCGAGCCCGGCGCGACGCGCTTCACCCTGGTCAAGGAGGAGGAACTGGACCAGTTCGCGTCGGGTGACGCGCCCGAGGAATCCAACCCCCTTATTTCGATCCAAACGTGGATATTGGCGGCCTCGCTTCTGGCGGTCGGATTCGCGGTTTGGTATGCCTTACAGCCACCCAGCCCGGACGGGCTCTTCTCGCGGATTCAGGCGACGACGGAGGACGGATCGACTCAGTCGTTGCTGGACGCGGAAAAGGACATCCGGGAGTTCTTGACGACCTATCCCAATGATTCACGCGCCAAGCTCCTGCGGCGGTACACCAACGAAATCGATCTCCACCGCCTGGAGCGGAAACTGGAGCGGAACGCACGAGGGTCGTCGTCGACCAAGACTCAATTGCCGATCCACCACGATTTCCTCGAAGCTCTTCAACTGATTCAGATCTCCCCCGAGGCCGGTCTGGTGAAGCTCAAGGCGATCGTCGACCTTTACGGGACCGGGGGCGAGCAATCGGGTCCCAACGCCCAGTACGTGAAATTGGCTCGGCGCCGGGTCGAGGAACTCGAAAAACGGCTCGCGGCGCGGGCGCAATCGCAACTGGATTTGATTCGCGCCCAACTGGAATCGGCGGCCGAAGTCGGGAAAACCGATCCCCAGGCCGCCGCGCGGGTCTATGAAGCGGTCGTCACCCTCTACGGTGACAAGCCGTGGGCCGCCGAAATGGTCGCGGAAGCCGAACGCCGTCTCGAAAACCGTTAGAACGCGTACTTCGACACGAACTCGAACCGGACGCCTTCGCCGGGCCGCCGGTCGATGTAGTACGTCTTCCACGAACTGACCTCCAGACCGACCAGCCATTTCTTGGTGATGTCGTACACCGCGTTGGCGAATATCTGGTGGTTATAACTTCGCTGCCCCGCGGCAAGATCTTGGTTGAACGGGTCGTCGATGGCGTAACCGACGTGCGTGTGGAAGCTCGGCGTCCAGTAGTAGCCCGCTTCGACCCAGCCGCCGGTCGTCCGGATGCCGTTGAACGTGATCGGATTGAGCCCCTGGAGAATACCGCCGAGATACGTGGAGAGGTTCTCGCCGGTGAAGAATTCCGCTTGAACCTTCAGCCGTTGCGTAATCGGAAAGCTGATATCGACGTTCGCCGACCAGGTTCGCCGTGCCAGGTTGTCGATCGCCGGACGCCCTCCGGTGGCGCGAATGTCGTAGATCTCCTCGCCGATATGGGCCGAGAAACCGATCTCCTTCGGCAACGCGTACGGTCCCGTCCGTTCACCGAACTGCAACGCCCAACGCCCTTCCAAGACGGGCCATCCGGCCGTTTGGCCGATCACCGTCGGGTCCGTGTTGAAATCCCAGTTCGTGGCGAGATTCAGCGACGTTTGCGACTTGAACATCAAATAGTCGCTAAACGCGATATTGCGGTCGTACCGGAGCTGGGGACGGCGGTAACCGATGTTGCCGGAACCCCACGCCGGAATGTAACCGAGCATGTTGGGGTACAGCGGGGAAATCGTATCCCAGTACTGGCCGAACAGAATCGCGCTATCTCCGTTGTCGACCTTGATGTAGGCGTGCCGCAATAAAACCGTACCCTGGTTGAGCCGGGGTCCGGCGGAAGACTGGAAGTCGAATTCCACCTTGCCGGTGACCTTCGTCTCGGGACACCATCTGAATTGCGGCCCCGCCAAATCCAGACCAAGCCGCGTTGATCTCGCGTCGAAATAGCTGGCATCCTCGTTGTTGGTCGAAAACGAATCCATCCAAAGGATGTATGCGCCGGGAAAACTCCGCTGGGTCTCCCAAACCGCCGAACCCCAGAGAATGCCGTAAGGCGTGACCGTCAGATCTCCCTTCTTCCAGGCCGCCTTCTTGATCTCGCCGCGGACCTGCTCCATCGTTACCCCCGGGTCGCCGGTCGTGTTGACCGCCGGGAGCCGCTCCAACTGGAGTTGGCGTTCCTTGAGTGCCCTGATCTGTGCCTGAAGCAGCTCGGTTTGCTCCTCCAGTTGTCCGATCCTTGCCGCGACCGGGTTGCCGGGAACCGGCTCTTGCGCGCCAAGCGGCGTCGAGGGAAGCAGGAGAGTGGTCCAAATGACGAAAGTCAGAAGGCGCAGGGACATGGCCATGAAAGGAATCCTCACGGTGTTTCTATAATATCGACACCCCCCGAATCGCGTCGCGCGACGAAAACGTTCCAGCGGATGATCGGAATCGGCGGCGCACCCGGTTCCTCGCCCCGAAACGGTTGCCAACCGCCGGCGACAAATGGAAAACGGATGAAAGCCGTCATCCTTTGATTCGTCCGCATCCGTCCCGGAGATGTAATAAACCTTCAAGGGGATCGCGGCTTCCACCCCCCCATCGGTCTCCAGCTTCGGACGAGGGAGACTGGGTAAACCGTACGGATTGACTTTGCCCGGCGAATGGCACCGGCCGGCCCATCCCCTCGGCCGTACCTGGCGCCCGGCCCCTTGTTTGACTTTACTCCCTGGATAAATTAGGCTAAGTTAACGGCCTTGCGAGAATTCCACCCCTCCAGGAGCTTCCCCACCATGAACCGCTTCCACCTCCGCGCATTTGCGCCGTCGCTCGCCTTCTTTGCCTTTGCCTTTGCCTTTTCCGCCTTCGCCGGCGATGCGCCTCTGCCGCCGCCGGTCGCCGAAGAACTCGCCCCACGCTCCGACGCCGACCCGAGGGTCCGCCGGTATGTCCGTCCGGAGCGGATCGTCTGGACGACCGAGAACGGCGACCGGGCCCGGGTGGAAAACCCCGAACAGTGGCTTGCGCCGTTTAGCGGCCAGATTACGCTGGGGAACAAGGCGGCCTGCACGTTGCGCAACGACGGGGCGGCGCCGGGCGTGCTCGTCGATTTCGGCTGCGCCCTGCACGGCGGCGTGCAAATCGCCGTGTGCGGCTCGAAGGACAACAAGCCGGTCCGCGTCCGCGTCCGTTTCGGCGAGTCGGTGAGCGAGGCGATGAGCGACGTCGGCGGCGAGTCGACCGCGACGAACGACCACGCGATCCGCGACCAGACGTGCCTCGTCCCCTGGCTGGGAACCCATGAGATCGGCAACACCGGTTTCCGGTTCGCGCGGATCGACCTGGTCGACGAAGACAGCTTCGTCCAGATCGCCGCCGTCCGCGGCGTCTTCCTCTACCGCGATCTCGAATACAAGGGCGCGTTCCGCTGCAGCGATGAGCGACTCAACCGGATTTGGGACGTCGGCGCCTATACGGTTCATTTGAACATGCAGGACTACGTCTGGGACGGATTCAAACGGGACCGCCTCGTCTGGATCGGAGACATGCATCCGGAGACGATGACGATCAACACGGTCTTCGGCGACGTCGACGTCGTCCGGAAGAGCCTCGACCTGATCCGCGACGAGACCCCCTTGCCGGAATGGATGAACGGTATCAGCTCCTACTCGATGTGGTGGGCCATTATTCACCATACCTTGTACCGTTACCACGGCGACGAAAACTATCTGAAGGAGCAGCACGCCTACCTCGCCGGGCTGCTGGCGCAGTTGATCGAGCATATCGATTCCGAAGGCAGGGAAACCCTCCCGCCGCACCGCTTTCTCGACTGGCCGTCCAGCTCCAACCCGACGGCGATCCACGCGGGGCTGCAATCGCTATTGATTCTCACCCTGGAGGCGGGCGCCGACATGGCCGGTACGCTCGGTGATGCGCCCCTGAAGAAGAAGTGCCAAGAGGCTGTGTCGCGGCTGCGCAGGCATGTTCCGGACCATGGCGAGAGCAAGCAGGCGGCCGCGCTGATGGCCCTCGCCGGGCTTGCCGACGCCGGCGAAATGAACCGTCAAGTCATGGCGGTCGACGGCGTGAAACGGATGTCGACGTTCTACGGATACTACGTCTTGCAGGCCAGGGCCAAGGCGGGAGACGTCCAGGGCTGCCTCGATTGCATCCGCGAATACTGGGGCGCCATGCTCGACCTCGGGGCAACGACCTTCTGGGAAGATTTTGATATCGAGTGGACCGAGGGTGCCGCGAGAATCGACGAAATCGTTCCCGAGGGGAAAAAAGACGTCCACGCCGATTACGGCAATTACTGCTATAAGGGCCTCCGCCACAGCCTCAGCCACGGCTGGGCCTCCGGTCCCACCGCCTGGCTCAGCGAACACGTCCTCGGCATCTGCCCGGTTGAGCCGGGGTGCAAGACGATCCGCGTCGTGCCCCACCTGGGCGATCTCGAATGGGCCGAGGGGACCTTCCCCACCCCCTTCGGAATCGTGAGGGTCCGCCATGAGAAACGTCCCGACGGAACAGTGGAATCCAAGATAGAGGCGCCGGCCGGCGTCACCGTCGTGCGAGAGTGACGTTCCCGGCGAGGACCGGCCCCACCCGGATTCGCGCGCTTTCCAACGCCGGCGCCGGGCCGCCGCCGGCCGCCATCCGCGGATCGTATATATAGATTCAGTTTTCTCCAATCGAAATCGAGGAACCTTGACATGCGTCGACCATTCATTATCCTTGTTCTCTTCGGGCTTTCGAGCCTCCTTCATCACCAAGCCTTTGCCGCGGAGAGCGAGATGACCAAGTACGTCCGATTTCGGGCCGGCGATTGCGTCGCCTACGGGATTGTCGACGGGGAGCAAGTCCGTGTCGTCGACGGAGACCTCTTCGGATCCTGGGAAACGACCGACAAGACCTATCCCCTCGGCGAGGTCACCCTCCTCGTCCCCGCTCGGCCGACGAAAGTTCTGGCCGTCGCGGGCAACTACAAGAGTCATCTGGGCGATCAGCCGGCCCGAGTGCGCCCGGAAATTTTTCTAAAACCTCCCTCTTGCTTGATCGCCACCGGCGAAGAGATCGTCCTGCCCGAGGGGTCCGAACGCGTGGACCACGAAGCCGAACTCGTGATCGTCATCGGAAAGCGGGCCAAGGACGTGCCCCTGGAAAAGGCGATGGACTACGTTTTCGGCGTGACCTGCGGGAACGACGTTAGTGCTCGGGATTGGCAGAGGAACGACGTTCAGTGGTGGCGCGCCAAGGGGTCGGATACATTCGGCCCTTGCGGACCATTTATCGTTTCCGGCATCGACTACGACGATCTGCTCTTGCAGGCGCGAGTGAACGGGGAGGTCAAACAGAGCGAACGCACCAGCCGGATGGAACACGGGGTCGCCGCCCTGGTAAGCTGGGCAAGCCGGCACATGACGCTCGAACCGGGAGATCTGATCTACACCGGCACGCCCGGCACCACCACCCCGCTCAAGCCGGGCGACGTCGTGGAGATCGAACTCGAAGGCGTGGGCGTGCTGCGCAATACGGTGAAATGAGAGCGGCGCCGGTGCGCCGCGTCGCGAGGAATGGTACCGTCGAATCGCGAAGCTGTTTCGTCGGCGTGCCCGCGAGGGGACCACGAGGCACGGTACTATTCCTTGCGGCGGTTCACTTCAGTTCCGGCAGGTTGTCCCGCATGAACCTGGGCCGGTCGGTGGTGATCCCGAAGGGGCCGTATTGCAGGAAATACGCGGCCACGGCCGGATCGTTAAGTGTCCAAAGGTGGAACTCGACGCCGGCGTCCTTCAGTCCTTGCGTAATCCGGCCGAATCGCCGTTCGGCTCCCACGCCGAGTCCGACGCCGTCCACTCCCAGCGCCTTTACCGTCTCCACGACCGATTCGGCCGTCGGGACGATCCGCGTGCCCGGATTCGCGTCCTCTTCCACCTTGGCCCCGACGAGCCAGTGGCACTTGAGGTCCGGGAGCTGCTTCTTGCACTCGGCGCACGTCTCCTGGTTGAAGCAGATGATGACGATCTGTTCCGGCTTCAGGCGGTCCTTCTTCGCTTCCAAGACTTCCACCAACGGGGCGACGATCTCCGGACCGGTCTTCAGTTCGATGTAAAACTTCTTCCCCGGTGGGATGACGTCGATCACCTCCTCGAGGGTGGGGATCCGTTCGCCCCGGTATTTGGCGGCCTTCCATTCCCCGACGTCGAACTGCTTGAGTTCCTCGCACGTGTAGTCGCGAATCCGGCCCGGCTGCTTGGCGGTCCGCTTCAGGTCGCCGTCGTGGAAGCACATGATCCGCCCGTCCTTGCTCAGGTAAAAATCCCCCTCGACGGCGTCCGCCCCCTGTTCGAAGGCGAGCCGGAACGCGGCGAGCGTGTTCTCCGGCGCGTCGTAAGACGCTCCGCGGTGGGCGCAAATGATCTGGGCGTGGCTCATGGTGGTCAGCATCGACAAAACGATCGTGCAGGCGAATAGTCTCGGCATGGCAAATCCTCAAGTTCAAAAAAGCGGACCCGTCCCACCGCGCCCGCGTTGCGGTGCAAGGAACGCGGTGGGATGAATCCAGGGGCGTTTCTCTCGTTCCGGCCCTTCTCGTGTGGAAAGTCCGGTTACTCCAGTTCTTTCTTGTCGATCACGTTGCCGTCGGACTTGTTGCCCAGGTTGATGTGCGTGACATGGTTGATTTCGTACGAAATGGTACGGACCGAACCGTCGCACATCGCCATGTTGAACCCACCGGCATGAACGCTTCCGAACATGGTACCATAGGCATCGACGTATCCATAGGTGTCTTGCACTGGAGGCCGGTAGGTCGAGCGGTGGAAATCGCGGTTGTATCCGGTATAAACGACCTCGTTATCGCCCATGTCGTACTCGGGACTACCGCTACTCTCAGGTTGGCCGTCGTAGCTGGTGGGAACCAGATACTTCTCGCCGACCATGTAGGTGTTGCTGGTCCCATCCGAGACTTCGCCGATTCTCACCATGCTCCGCTGGTGACAGACGCCCTTGTCGTGCCCGCCGTGCTGGTCCAACGAGGGCCAGGCGTAATTCGGATCAAGGCCCTGGTTCAGCGTGCTGGGGCCGCTGAAGATATCGGCCACCGATGGGTTACCGCAGGAGGCGGCATAGTCGGTCTTCGCGACGGGCGTCGGATAGGAGTAGAACGCGTTGATCGGCGCCCAGTGCGATTTGGGCCTCGTCGGTTCCGCCGCGCGGCGGCTGGGGCAATACATCGTGGCGATGGCGATTCCCTGAAGCTCCTGGAGCGCGAGTTTCTTCGGAGTAATACCCAGCCCGGCTCCCAGTTGGCGGATATCTCCCTGCTCGATGTACT